>NZ_CAIKKU010000111.1 GCF_903828115.1 uncultured Thiodictyon sp. | reverse complement strand
GTCGGATTATTCGATTACGACAACGACAACGACAACGATAACGACAACGACAACGACAGCGTACCCGGGATCTCGGTCACCACATCAGTTCTGATCGCACCCCAGCACCTCAATGACATCGACATCAAGGCTGCACCGGACCAGAATGAACGGCAACCAGAGCACCCGGACGAGGCCGCAACCATGAGCACTGACGAGACGATCGGCGGGCACCGCTGATGGGCGAGGTACGCGCCACCGCGCGGCTGCGCAACTTCCTGGACGTGGGACTGGCCGAGCGCGGTCAGGGCAACCTCGCGGCCATCCCCACCAGCACGCTCGATTGCCTGGTGGACACCGGCGCGGTCATGGTCCTGTTGCCGGAAGATGAGGTGGGGAAGCTCGGGCTCCTGAAGGGCGGTCGCGTCATCGTGACCTACGCGGACGATCGCAAAGAGGAACTGCCCACGGCCCGCGGCCTGGAGGTCGAGATCCTCGGGCGCACCATGGTGACGGATTGTGTGGTCGGCCCCCCCCTGTGCGAACCACTGATCGGCCAACTCGTGCTGGAACAACTGGATCTGGTGGTGGACTGCGGACGCAAGACCCTCAGGCCGCGTCCGGAGTCGCCGAACCTGCCCCTGCTGAAGCTGAAGTCGATGCCCACCCCGTGACAGCCGCCGCCCTTGCTGCCAAGATCAACGCCCTGGAACCTTGAGCACCAAGCCGCCGCCCCGCGGGCACCAACGAGAACCCGATAGAGCCATGAGCACCAAAGACCACCTGATCATCTTCGACACCACGCTGCGCGACGGCGAGCAGTCCCCCGGCGCCTCCATGACCCGCGACGAGAAGGTGCGCATCGCCAAGGCCCTCGAAAAGCTCAAGGTGGACGTGATCGAGGCCGGCTTCCCGATCGCCAGCCCCGGCGACTTCGAGGGTGTGAAGGCGGTCGCCGCGGTGATCAAGGACAGCCGGGTATGCGGCCTGGCGCGCGCCATGGACAAGGACATCGACCGCGCCGGCGAGGCCCTGGCCGGGGCCCGGGCCGGGCGCATCCACACCTTCATCGCCACCTCGCCGATCCACATGGAGAAGAAGCTCGGCATGTCCCCGGACCAGGTGCTGGAGCAGGCGGTCCATGCGGTCAAACGGGCGTTGCGCTACACCGACGACGTGGAGTTCTCCCCGGAAGACGCCGGGCGCTCGGAGATCGACTTCCTGTGCCGGATCCTGGAGGCGGTGATCGACGCCGGCGCCCGCACCGTGAACATCCCCGACACCGTGGGCTACAACATCCCCGACCAGTTCGGCACCCTGATCCGCACCCTGAAGGAGCGGGTGGTCAATGCCGACAAGGCCATCTTCTCGGTCCACTGCCACAACGACCTGGGGCTCGCCACCGCCAACTCGCTCGCCGCCGTGCGCAACGGGGCGCGCCAGGTGGAGTGCACCATCAACGGCCTGGGGGAGCGCGCCGGCAACGCGGCCCTGGAGGAGATCGTCATGGCGGTGCGTACCCGCCAGGACCTCTTCGACTGCGACGTGGGCCTCGACACCACCCACATAGTCCCCTGCTCGCGCCTGGTCTCCAGCATCACCGGCTTCCCGGTCCAGCCCAACAAGGCCGTGGTCGGGGCCAATGCCTTTGCGCATGAGGCCGGCATCCACCAGGACGGGGTGCTCAAGAACCGCGAGACCTACGAGATCATGCGCGCCGAGGATGTGGGCTGGAACACCAACCGCATGGTCCTGGGCAAGCACTCGGGCCGCAACGCGCTGCGCAGTCGCCTGCTGGAACTGGGCGTGGTCTTGAGTTCGGAGGAGGAACTCAACGCCGCCTTCTCCCGCTTCAAGGACCTGGCGGACAAGAAGCACGACATCTATGACGAGGACCTCCAGGCCCTGGTCAGCGATGCCAACCTGGACGCGGCCAAGGAGCGGGTCAAGCTGGTGTCGCTGCGGGTCTGCTCGGAGACCGGGGAGACCCCGAGTGCGGACCTGGTGCTGATGGTCGACGGGGCCGAGCGGCCCGGCACCGCCACCGGCGGCGGCCCGGTGGACGCCACCTTCAGGGCCATCGAGTCCATCGTCGCCAGCGCCACCGTGCTCAAGCTCTACTCGGTCAACGCCATCACCAGCGGCACCGACGCCCAGGGGGAGGTCACGGTGCGGCTGGAGAAGGGCGGGCGTATCGTCAACGGGCAGGGGGCCGACACCGATATCGTCATCGCCTCCGCCAAGGCCTATCTGAACGCCGTCAACAAGATCCTCCAGCCCCTGGCGCGCGCCCATCCACAGATCGGGGACGTCTGAGCCGGGCCGCCGCAGGGACAGACCCGATGCTTGACGAGACCCGCCGCCGCGCCTACCTGCACGCCATGGGGATCGACCTGTGGGTGCCGCGGCTGGCCGCGCCGCCACTGGCGCCGCCGCACCCCCAGCCGGTACCAGCGGCGGCGCAAGCGGCGGTGCCGGTCGCGTCGCCCCAGCCGGTACCAGCGGCGGCGCAAGCGCCGGTGCCGGTCGCGCCGCAACCACCGCGACCGGTCGCGCCGCCAGATCGG
>NZ_CAIKKU010000110.1 GCF_903828115.1 uncultured Thiodictyon sp. | reverse complement strand
TGGCCGATGCTGTCGACCTCGTCGTGGCCTGACACCACCAGCAGGTCGCCCAGTCCGGCGGGCGGTTCGGAGTAGCCGTCCAACTCGGTGATGTCCCGGCACACTGCGCCAAAGGCAGTGAGCCAATCCAGCCGATTGGCGCGCACCGAGGTATCCTTGCCATTGACCAGCGGTTGCACCGTGTTGCCCTTCCAGGCCAGCGTCACCGCCGCCTTGCCCAAGGGCAGAAGGGCGGTCATGCCGACCGCGGTGACGGTGGGCAGGGTCGCGACCAGGGGCTCGACTTCGACCTCGTGCCCGCGCAGTGCATCGCGCAGCGCAAGCGCGCAGTCGTAGCGCAGGGCATCCACGATGACGACCGCGCGCTTGCCCTTCGCGGACCACAGAGTCTTTTCCAGGCGGCCCGTGACTGGCGGGATGCCGGGGATCGCGACCGAGCCCGCGTCCGCAATGCTCTTGAAGAACCGGTTGTTGAGGACATTGGCATAGGTCCCGTAGCAACGATCCAGGACCCGGGTCACGCCGGGTAGGCCCTCCTCTTCGGCCCGTGCGCGCAGCCGAACGTGTTGCCGTTCGACACAGTCCGCGGCCTCGACATAGACCCGCACCAGCGCGGCGCTGCCCGTTGCCTGCTCGGCCCGGTTCTTCGCCTGGTCGCAGGCGCCCACAAAAATGCCCAGATCGCGCAGGAGCGACCAGGCCCCGACAGGTGCGGAACTGGCCTTGGCGTATTCGCACTCCCGCTGGATCAACTCTCCGTTATCCTGGAAGAACGCATCCACCGCCGACGACTTGGACGCCGCCGCGTCGAAGGCCTGGCGCACCTCGCCCCAACGCAGTCGGACCAGGTGTGGAAACCCGAACGAACACCCCGAACGCCCCTTCGCCCAGGCGGTGAGGTCCAGCTTGTGCTCGACCTCCAGTATCCATTGGTCCCAGGCCCCACGGCCCTCGCTGTCCCGCAACCAGCGCTGGAGCAATTGCAGGTGGTGCGGACGCAGGGTCAGGGGCGGCAGCCGGGTCAGGAAGGGGAATTCGGCCGGCTCCCCGTAGCCGATGTAGGTCTCGGTCAGGGCCAACACCGCGACCAGCTCGCGGACCCAGTCATCCGGCGAGGACGTGGGGTATTCAAAGCCGTAGCGTTCGCGCACCGCGGCGATCAACTCGTCCTGCAAGCCGTCGTCGCCCAGGGCCTTCCAGGACGATTGCGGATCCACGCTCAAGTCCAGGAGTGTCCGGTCCAGGTCACCCAAGAGGCGCGACTGGGCGAGCGCCGGGGTGAGGGTCTCACCCCAGAACTGGGCCGGCCGGTCGACGAAGCGGCCGACATACTTCGCCAGCACCGAGTCCTGTCCGCCCTCGTAGAGGCGCCGCTGCTCACTCACCCCGTTCGGCAGGGCCGCCCCCGCCTGGCGCAGCAGCCCGAACAGGGTCGGCCGCTTGCCGTTGATGCGCCAGTCGATCCCAGCGATCCGGTATTCGGTCAGCAGGTCGAGCGGCGGCTCGCCGGCCGGGCCCGGTCGTTCGAGGCGTTCCTCCGGCATGGGCAGATAGACGACGAACCGCAGCGATTTCCGCGCCTCGGGCTCGACCGCCGCCAGTGCCCGATGGATCCGGTATTTGACCCAGACTTGTCCGTGCCCCTGGTCCGCGTCATAGCGCAGGAGCAGAAACGGCGCCTGAACCATGGCCGCCAGATGTCCCTCGAAGGCGTCCATCAGGCGCGTGAACTCCTCGCGCTCGTCGAACCACAGGCACACCTGGGCGCGCTTCTCGTGCTGAAAGCGCTGGCTGAGTTGGTTCATGAGTGCATCGAGGATCATTTGTTCACCACCACGACACGAAGGTATGTTCGATCAATGAAGCGCCCCTTCACCCGCCTCGCTTATCGCCCGATCAATGACGGATTGAGCCAGGAAATAACCTCTGGCGCGCATCTCTTCAAGCAAGGGTTGCACGGCTCGAATCAATCCGCGCTGCTTCGCTTCCACTAAAATGCCCGGTGCCCCCTTTACCCGCAATCCATATCCGATCTCTGCAATCTGTCTGGCCCTGCGGTCGTCAAGAAGCAGGAGACGCGCGTGCCGGCGAAGAGCGAGTGTGATAGCCTCGCTTTCGCCTGCGCCAAGATCCCAGGCGAGTAACAGGTCTGGCGGCGGCTGCACCTCGGCACGTATCGCCCACGAAGCAGCCAGCAATTCGGCTGATCCCGGTCGGTCGGCGCCCACCGTTGTCACTTCGAAAAACACTGCATCCGGAATCAGTACCGACCCGTAAAGATCGCCAAGCAAATCGATCTTGCCGATGGCCGACAGAATGATGAGCGGTCCGGCATCCGCAACGACCGGCAGGGCATCAGACACTTTCAAATTCTCGCTTTAATTCCTCCTCGTCCATCTGAATAATGGATATGCCGCGCTGCCCCATCGCCAATAGAAACTCGACGCGCGAGATGCCGCAGAGCTCCGCACCCTTACCTGAGGAGATGTGGTGCTGATCGAAGAGTCGCGCCGCGAGCGTCAGCTTGGCCTCGCGGATAAACTCTTCATGTGACTGGCCGGTCGCCAGCAAGACGCTTTCGGGCAACTCGATCGTGACAGTTCTCATCTCATACCTCTTCGGTTGTTTTTACCACCAAGTCACCAAGACACGAAGAAGCTCAATCAGGATTTCCTCTTGGTGTCTTCGTGTCTTGGTGGTGAATGGTTCTTCAAACCACCTTCGCGATCCGCAGCACCCCGGCCTTTTGCAGGGGCTCGATGTTGACCTTGACGCCGTCGTCGAGGTCCGGGTCCCAGCCCTTTGGCCGCTCGTCGGGTGTTTTCCAGGGCGTCAGGATGCGCAAATCGCGGTCACCGCCTTCGGCCCCTTCATGGAGTCCTTCCTGAATAGCCTGGAGTTTCACGTCCAGTGCCTGCGCCTCCTCGAGCTTGGCCTGCCACTCCAGCCGGTCGGCGGTCGCGCCGGCCTTGTCGGCGAGGCCGGCCTCGCGCCGGAACTCCTCAATGGCGTCGCGCAGATAGGTCGCGCGCAGCTTCGCCAGGCGGTTCATGTCGAAGCGGTGGTAGTGGACCAGGGCGCCGAAGGCGAAGCGGGCGGTACCCTGGGCCGAGGCGATGTGCCAGAAGATGGGGCGGTTCTTGTAGAGCCCACAGTGGTACTCGAAGAAGGCGTTGTCCAGCCAGGCGTCCAGGCTCGCGCACCGGCGATAGCCCTTCACGGTTTGATTCAGCTCGTTGACGATCTCCACCTCGACCTGGCTCGCATCGCGGTCGGGGAACAGCTCGGCCAGTTCATGCCGCACACGCTCGACGAGTCGGGGCTCGCCGTTCACCGCGTTGAAGGGGACGATGCCGTCGTCGTCCGCCTCCAGCACCCGCTTGGTTGCATAGGAGAGCAGGCGCCAGACGTGCTCCATGCGCTTCTGGTCGGCGGTCTTGCCTTCCATCTGGGGCCAGAGGACTTCCGGCGGGCGGTTACTGAATGTCTCCTCGATTTCTCTGCGTGCGATGACGGGGATGCCATAGAGGCGGTAAACCTCATCGTTCAGATTGGCGTAAATCGCCTGGATTTGATCTTCCTCATTAGCCTCGCGCTCGCTGATTTCGTCGAGTAATGACGATACCGCTTGAGATCCAGATATCGCTGTGTCAGTCATCCATGGAGCAATGAATCGGGTCGAGATCTCATTGCCTGTATCCCAGGCAGCCTTGGCGTCATGCACGTCCCTTGCAAGTTTCCCTACTGCATCCCGGCGCGCCTCCGATACCGCCGGCACAGGTAAACGTCGCACCACGCCAGCCTCCCATGAGCCGAACGACATCAGGCAGTTAAGCAGGTACTCCGCGAGTGTCGAGTTTCCTATCCCTAGGAGGAACCATCGAGCCTCCTCGGTTTCCGTCAGCACAACGGCGCCTTTGTTTGAAAACGCGCACCCTGCGGGAAGACTGCGGAGATTGAACCCTCTCTGTGTTCGGCGGGGCCATGTCAAGCCAGGTAGGAAGTAGTCATCCACCGAATCCGGAAGGTGTGTCGGCCTTCCTGTGCGCCCGAAGAAGCCAGCGTATGTTCTTCTCAACGGTTCCCAATGAACCACCAGGTATACGTCAGAGTAGAAACGAGAGAACCCGCCGCCCTTAGCAAAGGGTTCCCAAGTGTATTGGGGCTTCGTTGACGCCTTAGGCTGTTCCCACCACATGCGAATGAACTGCTCGTCGTCTCCTGTGTAGCCGCCGACCCGAGCGCGTCCAAGAGATGGCTCTAACGGAAGCGCTTCTCGAAAGACATGGGCGACGATGTGCAGGCGCTGATAGGCGAGGGGTGTCCCCTCTATCGCACGGAAGTCGCGGCGGGCGATGTCGAATCGCACGCGGTCGGACTCACCACGAAATGACCGCACGAACATCTCGTGCCGTCGGTCGGGCTCGCCTTTCCCTCCCTTAAATCGCTCAAGATCGAAAAACGTCCCACGCTCCCCCTCGCTCACCACGTAGTACGCCCGATCCGCCTGCTCCGCCGTCGTCTCGATCCCCTCCCGCG
>NZ_CAIKKU010000109.1 GCF_903828115.1 uncultured Thiodictyon sp. | reverse complement strand
GGCTGGGCATGAGCTAGTGTCGCACCGTCATCGTACCCACCCGAGCACAGAACCGACAGCCGGGCCTTCTCGGCAACACGCTTCTTGCATGGGCTTTTCGGCCCTTTTTTGCGTCAGATTGAACATCCTACCCAGAGGGTGCCGACGGTCGAGCATCTGAGGACGCCTGAGGTTCAGGCGGCCATCGTCGCGGCGGTGGAGGAGAGCCGTACCCCGGCGCAGTTGGAGTTGAAGGGGCTGGCCGAGGAGCCGGACATTGCCGCCGTGGTCGCCAAGACCGTCGACTTGGTCGCCCGTCAGACGATCGCGATGCCGCGTATCCTGGTGGTTCCCAAGGGCGAGGTGCGCTCCGGCTTCAACCCCTTCACGCTGGATCTAACGACGCTACAGTACGCCCCCGTGTCTGAGGACCTGTGGGTACAACACCTGCGCACGGGGCAGTTGGATGTAGTGGCAGTGGGGGGCGGCGGACTGCAGGAGACGCGGCTGGAAGACTATGTGGTCAGCGGTCTCATCGACTTCGATGATATTTCCTACGACGACCAGGCGGACCTGCTCTATGACCTGGCCGGGCAGACGGTCCGGCACTTCCTGGGCTATCTGTCGGAGGACGACGCTTGCCGGGTACTGCGCTGCTATCAGCAGCCCATCGCCGCCTTCATACATGCCCAGATGCAGAGGCACTGGTTCGAGGAGGCCGCGGGTTACGAGGTGAAGATCAGCAAGGGCTTCACGGAACTCAAACCCAGCGCCTACAGCTATGCGGTAGCGGAGCCGCCCGCGGACTACCGGATAGCCCCGCGGGACAAGAGCAACATGGGCCGGTACCTGTTCGGCGGCTTCCAGCGGTGCCTTTACCCGGTGCAGAAGTTCGAGTCCGACGCCGAGCGCAAACTCGCGGTGATCCTGGAGCGAGAGGCCCGAAAATGGTTCAGGCCAGCCAAAGGTCAGTTCCAGATTTACTACCGTGATGGGGCGAATCATCGCGAGTACCAGCCGGACTTCGTGGCCGAGACGGACACGACGATCTACATGCTCGAACCGAAGATGCGCAAGGAACTGGAGGACCCGGTGGTGCTGGCCAAGAAAGATGTCGCCGTCAGTTGGTGCGCCAACGCCTCCGTCCACGCACTCGCCCACGGGGGCAAGCCCTGGCGGTATCTGCTGATTCCCCACGACGCCATCGCGGAGAATATGACGCTGAGCGGCCTCGCCGGCCAGTTCGGGGACCAGGCCGTGGGAGCGGCGTGCAGCCGCGAGGCGACGCCGCGGTAACCTGTAACGCTGCGGCAGCTTGCCGGGCCCCGTCTCGCGCAAGCCGCTCCCACAGGGTTGCTGCGCGACTTTCACCGGGTGTCTCAGGCGACAATCGGCGGTAAAGTGACGACTACAGGCGGTCGGGCGACCATAGTCGACCCCGGCAACTGCGATTGGACAGGACCCGTCACCTGGGCCCCACTGAGGCGTCATGTACCCCTTCTCATTGATCGATCCGCCGACCCTGCTCCTGGTCTCCATCATGGTCTTCGCCCTCACCGGGGTCTTCATGGCCATCGCGGCACGCATTCGCCAGGAGCGCGCCTACACCTGGCTGGCCTTGGGCGCCCTGGCCTTTGCCGCCGGCTGGGCGCTCAACCTGTCGCAATGGGTCTACGGCCTCACCCTGCTGACCATCCCGGCGGCGGAGATCCTGCTGCTGGTCTTTCCCATCTTCCTGCTGTGCGCGACGCTCGACTTTCTGCGCCGACCCGGGATTGCGCTGACACTCGGCGCCGCGGTCCTGACCTTGGCCTTCGTGTTCTGGGTCCTGGTGGTGTTCGTCAACAACGAAACGGTCCCGGGCGCCATGACCTCCAGCCTCAACGGTGCACTCTACCTGCTGATCGCCCGGCTCTTTTACGCCCATGCCTACCCGCACAACCTGATCGGGGGGATCATCATCGGCGCTATCGTCATCATCGGTACCGCCTTCATTCTGCGCACCGTGTTCCTGATGTACGGGTTGGTGTTCACCGATACCCTGGGTCCGGAGCTGCGCAAACAGGTCCTCTACACCATGCTGCTGATCGACCTGATGGGGATCTTCATGCTCGCGCTGTGCTTCCCGCTGTTCGATTTTCTGCGCGCGGAGACCAATCTGCACGCGGCCAACACCATCCTGACGCACCTCTCGGAACGCGACCCCCTGACCGGCATCTACAACCGCCGGGTCTTTCTCGCCCGGCTGGACGCGGAACTGCTGCGGCATCGCCAGTCGGCGATCCCGCTGTCGCTCATCCTGTTCGACATCGATCACTTCAAACTGGTGAACGACACCCATGGCCACGGGATCGGCGATCAGGTGCTCCAGCATGTGGTCGCGACGACCCACCAGCGCCTGCGCGGCAAGGACCTGCTCGCGCGTTTCGGCGGGGAGGAGTTCATGGTGCTGCTGCCCGAGACGCCGCTCGCCGCGGCAACCCGGGTCGCGGAACGGATGCGCACCGGCCTGGAGGAGAGCCCCGCCCTGTTCCGACCCGTCCCGCCGCTGCGGATCACCTGCTCCTTCGGCGTGAGCTGTGCCGACGACCTCACGCAGAGCGCGCAGGAGCTGCTCGGCGCGGTCGATGCGGCCATGTACGCCGCCAAGCATCAGGGCCGCAACCGTGTCTGCACCTGCCGTGCGCGCGACGCCGAACAGGGCCAGTGCCTGCCGGGGGACGCGCAGGCCGAGGCCTGAAAGGGACCGCGGTGACCGGCCGCGCGGACCCGGCAACCGCTCGCGGCGACCCGGCGTAGGGGCGGGTTTGAAACCCGCCCCTACGGGGTCAGCGGCGGGGTCGAGGCCAGGCGGGCCAGTCCGCACAGGACGAGCTCCGGGACCAGTTCCAGGGGCCGGGCGATCAGGGGAGCGATGCGGGGCCCATCGCCCCCGGTGATCAGCAAGGCCGGGGGTGGCGCCGACCCCACCCCGACGGACCCCGACAGCCGGTCCCAGAGGCGCTGGTGAAGGCGTTCGGCCAGGGCCGCCAGGGCGTGCAGGCTGCCGGTGGCGACGGCCGCGCCGGTGTCCGTGGCCCAGGGCTCATCGGCGGACTCCGGCTCGCCCGAGGGAATATGGGTACCGGCGAACAGGCTGTCGCGCATCATGGTCAGGCCGGGCAGGATCAGGCCGCCCAGGTGCCGGCCAGCGGGGGCCAGGACGTCGAAGGTGGCCGCGGTGCCGACATCCACGACGAGCGCCGCCGCCGCGCCGCGCCCCAGTGCGCCGAGCAGGGCCAGCCAGCGGTCGACGCCCAGGCGGGTCGGCTGTGCATAGGCGACCCGCAGCCCCAGGCAGTCCCGGCGGGTCACGGCGAACTGCGCCTCCAGTCCCCAATAGGCGCCCACCGCCCGGGCGACGGTCTGACCCAGGTCCGCCCCGCCGACATTGCCGACCAGCACCCGCCGCGGCGGGTCCAGCGCCTCCCAGGCGGCGAGCAGATCGAGCGGCAGGCCCTGACCGTGGCGGACCCCGGTCATCGGACCGAGACCCGCGGCGTCCTGCTGCGCCCAATGCAGGTTGGTGTTGCCGATGTCGATCAGCAGATTCATGGGCGTCCTGGTACAAAGTAACGAGTCAAGAACAAGTTAAACACCAACACAATCGTTGTCGTTGTCGCTGTCGCCGTCGTTGTCGTTGTCGTTGTCGTTGTCGTAATCGCAGAAGCGATGCAATTCGAGGTG
>NZ_CAIKKU010000108.1 GCF_903828115.1 uncultured Thiodictyon sp. | reverse complement strand
GTCGTTGTCGAGGTTATCGTAGCATCCCCGATTCTCTACGCACCCCAAATTGCATCGCTTCTCCGAATTACGATTACGACAACGACAACGACAACGACAACGCTTAGCGTCACCGTCACCCACCCACCCGAAAGGAGCCCCCTGCCATGTCCAGTTCCCGCGTCCGTTCCCTGTTCGCCGTCGCCCTGCTCGCCCTGGCCCCCGTGGTCTGGGCCGCGGGCCCGGCCGCCGTCACCGTCAGCGACCCCTATGCCCGCGCCGTCCCGCCCGGCCAGCCCAACAGCGGCGTGTTCATGACGCTGCGCAACGCCTCCGACCAGCCCCGCGCCCTGGTCGCGGCCAAGAGCCCGGCGGCCAAGACGGTCGAGCTGCACACCCACACCAATGACGGCGGCGTCATGCGCATGCGCAAGATCGAGCGCATCGACATCCCCGCCGGGGCGAGCGTGCAGCTCAAACCGGGCGGCCTGCACGTCATGCTGATCGGCCTGAACGGCGACCTCACACCCGGCGGCACCGTGGCGCTCGACCTGTCATTCGACGACGGCAGCCAGGCCCAGGTGAAGGCCCCGGTACGCACCATCGAGACCGCACCGATGGCACCCATGGCCCACTGAGCCTGACGCGGACTCGTTGTGGGAGCGGCTTCAGCCGCGACGGGCCGCGCAAACGGCCGCAGCGTCGCAGGCCACCGCGGCGTCGCAGCGCGACCGCCGAAACCCTCCGGGCGAGGCGAATGCCCCGCCCGGCGCGGGAAACTCAAGCGCAGTTGATCCAGGTGCGTCACCCGCTCGACGATCAGATACTCCTTGGCTTCTGCGATCAAATCCGCGTCGATCGGGCGAGTGGTAGCCTCGGCCTGGCACAGGTCTGCCCGGCTACCCGGCACCTCCCAGCCATACGGCGGGCGGTCAAGGCGTACCAAGAGACAGTGACGGAAGAGAAAATAGCCCGAAAGGCGCGTTCGCTACGGGACATTGTTGACCACGGCCCCTCTTGTCCCGCCGGGGTGCCCCATCCAGAAGGGCGGGTAATCGCCCGGGAAGGGACGAGCCAGGGTGCTGGAGGGCGGTTCGCCGAAGACACTGCGGTAGTGGGCAGCCAGGCGCCCAAGCTGGGTGAACCCGAGGTGATAGGCGATCTCGGTGACCGTCGATTCCCCCGCGGCGCTTGCGAGCAGTGCCCGGCGCAGGGCATGGAGGCGTAGCTGCCGGATGAAGGCCCCCGGGGAGACGCCCAGATTCTCGCGAAAGGCATACTCCAGAGCGCGGACGCCCACCCCCGCCGCGGCGCACAAACCGCCCAGGTCCAACGTCGTCAGGTCCGCGTCGCGAATCGCCTCGATTGCGCGGTCGTAGCCGCGCTGCCGCGGAGATTTCGGCTTCGGCAAGGTGCGGCACTCCGGCGGCAGGACGCGCGCCGCGAATCCCAGCACCAGTTCCCGCTCCAGGGCGAACACGGCGGCGGGGTACCGGAGCATTTCCGGCGCTCCATGAACGCGCGTCAGGACCCCGTTCAGCCAACGACCCAGGCCCCGGACGGTCTCGGCACAGGCGGGCAGCACGCGTGCCGCGGCCCCGGCCTCCAGCAGATCCACCTGCTCCGGGGGTAGGTGCCGGCGCAGCAGCAAGCGCTGCACCAGGAACAGCAGATGCTCTTGGCCCTGGTCGAGCACCGCCTCCAGCCCCGTGGGCAGGGTGGCGGGCAACCCACGCTCGTGCAAGGGCCGTCTGAAGTACGAGGTCTGACTGCCCGGCTTGACGGGTACCGCGCAGGCGAGCATCCCCGCGGGCGAGAGCGCCTGAACCCGAAACCGGGTCGCGCACGACTCGCGGTAAAGCATGCAGTTGGGCGTGGCGAGGAAGACCTTGCGGATCCGAAAGGACCCGCTGCCGAGCGGGGTGCCGATGACCTCCCAGGGCTGGCCGCTGCGCTCCCAGCAGCAGGGATCGTCGGTGTCCTGGATGCCGGCCAACGCCAACGGGGTGCCCCGCCCGTCCGTCGAATCGATCCCGGTCGAAGCTGCGCCCGAAAACACTGTGCCCACCTCCGTCTCTTTTCGCAAACTGAATAGCACCCTAGTGAAACGATAGGTATTCTCCGCCTCGGTGTCCCTGCGGCGACTGCCCGGTGCCCCGTCGGACGGGTCAACGAGCCCGCAACCGCGACCCTGGCGCACGCTGCCCAGCAGGCCCCGACATCCGAGATGGAACAAGACGATGCCAAAACCGACGGCATCGCAGCCCCGGCATCGGCACCGGTGTCAACGCTGAGCGGAAAGCGCGCCTGGCCCAGGCGTGACCGCACCTGTTCTCAACCTGAACCTAGAGAGGACTCACATGATGCAACAAGAAGATCCGCGGCGACAACGCCGTCGCCGCTTACTCGGCGCCCTCGGCCTGACCCTGACCGCGCTGGGAGCCCTGACCTGCGCCGGGGCGGCCGACAAACCCAACATCCTGGTCGTCTGGGGCGACGACATCGGCCAGTCCAACATCAGCACCTACACCCATGGGCTGATGGGCTATCAGACCCCGAACATCGACCGCATCGCGTCTGAAGGCATGACCTTCACCGACCACTACGGCGAGCAGTCCTGCACCGCCGGGCGCTCCTCCTTCATCATGGGTCAGAGCGTGTTCCGCACGGGTCTCTCCAAGGTCGGCATGCCTGGGGCTGACGAGGGGATGCAGATCCAGGACCCGACCATCGCCGGCCTGTTGAAGGCACAAGGCTATGCGACCGGGCAGTTCGGCAAGAATCACCTGGGCGACAAGGATCCAATGCTGCCGACCAACAACGGCTTCGACGAGTTCTTCGGCAATCTCTATCACCTCAACGCCGAGGAGGAGCCGGAGAACGAGGACTATCCGAAGGACCCCGAGTTCCGCAAACGCTTCGGCCCGCGCGGCGTCATCCATTCCTGGGCACTGCCGGACGGCACCCAGAAGATCGAGGACACCGGCCCCCTGACCAGGAAGCGCATGGAGACGGTGGACGACGAGACCTCCGAACGCGCGCTCGGTTTCATCGATGAACAGACCAAGGCCGGCAAGCCCTGGTTCGTCTGGTGGAACGGCACCCGCATGCACTTCCGTACCCACGTCAAGCAGGAACTGCGCGGCATCTCGGGGCAGGACGAATACTCCGACGGCATGGTCGAGCATGACCTGCACATCGGCAAGTTCCTCAAGAAGCTCGACGAACTGGGCATTGCCGACAACACCATCGTCTTCTACTCCACCGATAACGGCCCGCACATGAACACCTGGCCGGATGCGGCCATGACGCCATTCCGCGGCGAGAAGAACACCAACTGGGAGGGCGGCTGGCGCGTCCCCGCGATGGTGCGTTGGCCGGGGCACATCAAGGCCGGCACCTGGAGCAACCAGATCGTCCATCATATGGACTGGCTGCCGACCTTCCTGGCCATCGCGGGCGCACCCGACGTCAAGGCGAAGCTCCTCACCGGCTATCAGGCGAACGGGCGCGACTACCGGGTCCACCTCGACGGCTACGACATCCTTCCGATGCTGACGGGCCAGACGGACAAGAGCCCGCGGCATGAGATCTTCTACTTCTCCGACGACGGCGATATGACCGCCCTGCGCTACAACGACTGGAAGGCGATCTTCCTGGAGCAGCGTGCGGAGGCAACCTTCCAGTCCTGGCGCGAGCCCTTCGTGCACCTGCGCGTACCGCTGCTCGAGAACCTGCGCCGCGATCCCTACGAGCGCGGCATGGTGACCTCCAACACCTATGACGACTGGTTCCTGGAACGGTCCTTCCTGCTGCTCGCGGCAAAGGATTACGTCGGCAAGTTCATGATGACCTTCAAGGAGTACCCGCCCAGGCAGAAGGCCGGGAGCTTCAACCTGGACAACGTGATGGAGCAGTTGACCAGTCCAGGCGCGCACTGATCCTGACTGGACACTGGAGCCGCCCGTTCGCGGCTTCATAGGACGAGCGGGCAGGGATCCTTACACGACCTGATCGAAGGGGCAGCCGTTGGGTCTGCTCCTTCGGCGGCGCAGGGAAGCGCCATCGCTGAATCTGAAGCCACAGCAAACAAGGAGACAACATGCGTACCCTTTTCGCCCTTCTGATCGCCATCACCTTCAGCACGCTGGCGAGCGCCGAGCCGCTCCCGTCCTGGACGGACGGACCGACCAAGACCGCGATCACCGCATTCGTCACAGAGGTGACGACCGCAAGCAGCCCGAGCTTCGTACCCCCGGCCGAGCGCATCGCCGTCTTCGACAACGACGGCACCCTCTGGGTCGAGCAGCCCATGTACACCCAACTCGCCTACGTCATCGACCGCATCAAGACCCTCGCCCCCGCGCATCCGCAGTGGCAGGAGGAGCAGCCCTTCAAGGCCGTGCTCACGGGCGACCTGGAGGCACTGAAGGCCAGCGGCATGGATGGCGTGACCAAGCTGCTGGCCGCCACCCATGCAAACATGACCACCACGGAATTCGAGCGGCTCGTCAGCGACTGGATCAGCTCCGCGCGCCACCCCCGCTTTGACCGGCTCTACACCCAGGTCGTCTACCAGCCCATGCTGGAGCTGTTGGACTACTTGCGCGCCAACGGCTTCAAGACCTTCATCGTTTCCGGCGGCGGGATCGAATTCATGCGCGCCTGGACCGAGCGCGTCTATGGCATCCCGCCGGAGCAGGTTGTCGGGTCGCAGATCGCCATGCAATACAAGGTCCAAGACGGCATGCCCGTGCTGATGCGTCAGCCGGAGGTCGCGTTCATCGACGACGAGGCGGGCAAGCCCGTCGGCATCCAGCGACATATCGGGCGCCGGCCTATCCTCGCCTTCGGCAATTCGGACGGCGACTACCAGATGCTCGAATGGACGACTGCCGGTGCCGGCAAGCGGTTGGGACTCATCCTCCACCACGACGACGGCAAGCGGGAGTACGCCTACGACAGGGAGAGCCATGTTGGACGCCTCTCTAAAGGGCTCGACGACGCCGGTTCCAAGGGCTGGACCCTGGTCTCTATGAAACGCGACTGGAGCCGGGTCTTCCCGGTCGCACCCGAGGTCTCGCCGAGCACACCTGGCGGTGGTCATGAGTGAGATTTCGTCTTGAATTACTCGAAACTCGTCCGTCGGCACTGGCACCTGCCTGGAATGACTCCGCAGGTGGATCGGACGGCTCGGAATCTGTGATTGCAAGAGGTACCAAATGAAACCGATACCAACGCGGATCACCTTGGCCACCGGTCTCCTGCTGGGACTTCCTGCTGCCGACGCCGACGATGCGGCGGCCCTCGCCAAGGAGCTGTCCAATCCCGTGGCTGCGCTGATCAGCGTGCCCTTGCAGTCGAATTGGGAGCAGAACATCGGGCCGGACGACCGGGGCAGCCGCTACACGCTGAACCTCCAACCGGTGATTCCGATCTC
>NZ_CAIKKU010000107.1 GCF_903828115.1 uncultured Thiodictyon sp. | reverse complement strand
TTGGCTATTGTTGCACGTTCTGACTCGGACGACCGTCGGGGCGTCGGCGCAGCCACAATGAGCCGCCCAGCGCGCCGCCCCGGCGCCGCAGGTCGGCACCCCCGTACAACCACAAGATCAGCCAAATCTCTGAACAATCGCCCCAACATAGGGCGCAAACCAACATGGACGGGCGCGGACCCGGCCGGTACCATGGTCGGCTACGCTGGAACAGTTCCTGCTTCTCCGCTCTATCGCCTTCGCCCAACCTCGGAGTCCGGCCCCCCTCCATGTCGATCCTCGTCCAGATCAATCACAAGACCGAGTATCAGTTCGACCGTCCGGTCAACCTGTCGCCCCATGTGGTCCGGCTACGCCCGGCCGCCCACTGCCGCACGCCGATCCGCGCCTACTCGCTGAAGGTCGAACCGGCCGAGCACTTTCTGAACTGGCAGCAGGACCCCTTCGGTAACTACCTGGCAAGGCTTGTTTTTCCTGAGAAGACGACCAAGCTCTCGGTGGAGGTCGACGTGATCGCGGAGATGATCACGATCAACCCCTTCGACTTCTTCCTGGAGGAGTACGCCTACAACTTCCCCTTCAAGTACGACCCGCAGCTCGTCAAGGAACTGGCGCCCTACATGGAGATCAAGGAGCAGGGGCCGCTGCTCACCAAGTGGCTGGAGGGGGTCGACCAGACCCCGCGCGAGACGGTCTATTTCCTGGTCGACATCAACAAGCGGCTCCAGGAGACCATCGGCTACGTGATCCGCATGGAGCCCGGCATCCAGACCTGCGAGCAGAGCCTGGGGCTGGCCAAGGGGTCCTGCCGCGACTCGGCCTGGGTCCTGGTGCAGGTCCTGCGTCACCTGGGCTTCGCCGCGCGCTTCGTCTCCGGCTACCTGGTGCAACTCACCGCGGACCAGAAGTCACTGGACGGTCCCTCCGGGCCGGAGAAGGACTTCACCGACCTGCACGCCTGGACCGAGGTCTACTGCCCCGGTGCCGGCTGGATCGGGCTCGACCCCACCTCCGGGCTCTTCGCCGGCGAGGGTCACATCCCGCTCGCCTGCTCGCCCGATCCGCTGAGCGCGGCCCCCATCACCGGCGCCATGGACAAATGTGAAGTCACGTTCGATTTCCACAACGAGGTCCGGCGCATCCACGAGGACCCGCGCGTCACCAAGCCCTACACCGAGGAGCAGTGGGCGGCGATCCAGGACCTGGGCCACAAGGTGGACGCGGAACTCAAGGCCAACGACGTGCGCCTGACCATGGGCGGCGAGCCCACCTTCGTCTCCATCGACGACATGGAGGGGGCGGAGTGGAACATCGCCGCCCTTGGGCCCACCAAGAAGGGCCTGGCCGAGGACCTGCTGCTGCGCCTCAAGGGCCACTATGCCCCCGGCGGGCTCCTGCACATCGGCCAGGGCAAATGGTACCCCGGTGAGCAGCTCCCGCGCTGGGCGCTCTCCTGCTATTGGCGCAAGGACGGGGAGCCGGTGTGGCGTGATCCCGCGCTGTTCGGCCTGGAGAGCCAGGACTACGGTCACGGCCCCGAGCAGGCGCAGACCTTCATCCAGACCCTGGCCAAGCACTTGGGCGTCGACCCCGACCACGCCGAACCGGCCTGGGAGGACGTCTGGTACTACCTGTGGAAGGAGCAACGCCTGCCGGTCAACGTCGACCCGCTGGACAACAAGCTCAAGGACCCCAACGAGCGCAAGCGCATCGCCCGGCTCTTCGACCAGGGCCTGAACCAGGTGGCCGGCTACGCCCTGCCGCTGCGCTGGTGGGGCTTCGGCGACCAGGGCGGCTGGAAGAGCGGCAAGTGGACCTTCCGCGACGGGCGCCTGTTCCTGGTCCCCGGCGACTCCCCCATGGGCTTTCGCCTGCCCTTGGACAGCCTGCCCTACCTGCCGGAGGCCGAGTTGGACAAGGTGCCGGAGCGCAACCCCTTCGAGCCGGTCGCGACGCTGCGCTCGCCCACCGACGAGGTGACGCGCCGCTACAGCCAACTGGTGCAGCCGGCGCAACCCCCGCAGACGCTGCGTGAGCAGGGCGCCGACCCGCGCGGCATCGCCGCGCGCTATGGCCGCCTGACCCCGGCGGACGACTCGCACCAGTCGCTGCACCCCCAGGTCGCCCTGCCGGACGATCTGCACCCGGATCTGGTGCGCACCGCGCTCTGCATCGAGGCGCGTTCGGGCCGGCTCTACTGCTTCATGCCGCCGCTGACCCATTTGGAGCACTGGCTGGATCTCGCCCTGTGTCTGGAGGACACGGCCGCAGAACTCAAGATGCCCATCATCATCGAGGGCTATGAGCCGCCGCGCGACCACCGGCTGCAGAAGCTCGCCGTCACCCCCGATCCGGGCGTCATCGAGGTCAACATCCACCCGGCCGAGTCCTGGGACGACCTGGTGCGCGATATCGATATCCTCTATGCGGAGGCCCGGCTCGCCCGCCTGGGCACCGAGAAGTTCATGCTCGACGGCCGCCATACCGGCACCGGCGGCGGCAATCATGTGACCTTGGGCGGCCCTACCCCGGCCGACAGCCCGCTGCTGCGCCGCCCCGATCTGGTGCAGAGCCTGATCACCTACTGGCAGCACCACCCGAGTCTGTCCTATCTCTTCTCCGGCATGTTCATCGGCCCCACCAGCCAGGCCCCGCGGGTGGACGAGGCGCGCGACGACCGGCTCTATGAACTGGCCATCGCCTTCCAGCAGATGCCGCAAGGGCAGGTCGCCCAGCCCTGGATCGTCGACCGGGTCCTGCGTAACCTGCTGACCGACGTCACCGGCAACACCCACCGCACCGAGTTCTGCATCGACAAGCTCTACTCGCCCGACAGCGCCTCCGGGCGTCAGGGCTTGGTGGAATTCCGCGGCTTCGAGATGCCGCCGCACGCGCGCATGAGCCTGGCCCAGATCGCGCTGCTGCGCACCCTGGTCGCCCGCTTCTGGAAGGAACCCTATGCCAGGAAGCCCGTGCGCTGGGGCACCGAACTGCACGACCGCTTCCTCCTGCCGCACTTCGCACGGGTCGACTTCGAGGACGTGATCTGCGACCTGCGCCGCGCCGGCTACCCCTTCGAGTCCGCCTGGTTCGACCCCTTCTTCGAGTTCCGCTTCCCCCACTACGGGGACCTGGTGACCGAGAACGGCATCCACATGGAACTGCGCGCCGGCATCGAGCCCTGGCACGTCCTGGGCGAGGAGGTCACGGCCCAGGGGACCTCCCGCTTCGTCGACAGCTCGGTCGAGCGGATGCAGGTCAAGGTCAACGGCATGGTCGGCGACCGTCACGTACTCGCCTGCAACGGCCGCCGCGTCCCCCTGCGCCCCACCGGTCGCAAGGCCGAGTTCGTCGCCGGCATCCGCTTCAAGGCCTGGAACCCGCCGTCGGGCCTGCACCCGACCATCCCCGCCCACAGCCCGCTCGTGTTCGAGATCGTCGACACCTGGAACCGCGCGAGCCTGGGCGGCTGCACCTACTATGTCGCCCACCCGGGCGGACGCAGCGAGAGCAACTTCCCGGTCAACAGCTATGAGGCCGAGAGTCGGCGCATCGCCCGCTTCCGGCTTATGGGGCATAGCTCCGGGATCATCGACGCACCGGCGGAGGAGCCGGCGGGGGAGCATCCCTATACGCTTGATTTGCGGTATCGGGCGGGGTGCTGAGGGCGGTCGGGCAGGGGGCGCGCAGCCCCCTCGCCGGCCCTCGTGACACCGTTCCAACGGTGTCACGCATGTGTTGGGCGCTGTGCGCCCCGAGCGCCGATGACCGCAATGCGCGGGCGCGGCCTATACTCTCGGCCATGAAGCCGCGCCCATCGCCGGGCGCGGCAGGCGCCAGGCCCACACAGGCGTCTTGCTGACAGCTTGGGAACATTCGACATGCAAGCCACACGACTGATCGTCGAGACGAACGAGCATGGACAGATCGTTGATTTTCCTCCGCTATCCCCGGGAGTCCGGATGGAGGCTATTTTTCTGGTGCTGGATGAGCCGCCCGTGTCCCGGCGGCGCGAGCCGCCGCCGGAAATCGTCGGCAAGGGGCGGATCCTGGGCGACATCATTTCCCCGGTAAGTGATTGGACGCCGCCTCAACCCAGATCGCTAGGGAGTTTCCAGGTCCCGGTGGACGATTGGCGGCTCCTTGCGAACTGATCCGAGCCACAGCAGAACCGAAGCTTACAATTGGTCAAGTTCGGCACAACGATGCCCCTTCATCTGTACCAAAATGTTCATGCGTCCGACTCTGTTCCGCCCGACTGGACGCCGACCAAAGGCGATGCGCTCAAGTATCCTGTGCGCAATCCGGCAGTGCTGCGGTATCTCCGCCAACTCCTTCCAGGGAAATGGCAGAAGGTCATCAAGAAAGGTCACGGCGGTGACGTGCACTATTTTGAGCACGTATCCGGACAAGTGGCCGGCGTGAAGTTCTTTCCAGACGGAAGCAAACTATGAAACAACGGGTTGATATCCAAACGCTCCTGTCGCACTCCGATAGCGAGGAGCAGCGGCTCACATCTGTTGCGTTGCTCTCACTTGGCGTCGTTGAATCGCTGGTCGGTGGCGCTATGACCGCATCGGAAGCGGTTGAAGCCTTTTTCCACGCCGACAATTGCCTCTATGTTCGGCGGCAGTTAAGGCACAAGATCGCCGATGAGATCATGGGTCGTGCGGTGCAGCTCCCTGACATTTTTGACGCGTTGCCAGCCGAAGAGGCCCAGCGGGAATTCCAGCGGGAGGTCGGTGCGATCCGCACCCTTTGCTTATCATTACTCGATGATAAGAGGATGGCTGCCTGACCGGGAAATGGTTTGCTCCAAGCGGTAAAGACAGACAGCATTGCTTTACGGGTCTTGGCGATGATCCCGGTTACCCTTATGGGTCTCGTATTCCGGTAGCCACGCGGCCGTGCCCCTTCTTCGGCCTGGCGGCCGGCGGCCCGAGTGCAACTCGGGGCTCCCAGGGGGCGCGGTTTGCGCGCCCTCGAGAATCGATCGACGGCGCCCATTCCCCTTCTGGCTCGATGCTAAAGCGCGGTGGCTCGGCTAGAATCCGGCGGTGGCTGGGGCAGGTTCCTGGGGCGACAAGTGGGGGGTGGGGCGATGGCGAAGGACTTTTCCGGACAACGGCTGCGCGGGCAGCGCTTCAAGGGCGATCTGCGTGGGGCGAGCTTCCGCGGGGCGGACCTGCGCGGGGTCTCGTTCCGCGGGGCCGATCTGACCGGGGCCGACTTTAGCGGGGCACGGCTCGGGCGAGGCGGGTGGCGGTTATGGGTGCGGTTCAGTGCCGCAGCAATCATTGGCGTATCTAACCTTGTTTTCACTTTCTTTGCTTATTTTTTAGTTCTTTTCACTGTGTTCTATGTGCGCACGAAGTGGTGGGACTCTCCAATTCTAGAGCCGAACTTGTCATTGGACGCGATTAAGGCTGCAGATCTCCTGAGCACCGCACTGGTGTTCCTGGGACTGGGCGGAGTTTTGGCATTGGCAGCGCGGCTTGGGCGGCTTTGGAATCTGCTGACGACGCTAATTGCCTTTCTTGCGTCAACCATGGCCATTGCTGCACTTGTGGTACTGGCGTCGACTGGGACGGAGTATATGCCTCTGGCGATGGCGGGGACCTCAGTTCTCGCTGTTAGCGCGCTCCTAGCGATGCTTGTCGGCATGGCTTTTCTTATCGCTGTCGCTGTCGTCCTGGTTTTGGGGGCAGAGCCAGAGTCTCTGCCTGTTGCTATGAGTAGCGTAGAAGCCGTATTCAAAGTTCTGGTTCCGCCGATGGTCCTGATCATGATAGGTTTTTCTGTATTGAATATGACCTCGCCTCCGACTATGGACGCAATTATCTCAGTGTTTCGAGGTTCGCTTACGCGCTTTCCTGAGACTGAGCATTTACCAGAGGCGGGCTTGGTCATCGCCGCCATCACGCCGCTATTAATGCAAGGATGGTATCTGCGCCGTCGCGCGCTCCAAGAGGACCCCCAGTTCGCTGCGCTACGCCGCTGGGTCATTGCCATCTCCGCTTGGTGCGGCACGGATTTACACGGCGCTACACTCACAGATGCGAACTTCTCGGAAGCAGCCATGGCGGGCGCTCGCCTGGGGCGGCCGAGCCATCTGTTTCGCGCGCGGTTTCGCGGGGCCCGAGATTTGCCCTTGGCCCACGTTACTGGCACCATCCTGGCCGACCGCCGGGTGCGCAACCTGCTAGTGAGCGGTGAGGGTGCGGGCGCGGACCTCGACCACGCGGACCTGAACGGGGCCTGGCTGGCAGGTGCGAACCTGCGCGGCGCCCGGCTCTGTGACGCGGAGCTGACTGGGGCGGACCTGTCGGGCGCCGACCTGACCGATGCGGATCTGAGCCGCGCCGTTCTGATCGGCGCCGAGCTGACCGGTGCGACCTTGTCCGGTGCCCTGCTGGAGGGCTGGAACATCGACACCGCGACCCGCCTGGACGGCGTTGTGGCGGATTACGTGTACCTGGAGTCCGGCCCCAAGGGCGAGCGGCGCGAACGCCGGCCCCAGGGCGAGGGCACCTTCGGCCCCGGCGACTTCAGCACCCTCTTCAAGCGTGCGCTCAAGACCGTGGATCTGATCTTCCGCAACGGCATCGACTGGGACGCCTTCCGCGCTGCCTTCGACGACCTGCACGCCTACTATGCGGACTTCGGCGACGGCCGGGAGCGCGAGGTTCGGGTCCAGTCGATCGAGAATACCGACGACGGCCGACTCATCATCCGTATCGCGGTGCCCGACCAGGCGGACAAGGACGCGGACTACCGACGGCTGACCGGGGGCTACGAACAACACCTCGCCGCGCTCGAGGCGGCGCACCAGCGCGACCTGCTGGAGTCCGAGCGCCGGCACAACGCGGAACTGGTGCGGATGATCGACGCCGTCCGCGCCCAGCCCCTGACCATCCACAATATCGTCCAGAACGCCCGGGAGACCGACCAGATGACAGGCGGTGACAGCATCCACCAATCCGGCAACTTCAGCGGCAGCAACATCAACGTCAAATCGAGCCTCACGCAGGTCAGCCAGGCGATCGGCACCCTGCCCGGCCTCGACGAGTCGGGCCGCAGGCAATTGAGCGACCTGCTCTCCGAACTCGCGGACGCCCTAGCCCAGACCCCGCCCGAGCGCGCCCAGGAGGCGGCGGCGGTGGCGGTCCTGACCGCGGACCTGGTCGACAAGGCCCGGGCCGCCCCGCCCAATCCGCCGCTCCTGCGGATCTCGGCCGAGGGCGTGCTCAAGGCGGCCAAGTCGCTGGCCGAGACGGCGACGCCGGTGCTCAACATCCTCGAGAAAGTCGTTGGTCTCTTGGGGGTCCAATGAGCGACCTGCCCCCGGGTCCGCGGGGTGCCGTCTGCGAGGTCGCTGGTCCGCACAGGGGACCCTGCGGGTCGGCGCCGCCGTAGGACCCGCTGTGTGGACCGATGCCGCTGGTCGGAGCGATGACCAAGGCCAACCCAAGGCCCTGCACTCCTGGATCAGGGCATCCGACGCCCGGTTCTTCAGCATGGCGGAATAATATTCGCTCAGGATCTGGGTGCTGATGATGAAGCACCGGCCGTCATCAACCAATGCGCGTGCCAAAGGCCCACGAATATCGTCGGTCTCCGCCGTATGGGCATAAACCCAGATATTGGTGTCGACAAAGGGCTCAGCGCTCATGCAGCGCATCTCGGTTGGCGACTATTCGCCGATCCACCTTAAGGACCCGGTAAGGCGGCACCGGGTTTGCGAGGCCGGTATCGTCAGGCCGGTCCAGCGCCGAGAGAACGACCTCAATGCGGCGATGACGCCATTCGCTGGGGATGGGCAACAGTATCTCGTCGGGCGCGTCGTCATAGACTTTGCGTAGTGCTTCCAATTGGATGCTCCTCGAGCGGCTCGCCGCCCTGATCCTAACGACCGACGGCCGGCAAGACATAGGCCGCGCCCTGCGCGGTCCGGGCCTGACCGGCGACCGGCGGGGCACCGATCACCCAGAAGGTCGCGTCGGCCGCGACCGCGGCCCCGAACTGCTCCGCGGTCCCGGCAACCCCGGTGAGCTTGGCGCCCTGGTGCCACTTTCCTTTGACGTCGTGGTAAACCCAGGCGGCCCCATGCCGTGCCCCGGGGGCACCGATGATCGCGGTGAGACCCTTGAGACTGACGGCGGCACCGAAGGCGTCCCCAGTGCGCCCGCCGACCGGGCGAAAACACTCATTCAACGCCCAGGTACCGCCTAGGGGCGGGCGGGTGTAGGCGCACAGGGCGCCCGCGGCGGTGCGCCCGGCGTTGTCATGAGCGCGGGGCACCCCCACCAGCAGCCGATTGCCGGACAAGGCGAGCGCGGCCCCGTAGTCCTGCCAACCGCCCGGCTCGGTGAGCTTGGTGGTCTGCGCCCAGGCGTTCCCCGTGCGCTGAAACAGGTAGACCGAGCCTTGCTCCCAGGCGCCCGGATAATCGTCACCCGGGGCGCCGATCGCAAGCCGGTCGCCGTCGAGCGCAACCGCGGCGCCGAAATGGTCCCAGGCCTCCCGGTCGGGGGCCCGCAGCACCGCCTCCCGGCTCCAGGTGTCACCGTAGCGCCGGAAAACATAGACAGCGCCATAGTCGGTCATGGGTCCAGCCTTGCCGCCGTCCTCCCCCGGGACCCCGACCGCGATCCTGTCACCCGAAATGGCGACCGCATACCCAAGGGCCGAGAAGCCATCGCCGTTGGGTACCGCGAGCCTGGCCTGCTCCGCCCAATCCAGGGCGCGCCGAACGAAGACATAGGCCGCGCCATGCGCCGCCACCACGAGCGTATCGCCTTCCAGGGCCAGCGCGCCCCCGAACTGGTCGCCGGCCACGCCGTCGTGCGGCATGAGCCGGCGCTGCGCGATCACCCCGACCGGCGTGCGCTTGAACAGATAGACCGAGCCAGGCCGACCCTTGATGGCCGGCGCCCCCACCGCCACAGTCTCCCCGCTCGTGGCGACCGCCGCTCCGCCCCGATTGCCCGGGCCGGAATCACCGAACATGATCCGCGGACCGGCCTGCGGCGGCGGCAAGTCCGAGGCGGTGAGGGTGTAGCTGAAGGTGGCGCCGTCCGCGGCTGACCGGGGGACCGGCAGGTCACGCAGGAACTCGGCATAGGCAACGACGTTGTCCTCGCCCTCGTACCTGGTACCGTAGGCCATGAGCTTGATGGCGTAGGGCAGGTCCGATTGCACGTCGTCGACCCAGAGGTTCACGCGCCGGGCATACTTGGCTGCGGCGTAGGTCCTATAGTGGGCGGGGTTGCGATCCAGTTGCACGAGCCCGAAACAGCCGGCCGAGCCGAAATCGCGAAAGACCGGGCGCTTGCGCAGAAGGGTGGTCGGGACGAATCCCTGGATTAGGGCGGACGGCTGTCCGCAGACCGCGAGCTGATCGGCATCGTGGGCCTCGTCAGCGCCGTCACGCGGGGTCTGCGCCTCACCCTTCCAGAACATGCTGCTCATGGCGAGTGGACTGACCCTGGCGCGCGACGACGCCGCGGCGCCCGCCCGGGGATAGAATCGCAGCCGCGTCTGCGCGCGGGTGCTGAGATCCGCGGTCACCACCATCTGGATGCAGGCGGTATAGGGCGCGCTCTCGATCACCCCGAGCAGCGCCAGGCGGGCATAGGGGAGCGGCCGCACCGTGACCTTGGTGAGTCGCGGTTTGGCCTCGACCAACCCGATGTTATAACCGGTCAACCGCAGGCTGGTGCCGAAAACGGTGTCGAGTCCGGCCAACCGTACATAGGCACTGGGCCCGATATAGCCAACCTGTGGCCAACTCCCGGACCGCCCAAAGGCCGCACCGAACTCCAGACCGGAGATGACCCGCGCCGCGTCAGGAATCGTGAGCGGCAAGGGCGGCTGAATGCCCGGTGCCCGATAGTCGTAGTCGGACAGTCGATAGTTCCCCTGGAGGTAGGGGCGCCCCACACCGGGGGCGTACCACAGATCGAACGCCCCCTGGTGGACATTGCCGCGGGGCCGGGTCGTCACCCACAGCAGCTCGTTGTGGTAAAGCCAGCCCATGCTCTTGATCAGATTGTATTCCTCGTAGACCAGGCCGATCCCCGCCTTGACCCCGGAGGCGGGTGGATCAAACTCCGCCAAGGGCGGCGGCACGTCCGGCACATAGGGCCTACGCGAGCGCTCATACGCGGTTTGACAGACCCCCGAGAAGTCGCCATCGAGTTCCGGAAAGCCGCTCGCCGCGAGGCTTGACTGAGCACTCAACACCAGTGCCGGGACGGCGGCGAGGATGATGCGATACGGGGACACGCGTTGCCTCCTTATGACCGTGATGTCGTGCTGTCTCGCATTCACACCCGCCGAGACCCGATCGGCAAACCATCGCGTTGACGGCTTGCCCGGTCGGATCATAACGCCAATTCGATCCCCGATACCAACACTCCCGGCAAGAGCGCGCTCGCGGTGCCGCGTCCATCAGCAGTTCCCGCTCGCGGGCCTTGATCATAACCCCGGCCACCGCGCGAGCCGCAAGGCCGCTGGTCCGCACAGCGGACCCTACGGAACGCGGCCTTACCGTAGGGTCCGCTGTGC
>NZ_CAIKKU010000106.1 GCF_903828115.1 uncultured Thiodictyon sp. | reverse complement strand
CGGGGCGGCCGCCGCGGCGGACGCGGGCGCCGGCGCGGGCACGGCGGTGCCCGGGGGCGGCCGGTCGGTGAAGTGCCAGCGGCCGTCGGCGTCCTGGGACTTGAAGACCTCCGCCCGCGCCGGCAGCCAGGCCAGCAGGAGCACCAGGGCGAGCCGGCCGACGCGGCCCGCCGGGGCAGGAATCGGGACCTGATTGGGCATCGTTGCGGGGCCGTCGAGCGTTTAGAATCCTGCCGCCCAGATCCCGGCGAGACTCAGCGTGAGGCCCGGCAGGATGGCCTCATTGGTCAGGGTATCGGGATGGTCGAGGCGCTGCCCAGGTCCGCGGTCGGGATAGCTGTAGACCTGCCGCTGCACCGGCAGGATCAGCCAGCCGAGCCGCACCCCGTTTGACTGATACTCGCGCATCTTGGCAATCAGGTCCGCGCGCTCGTCGCTCGGGGAGGCCAGCTCGATCACGAAATCCGGGGCCAGGGGCAGAAATTTCTGCTGCTCCGGCGCGGTCAATCGCGCCAAGCGCTCACGCAGCACCCAGGAGCAATCCGGCGAGCGCACAGCACCGTTGGGCAGGGTATAGCCGGTGGATGAGTCGAATGCCAGGCCGCGGCCGTCCTGCCTGGCCCACAGATTCACGTCGGTGACGAGATCACAGTTTCTCTTTCCGGTCAGTCCCCCGGTCGGCGGCATGATCTGGATGTCCCCCTCGGCAGTGCGTTCGATGCGGCAGTCGCGGTTGGCCTGGCAGAGGGCGAAAAAGAGGTCATCGTCCAGGCGGATACTGGGTGGGACACGCAGGTCCACCCGCGGCAGGTCCTGGGTATAGCCCATGGCGTGTGGCCCTCGCGGCAGGGGTGCGCCGGGTCGGCGCGGGCAGCATGAGTCTAGCATGGGTGCGGCTGGTCCCGGGGTCCTGGTCCGGTGCCTCTCGGAGTACCTGAGATCAATGTAATCCAACGGGGTGCGATCAGTTCTGATCGCACCCAATCCAACAGCTCTGGCGCCAATGAACGAACCACTCGCGAAGCAAGGTCTCACCGCCCTGGTGGACCAACTCATCCTGGAGCAGGGCCGCCTGGACCCGCTGGAACTCTTGATGGCCTGCGACTACCTGAGCTATGCGGACTATGAGTCCTGGCGGCTCGGCCGGGTGCCCCATCTGGAGGCGGTCTTGCGCGTCCCGGCGGATCAGGCGGCGGAGGTTCTGGCCCGCGCGGGTCTCTATGCGGCGGCCCAGGGCCTGGCGGCGGAGCCCCTGGAGCACCGCGCCTGGGGGGCCGCGGAGCGGATAATCCCGATCGGCCCCGCGGAGGCTGCCCACCCGGGGCTGGTGCGCGGCTGCGCGACGGCCTTCGCGCCGGCCGCCGATCGGCGGCAACTGGACCTGTTCCACGACAGCCAGGACCAGCTCCTCGAGGAGTCGGTGCGCACGGCCCTGACCGGGCGCCGCATCGACGCCGCCCACGCCGCCCTCACCCGGCTGATGGCCCTGGACCCCCGCCACCCCAGGCTGCGCCGCTACCTGCACCTCATGCAGGCGGTGGAGGACCTGCCCGCCCTGCCCCCGGCGGAGCAACTGCAGGCGCTGGAGTCGATGGAGCCCGAGGCCCGGGACCTGCTCGGCCACCGCACCCGAGACCTCCTGGCCCCCATGTGGGCGGCGCTGGCCGCGGCGCTGGCCGAGCGCCCCTTCGACCCGGACGCCCCCCGGCTGCACGCCGGCTACGCCTGGGCGCGCGCCGGGCGCCACCCGGCGGCGCGCGACGCTATCGAGTCGCAGCCCGCCTGGCGCAGTCGGCCGACGCTCGTCCTGGCCCATTTGGAGGCGTGCCAACGGATGCTCGACCCGGCCGCCGCCCGCCGTGACTGGGCCCTGCTGTGCTGGGAACATCCGCAGGAGGCGCAGCGCAACCTCGACGCCGAGGACCTTGCGGACGCCCGGCTGCGGCGGCTCTGGATTCAGTTCGGTGACGCCGACCTGGGACTCGCCACCGCGGACTTCCCCGCCTGGCTCCTGTTCGCCGACCGCGGCATGGCCGCCGCCGTGTCCCCGGACCTGGTCCCGCCCGGCGCCACGGGTGACGCCTACCGGCTGTTGCACGCGATGGTGAGCGGCGCGGACGACATGCCCCGGCGCAAAGCCCTGGCACAACTGCGTCCGGGGCTCTTGAAGCTCTATCTCGCCGCCCTTTAGGCGATTTCCGCAAGACGTCGTACCCTGAGGACCCGACCCGAGGCCGACGCTTTACCGTGAAAGTGCGTAGTCAGGCCATCCTGGCCTGACGGTGTCGGGGCTGGAACAGTCAGGGCTGGAAGCCCTGACTACGCTGCCTCGGCAAGTCGCATCGTTCGCGCGTTGGGGGATGGCGCCAAAACGTTCCGGACGGGGCGAATGAGACTGGGCAAGTATTCGAGCCTGTTTTATCAGTTATATAGCGCTTAATCGTGATGCGGTTTCGAGCCAAAAGCGCCGCAAATTGCTATTTTGTGCCGATTTCGCCCCGATTTCGCCTTGGCGCGCTGAGAAATCTCTATTATTTACAATAGCATAATACTTTCACAGTCTCGAATGCCCCGTCCAGCCCTGGAGTGAGCGTGGCAGCGACACGGCCCACCCTGCGTCGCGCCGCCTGACGCGGTATCATCACGTCCACCCCGGGGGCGGTTGCGTCAGCGCGCGTCGCCCCTGCATATCAGGGCCGCTCACCAGGGCACGGCACCCGCCGGGCCGACGCCCATCGCGACCAGGAGGAACTTTAGAATGCACACAGTGCTGGTCACCGGGGGTGCCGGCTTCATCGGCGGCAATTTCGTCCACCTGCTGATGGCGCAGACGCCTTGGCGGGTCGTCAATCTGGACCAGTTGACCTACGCGGGCAACCTGGACACCCTGGACCCCTTGGCCGGTAATCCGCGCCACATCTTTGTCCAGGGCGACATCGGCAATGGTGCCCTGGTGGGGCAACTGCTGACGGACTACGCGGTCGACGCGGTGGTGAATTTCGCCGCCGAGAGCCATGTGGATCGTTCTATCGACGGCCCCGCGCCGTTCATCGCCACCAACGTGGTGGGGACGTTCAACCTGCTCGAGTCGGCGCGCGCCTACCGGCTCAAACTCGGCGCGACGGCGCGCCGGGATTTCCGGTTCCTGCACGTCTCCACCGACGAGGTCTACGGATCCCTGGGGGCGACCGGGCGTTTCACCGAGTCCACGCCCTATGCCCCCAACTCCCCCTATTCGGCCTCCAAGGCGGCCTCCGATCACCTGGTGCGGGCCTGGTTCCACACCTACGGCCTGCCGGTGCTGACCACCAACTGCTCCAACAATTACGGCCCCTATCAGTTCCCCGAGAAGCTGATCCCGCTGATGATTCACAAGGCGCAGCGCGGCGAGCCCCTGCCGATCTACGGCGACGGCGGCAACATCCGCGACTGGCTCTATGTCGGCGACCACTGCCGCGCCATCCTGCGGGTGCTGGAGGCCGGGGCCCCCGGCGAGGTCTACAACGTGGGCGGCGACAGCGAGCGGACGAACCTGGCGGTGGTCGACACCCTGTGCGCCCTGCTGGACGAGTTGTTGCCGGACTCCCCCCGGCGTCCCCACGCGGCCCTCAAGACCTCTGTCGCCGACCGCCCCGGCCATGACCGGCGCTACGCAATCGACGCCGACAAGCTTAAGCGTGAGTTGGGGTGGGCGCCGCAGGAAACCTTCGAGACCGGGCTGCGCCGCACCGTTCAATGGTATCTGGAGCACCCGCGGTGGTGTGCGCGGGTGCTGGACGGAAGCTATCGGGGCGAGCGTCTGGGCACGGCCGCCTGACCAGGTTCCGTGAACATGGCAACCGTAGAAGCTGCGGCAAATTTAAGGTGTAGAAACAGTTGCGATGAATCGTAAAGGCATCATCCTCGCCGGGGGCTCCGGCACCCGGCTCTACCCGATCACCCGGGCGGTCAGCAAACAACTGCTGCCGATCTATGACAAGCCGATGATCTACTACCCCCTGTCCACGCTGATGCTGGCGGGGCTGCGCGACCTCCTGATCATCTCCACGCCCCGCGACCTGCCGCTCTTCGAGTCGCTGTTGGGTGACGGGTCCCAGTGGGGTATCCGTCTCACCTACGCCGAGCAGCCCCACCCGGGCGGGCTGGCGCAGGCCTTCCTGATCGGGCGGGACTTCATCGATGGTGCCCCCTCGTGCCTGATCCTGGGGGACAACATCTTTTACGGTCAGGGGCTTGGGGAGCAACTCAAGGAGGTCAGCGCCCGCGAGGACGGGGCTACCGTCTTCGGCTATTGGGTGGCGGACCCGCAGCGGTACGGGGTGGCGGAGTTCGACGCCGCGGGCCAGGTCGTCGGCCTGGTGGAAAAGCCCAGGGAGCCGAAATCAAACTGGGCCGTCACCGGGCTCTACTTCTACGACGCAAGCGTCTGTGACCGGGCGGCGACCCTGGCGCCCTCGCCCCGCGGTGAGCTTGAGATCACCGACCTCAACAACCTTTATCTGGCGCGGGGCGAACTCCAGGTGCAGCGCATGGGGCGGGGAACCGCCTGGCTGGACACCGGCACCCACGAATCCCTGATGGAGGCCGGTGCCTTCATCGAGACCATCGAGAAGCGCCAGGGCCTCAAGGTCTGCTGCCCGGAGGAGATCGCCTTCTACAACCGCTGGATCGATGAGACGCAGTTCCGGGCGATGGCCGAGGAGTTGCGCAAGAGCGGCTACGGCGAATACCTGCTCGGGTTGCTGCGGCGCGGGTGGATCGCATGAAGGTCATCACAACCGCCATCCCCGGGGCCCTCATCATCGAGCCCAAGGTCTGGGGCGACGAGCGCGGCTTTTTCCTTGAGACCTACCGCGGCAATCGCTATGCGCAGTTCGGTATCCCCGCGTCCCTGCCGCAGGACAACCTGTCATTCTCGCGCCGCGGCGTGCTGCGCGGCCTGCACTGCCAACATCCCCATGCCCAGGGCAAGCTCGTGCAGGTCTTTGCGGGCGAGGTCTACGACGTGGCGGTGGATGTGCGCCGCGGCTCGCCGACCTTCGGCCGCTGGGTGGCCGTCACCCTGTCCGCCGCGAACCAGCGGCAGTTCTGGGTCCCGGCCGGGTTCGCCCACGGTTTCCTGGTCACCAGTGAGACCGCACTGTTCGGCTACAAGTGCTCCGATTACTATCACCCCGAGACCGAGTTCAGCGTGCGCTGGGACGACCCGGCAATCGGTATCGACTGGCCCCTGACGGGCCAATCCGCTCCCGAACTCTCCCAAAAAGATCAGGCGGCCCCAAGCCTCTCGGATATCCCGGCGCAGCGGCTGCCAGCCATCGAGGACTACCCATGACCCAGCAACCTGCGGCCCCCGTGAAGACCAGCGGCCAGCGGCCGAGAATCCTGTTGATCGGCGCCAACGGCCAGGTAGGCTGGGAGCTGCGGCGCACCCTGGCGGGCCTGGGCGAGGTGATCGCCGCCTCCATCGAGGGCGGCTACGGCCCCATCATCGACCTCCTGGACCATGGTCTGCTCGCCCGACTGGTGGCCGAGGCCCGGCCGGACGCGGTGGTCAACGCCGCCGCCTACACCGCCGTGGACAAGGCCGAGACGGAACGCGACGTCGCCCGGCGGATCAACGCCGATGCGGTGGGAGAGCTGGGCCGACTGCTGGCCGAGCGCGGCATCCCGATCATCCACTACTCCACCGACTTCGTCTTTCCCGGGACCGGCAAACGCCCCTACACCGAGGACGACATCGCGGCCCCGCTGAACGTCTATGGGGAAACCAAGCTCGGCGGCGAACTGGCCCTGCTGGACTCCGGCGCCCCCTGCCTGATCTTTCGCACCAGTTGGGTCTATGGCGCGCGCGGGGCCAACTTCCTGCTCACCATGCTGCGCCTGCTACGCGAGAAGGACGAACTGCGCATCGTCGATGACCAGGTCGGCTCCCCCACCTGGAGCCGTATGCTCGCGGAGATGACCGCGCTGGTCCTCTACCGGGTACTGCGCGGCGACCTGGATCTGAAGAAGGTCGGCGGCCTCTATCACCTGACCGGGTCCGGCGAGGTGAGCTGGTTCAGCTTCGCCCGTGCCATCCTGGAGCGCGCCGGGCTCGACTGCCGGCTGATCCCCATCACCTCCGCCGACTACCCGGCCCCGGCCCGGCGCCCCGCGTACTCGGTGCTCGACAACCGCAAGTTCCAGGAGACCTTCGGGCTCTACATGCCGGACTGGCGCGTGTCCCTGGAACAGTGCCTGGAGCTGATCCCCTGCTAGGATGGACCAAGACCCACTGGAGGTATTGAACCGGGTCTTCGGCTACCCGCACTTTCGCGGCGCCCAGCAGGAGGTCATCGAGCGGGTCCTGGACGGCGGCGATGCCCTGGTCCTGATGCCGACCGGCGGCGGCAAGTCACTGTGCTACCAGATCCCGGCCCTGCTGCGGCCGGGGACCGGGATCGTCGTCTCCCCGCTCATCGCCCTGATGCAGGACCAGGTGGATGCCCTGCGCCAACTCGGGGTGCGGGCCGCCTTTCTGAACTCGTCGCTCGCCGGCGACGAGCAGTCGCGGGTGGAGCGGGCCCTGCTGGCCGGGGACCTCGACCTGCTCTATGTCGCCCCGGAGCGGCTCTTGACCGAGCGCTTCCTGGATCTCCTGGGGCGGGTGCCGGTCGCGCTCTTCGCCATCGACGAGGCGCACTGCGTCTCGCAATGGGGCCACGACTTCCGCCCCGAGTACATCCAGCTCAACCTGCTGCACGAGCGCTGGCCGGCGGTGCCCCGCATCGCGGTCACCGCCACCGCCGACGCCCCGACCCGGCGCGAGATCGTCACCCGGCTGGCCTTGGAACAGGCGGCGCAGTTCGTCTCCAGCTTCGACCGGGCCAACATCCGCTACCACGTGACCGAGAAGCGCGAGCCGCGCCAACAGCTCGTCGCCTTCCTGCGCGGCGAGCACCCAGAGGATGCCGGCATCGTCTATTGCCTGTCACGGCGCAAGGTCGAGGAGACGGCCGAGCACCTCTGCGTCCAGGGATTCAAGGCCCTGGCCTATCACGCCGGCCTGCCGGCCGAGCAGCGGCGCACCCACCAGGCGCAGTTCCTGCGCGGCGAGGGGGTCATCGTCGTCGCCACCATCGCCTTCGGCATGGGCATCGACAAGCCGGACGTGCGCTTCGTCGCCCATCTCGACCTGCCCAAGAGTCTGGAGGCCTACTACCAGGAGACCGGCCGCGCCGGGCGCGACGGCCAGCCGGCCGACGCCTGGATGACCTACGGCCTGGGCGACGTGGTGGCCCTGCGGCGCTTCATCGAGGAGTCGGAGGCCGAAGAGCAGTTCAAGCGCGTGGAGATGCACAAGCTCAATGCCCTGCTCGGCTTCTGCGAGACCACGCAATGCCGCCGCCAGGTCATGCTCAACTATTTCGGCGAGCAGCTCCCCGCCCCCTGCGGCAACTGCGACACCTGCCTCACCCCGGTGGCGAGCTGGGACGGGACCCTGGCCGCCCAGAAGGCCATGTCCTGCATCTTCCGCACCGGCCAACGCTTCGGCGTCAACTATCTGATCGAGGTGCTGCGGGGCAAGGACGACGAGCGCATCCGCCGCTACGGCCACGACCAGATCAGCACCTTCGGCATCGGGGCGGACTTCAGCGTCGAGCAGTGGCGCTCGGTCTACCGGCAACTGGTCGCCGCCGGCCTGGTGGCGGTCGACATCGAAGGCCACGGGGCGCTGCAACTCACCGAGTCGAGCCGCCCGGTCCTGCGCGGCGAGCGCACCCTGCACCTGCGCCGCGATCCGGAGCGGCGCCCGGCCAAGACCCGGGGCGAGCCCAGGCCCGCACGGGTGCAGACCCCGCTGGACCCGGAGGCGCAGACCCTCTGGGAGCGCCTGCGCGCCTACCGGCGCGACCTGGCCCAGGAACAGGCGGTACCGCCCTATGTGGTCTTCAGTGACGCGACACTAAGGGAGATGGTCAGCTACCGACCACGGGATCTCAACGAGTTCGGGCGCATCAGCGGTGTCGGGGTGGTCAAGCTGGAGCGCTACGGCGCCGGTTTCCTAAGCCAATTGGCCGCGCACGCGCAGGAGCACGGCCGACCGGCCAATCTGCCGCCCCTGCCCGAGACCCCCATGCGCACCCCGGCCCCAGCCGCCACCCCCGCCGGCGGGCGCATCTGGGAGGAGGGCCTGAACGACACCACGCGCGTCACCCTGGAGCTCCTGCGCACGGGACTCTCACCCGCCCAGATCGCCGAGCGCCGGGAGCTCAAGATCAGCACCATCTATACGCACCTGTCGCGCTGCATTGAAGAGGGCGAGCTGTCCCTGGCCGAGATCGTTACCCTGGCGGATGACGAACTCCAGGCCATCGAATACGCCTTCACCCAACTGGCCCCGGAGTCTCCACTCACCCTCAAACCGGTCTTCGACGCCTTCGCGGGCAAATACGACTATGGCCTGCTGCGCTGCGTGCGGGCGGCGATGGGGCGATAGGAGTCGGGGCGTCCCGCCCCGACAGCTTCACCATTGCTCCCGCTCCCGCCGGGCGCCTACGGCGCCCCCGTCCGGCTGAAGTCTCATCCTCCAGTGCGGCCGCGATCACCCCGGAGGTCGAGGCTTCAGCCGGATGGGGCGGCGCCGACGCATGGAGAATGCCAGCCAATCCCGGCGCCTGGCAACAAGATGAACCTTCAGAGATTCAGAGTCCAGAGGCATCAGAGATCAGAGGAGAAATGGGGCCACCACCAGACGGAACCCGAGGACGTCGCGGCGGGCCTCGGGGCCGCGGTCGAGGCGGGAGGAGGAGCGTGCGGACCTGCGGTCGGTGCTGAAAGCACCGCCGCGCGCACCACGCACACCCGGTTGCCGGTCCTCCCGGGCGGCCCGCCCCTTGGCATCGTCCGGATATGGATAAGCCGCGAACCGACTGCGCGTCCACTCCCAGACGTTGCCCGACAGGTCCTCGCAGCCGTAGGGTGAAAGACCCTCGGGGTAGCAGCCGACCGGCGAGACGCGCCCGATGTACATCGCGAAGTTCATGCGCTCAGAGTCTGGCTCGATACCCCAGGGGCAGGGCCTGCGGGGGTTCGGGTTCGGCGTCAAGGGCTGCTCAGCATCCATCAGGGCACCCAAGTCCGCCACCGGGCGGATCAGGATGCCCGGTCCCGACGGGATGCGCTCGCCACCCTTGGCCGCCTTCTCCCACTCGGGCTCGGACGGCAGGGCGACCCGCCAGCCGGCGGGCAGCCAACCCTTGACGCGCCAGCGCTCGGTCAGCCAGTCGGCGCAGGCGACCGCCTCATCCCAGTAAACCCACACCACCGGGGTGTTGGCGTGGCCGCGCCGACAGTCGGGATGCCCCGGCGTGCGGCCCGACTCATCCAGATACCGACTGAACTGGGCCACTGTCAGCGGGAACCGGGCCAGCCAGTAAGGGTAGTCCAGACGGTGCGGGCCGGCACCCTTCTTCTCGTCGTCGTCGGCCTCCCCATCGGTCGCCCCCAGCAAAAAGGACCCGGCCGGCACCCGACAGAACTCCATCGCATCCAGTTCCAGGACGCCGCGCCGAGGGTCCCCAGCGACGGCCAGGTGCTCGCCGATCAGCACCCGCCGCGCGGCCGGCACCCGCGGATTCGTGAGGCCCTCCGCGACCAGCCGCCCCCGTAGCCCAACCCAGCCCTCGGGCGTGACCCCATCCTCACCGATGTCCGCCAGGGCCGCGGCGGCGAGTTCCGCATGGAGCCCAGGTGATCCCTCGGGTGCATCCAGCAGGCCGTTCAACAGTGCCGTGGCCGCGATATCCTGCCGCTGTTGCAGCCCCACATAGCCCAGGGTCAGCAACAGCGTTTCGCGCCATTGCGCGTCCCCAGCGTGGGCGGCCAGCGTCTCGACCACCCGACGCTGCCCATCCGGGGCCTGCAGACCGGCGGCCAGGGCGGCGCCCGCGAGATATTCCATGAAGGTCAGGTGCAGAAAGCCGAACTGGCGCCCGCCGCGGTCGATCAGCAGGCCGGAGTGCTCGCGCACGTCGCGCAGACAGTCGTCGGCCGCCTGCTCCGGGTCCGAGCGCCCCGCGTGGTGCTCCCGCAGCCAGGTGAGCATCGCCTGCTCCCCGATGCGCCCCAGCCCCGGCGCGCACCCTTGCATCCACAGGGCCAGCGGCTCCAGGACGCGGCGCAGCGCCCGCTCGTTGGGCAGGGCGCGCGGCACCGCCTGGGGGCTGCGCGCCAGCAGCCAGTCGCGCAGCAGGCTCTGGATGTATTGCTCGTAGAGCAGCACCCGCTGGCGCGGCAGACTGACCTGATTGCGCTTCTGGATCACCAGCATGGTGAGTAGCAGCGGGTTGGAGGCGAGCCTGCCCACCCCGGGGTTGCCTTGCACGGCGGCCAGCAGGTCCGCCGCCTCGCGCGCCGCGGCGTAGTCGGCCAGGCGCCCGTCATCGAACAGGATGCGCTCCACCACCGCAGTCCAGCGGCGGATGAACTGCGCGATCTCGGCGTCCTCGAAGTCCAGCAGGGTGCATTCACGCAGGTCCTCGACCTGCGGCGGGCGCACCTCCCGGTAGCCGACGATACGGCTGGTGAGGATGACCCTGGTGCCGCGCGGACAGTGGCGGCACAGGAAGGACTGGACCCGGTCCACCACCGTGTTGCGCCGGGCGGGGTCGCGCACCTCGTCCAGTCCGTCCAGGAGGAGCAGGACGCGCCCCTCCTCCAGCCGTTCCGCGAGCAACTGCTCCAGTCCGTCCAGATCCATGAAGTCATGGAAATACTGCACCGCGAAGCGGCGCAGGCTCAGGGCCGGATCAGCATCCAGGCACTCGGCATAGGCCGCCAGCGGCAGCAGCAGCGGCAGGCGCCCCGCGAGCCCCAGGGCCGCCGCCTGGCCGGTGGCGACGGCGAAGGCGATGTATTTGAGCAGCGTCGACTTGCCGGACCCAGGGTCGCCCAACACCACCAGCACCGGGCGCTCGCGGATCAGTTCGAGCACCGGCCTTGAGGCATCCGCCCGCCCGCCCAGTTCGGCGCGCTCGTCCGCCGCCATGGCCCGGCCAGCCACCCGCAACTCCTGTGACAGGGTGTCCGCCTGCGGCAGGATCAGGCGCGCCCCCAGGGGTACGAAGATATCCACCAGCGGGAAGCGCCGCGGCATCCCGACATCCGGCCCCATGCCCTTGAGCGGCAGGTAGCGGTAGAAGCGCTCCACGAAATCCAGCAGGTCCGCGGCGACGCGGTGCGCCTGCGCGGGCGGCAGGGCGCTGGGCGCCGCCAGGTCCGCGACGACCGCGGGCGGGACGGCGATGTTGTTGACCGTGATTTGGACCTGCCGGGCCGCGGCGATGGCGACTGAGCCGTTGCTTGCGGTCACGTTGCCGGTGGTTGGTGCAGTCATGGCGCTCCTGTAATGTCCTCGTCCCCAGGCGCCGCGTCACTGCCATTAAGTGAAGCCGCGGCGGCTACTGGGAGCGCCGCACTCCAGTGCGGCGCGGCCTCTGCTCAACCCACACCGGCGGGGTGATCTGCGAGATCGCGCCGCACTGGGGTGCGGCGCTCCCAGG
>NZ_CAIKKU010000105.1 GCF_903828115.1 uncultured Thiodictyon sp. | reverse complement strand
GTCGTTGTCGTAATCGAAAAATCCGACCACGATTACGACAACGACAACGACAACGACGCCCGGTGATGCGGCAGCGTCGTCCGCGGCCCCGTCGGCCCCCTGCCAGCCAGTGTACGAACCCGGAAAACGGACCCAGGGCCGTCCCGGAGATATGCCCGCGCGCGCTTTTGCAGTAGCATCGCCCCCCGGTGCGCACCGGCCCGCGGGGCCGACGACGGCCCCCGCCGCGCGCACCATTTGAGAGCCGTTCAACCCCTCGCCTTGGGAGACTCCCGGTGCCAAAGCTCAACACCCTGCGCCTTACCCTGACTGCCATTTGTGCCGGTATGCTGTCCGCGCTCAGCCCCGCCCAGGCCGAGGAGACGGTGCACCTGTATAACTGGAACGACTATTTCGCGCCGAACACCCTGCAGGAGTTCCAGAAGCAGACCGGCATCCGCCCGGTCCTGGACCTCTATGACACCAATGATGTCCTGGAGGCCAAGTTGTTCGCCGGCAAGAGCGGCTATGACGTGGTCTTCCCCACCTCGCGCCCGTTCGGCGCCCGCCAGATTCAGGCCGGGCTCTACCAGCCCCTGGACAAGGCGAAGCTGACCGGCCTGGACAAGATGGACCCGGCGGTCATGGCGAGCCTGAAGGAACTCGACCCGGACAACGCCCATCTGGTGCCCTATCTCCTGGGCACCACCGGGCTCGGCATCAACACGGCGAAGGTCAAGGAGGCGCTGGGCGAGGGCGCCGCCACCGATACCTGGGCCATCCTCTTCGACCCGGCGCAGGCCGCCAAGCTCAAGGGCTGCGGCATCAGCATGTTGGACGACGCCACCGAGGCCTTCGCCGCGGCCCTGGCCTACCTGGGTAAGGACCCCAACAGCCGCTCCGAGGCGGACCTGGCGGCCGCGGAGAAGGTGCTCAAGGACGCGCGCAAGAACATCCGCTACTTCCACTCGTCTCAGTATATCGGCGACCTGGCGAACGGCGACCTCTGTGTCGCCCACGGCTACTCCGGCGACATTCTCCAGGCCAGGAGCCGTGCGGCCGAGGCCAATAAGGGTGTGGCGGTCGGCTTCAACATCCCCAAGGAGGGCGCCGTGCTCGCGACCGACGTGATGGCCATCCCCAAGGACGCCCCCAATCCGGCCGCGGCCAATGCCTTTATCGCCTTCATCCTGCAGCCGGCCGTGATCGCCGAGATCACCGACAATGTGAAATATGCCAATGCCAATACCGCGGCGACCCCCTTGGTCGCCGAGAGCGTCCGCACCGACCCCGGCATCTACCCGGCGGCGGCGGTCAAGGAGAAGCTCATCGTGCTCAAGACCCCCAAAGACAAGGAGCAGCGCAATCTCAATCGCCTGTGGACCCGTATCAAGACCGGCCGCTGAGCGCAAGGAACCAGGAAGCAGCATGACCAACCCCGCGGAACGGCGCCGACTGGAGCCCTGGCAGGACCCCAAGGCGGCGCCCTATGTGCGTATCGACCACGTCACCAAGCAGTTCGATGACGTCTACGCGGTCGATGATGTGTCGCTGGACATCTTCCAGGGCGAGTTCTTCTCGCTCCTGGGGAGTTCCGGTTGCGGCAAGTCCACCTTGCTGCGCATGCTCGCGGGGTTGGAGCGCCCTACCAAGGGGCGCATCTGGATCGATGGGACGGATGTCACTGACATCCCGGCCTATTCCCGCCCGGTCAATATGATGTTCCAGTCCTACGCCCTGTTCCCCCACATGACGGTGGAGCAGAACGTGGAGTTCGGCCTCAAACAGGACCGGATGCCGCGCAAGGAACGCGCGGAGCGGGTGGGCGAGATGCTCGCCCTCTTGCAGATCTCGGAACTGCGCAAGCGCAAGCCGGACCAACTCTCCGGGGGTCAGCGCCAGCGCGCCGCCTTGGCGCGCACGCTCGCCAAACACCCCAAGCTGTTGCTGCTCGACGAGCCGCTGGGGGCGCTCGACAAGCGCCTGCGCGAGAGCGCCCAATTCGAGCTGGTCAACCTCCAGGAGCGCCTCGGCATCACCTTCGTGACCGTGACCCACGATCAGGAAGAGGCGATGACCATGTCCACCCGCATTGCCGTCATGAACGCCGGCCAGATCCTGCAGGTGGATACCCCGACGACGATCTATGAATATCCCGAGTACCGCTTCGTCGCCGACTTCATCGGCCTGGTGAATCTGTTCGACGGCCGGGTGGCGGAGACGCAGGACGACCAGGTGCTGGTGGAGACCACCCTGGGGCGGCGGCTGCACATGCGCTGCTCGCACCCGCACGCCGTCGGCACCCCGGTCACGGTGGCGATCCGACCCGAGAAGCTCCGGATCTGTCAGAACTACCATGAGAACGGGGTCAATCAGGTCAAGGGGATCGTCGAGGACATCGCCTACCTGGGTGACGTGTCGATCTACCGGGTGCGGGTCAGCCCCGAACTGCTGGTCGAGATGACCCTGACGAACATCGCGCCCCGCACCGAGCAGGCCCTGACCTGGGGGCAAGAGGTGGCGATGGAATGGTCACCGACCAGCGGCGTGGTCCTGACGGAATAGGCCGCAACCATGAAGGCACTCCTCGCCAAGCTCCACCTGCGCGACCGGCACCTGTCGCGCGCCCTGAACATCGGCACGCCCTATCTCTGGCTGGGGCTCTTCTTCCTGCTGCCCTTCGCCATCGTCCTGCATATCAGCCTGGCGGAGACCGCGCTCGCCCAACCGCCCTATACCAGCCTGTGGCAATGGGTGGACGATGGGATCCTGCAGATCCGGCTGAATCTCCCGAACTTCATCACCGTCTTCAGTGACGACCTGTACCTGGCGGCCTTTCTCAATTCGCTCTGGGTGGCTCTGGTCTGCACCGTCGCCTGCCTGCTGATCGGCTATCCCATGGCCTATGCCATCGCCACCGCACCGGAGCGACACCGCATCGTCCTGCTGATGCTGATCATCCTGCCGTTCTGGACCTCCTTCCTGATCCGGGTCTATGCCTGGATCGGCATCCTGGGGCCCAGCGGGCTGCTCAATAATTTTTTGATGTGGCTGGGGGCCATCGATACCCCCCTGACCATCCTGCATACCCAGACCGCGATCTATATCGGGGTGGTCTATTCCTATCTGCCATTCATGATCCTGCCGCTGTATGCCAACCTGACCCGGCTCGACTTCAGCCTGCTGGAGGCGGCGGCGGACCTGGGGTGCCGCCCGTTCAAGGCCTTCCTCAAGGTCACGCTGCCGCTGTCGCTGCCCGGCATCGTCGCCGGTTCCATGCTGGTCTTCATCCCGGTCGTGGGTGAGTTCGTGATCCCCGACCTGCTGGGCGGCCCCGACAGCCTCATGATCGGCAAGATCCTCTGGACCGAGTTCTTCAGCAATAAAGATTGGCCGCTGGCCGCGGCGCTTGCTATCTGTCTGCTTGGGCTGCTGGTGGTGCCCTTCGTGCTGATGCAGCGTCTGGAAAACCGGATCGGGGGGGACGAACTATGAACCGCGGACGCTGGAAGCTCTATGCCTTCTTAGGCCTCGGCTTCGCCTTTCTGTATGTGCCGATCCTGCTGCTCATCGTCTATTCGTTCAACGAATCGCGGCTGGTCACCGTGTGGTCCGGATTCTCGACCAAGTGGTACGGGGAACTGATGCAGAACCGGCAACTTCTCGACGCCGCCTGGCTCAGCGTGCGGATCGCCGCCACCAACGCCTGCTTTGCGGTCGTATTCGGCACCCTGGCGGCCAATGCCTTGGTGCGCCACGGTAAATTCCGCGGACGTGCCGGGTTTCAGCTGCTGCTGACGGCGCCGCTCGTCATGCCCGAGGTCATCACCGGGCTGTCGCTCCTGCTGCTCTTCGTGACCATGGAGGAGACCATCGGCTGGCCCGACGGGCGCGGCTTCACCACCATCACCATCGCCCACATCACCTTCAGCATGGCCTATGTGGCCGTGGTGGTGCGCTCGCGCCTGTCGCAGATGGACCGCTCGCTGGAAGAGGCGGCCATGGACCTGGGCGCCCGCCCGCTGCGGGTCTATATGAGCATTACGCTGCCCCTGATCGCCCCGGCCCTGCTGTCCGGCTGGCTGCTCGCCTTCACGCTGTCGCTGGATGATCTCGTGATTTCCAGCTTCGTCGCCGGCCCCGGCTCCACCACCCTGCCGATGGTGGTCTATTCCAGCGTACGCATGGGCGTCTCGCCGCAGATCAATGCCCTGGCATCGATCGTCGTGCTGATCGTCTCCGCGGCGGTCCTGATCGCCGGCTTCTCCATGCGGCAACGGCCGGCGGCCAAGGACTGAGGGGCTGTGGGAGCGGCTTCAGCCGCGACGAGCCCACGGCGAGCCGTCCGTCATTGACTGGACGCCAAGACGATCGAACTGATGCGGCCGACGGAAAGCCATGGGGCCGCATCAAGGGTCGCCGCAGGAACCGCGAGGGCGGCGCTGGAGGAACGACCGGTAAAGGGAGGAGTTGGTGGCGATGCCAGGATTCGAACCGGGGACATCCACATTATGAGTGTGGCGCTCTAACCAACTGAGCTACATCGCCAAGAAATCGGGACCGGCGCGCGCGGATTGCGCGCCGACCAGCGTAACAACCTGATTTTAAACGCAGAGCACGGCATCAGGGATGCGGCGATCAAATCAAAATCGGCTAATCGGCTACCTAGCCAACAGCCCGCTAGTTTAGCGACACCGGCACCGGTCGTCAACCCGGTCGCCGTGTGGTCCGACGTTCGCGCTTGGCGACCAGCGCGGGGCGCAGCCGCCCGGAACAATGCAGGGATCGCAGCCAGGGCACGGACCCTGGACACCGGCCGCGGCGCCTGTGCTGTCACCGTGACGGCCGCGCGCACCCTGACAGTGACCGCCAGGGTGCCGACGATCAGCGGCACGAGTTGGTAGTGGGCCGCCGGCCGAACCGCGCCCCCCAGCTCGCCGCAATCTCCACTAGGTGGTCGACTCCCTCAGTACGGGTCGTGACGCACTCGGCGCCTGGCATCTGCCGCTGGTCAGGATTGGTGCGAGACGTCGTCGGCAAGATACTTACACTGGGGGTTGTCGAGACGGCGAGAGACGCCGGACCAAGGTAAAAAACACCGATGCGCATCACGAACTTCACTTTCTACGGACGGAAATGCTCCGGGAGGTTCGTCCCGGGCGTGTCAGGTGCAGGGGACTGTCCAGGCATCGGGCTCGTGGATCGCACCGCAACGGGCGCGCCGCTGCTTCACCAGGGCCGCCGGCTTGATCGCGGGTGTCGTGTCGTGGGTCAGCACGAGGTGGTGATCGGCTCAGCCAGCCGGGTCCTCTCCGGAGAGAGGCAAGGCTTCGCTGCTCGCGATTGGCAGGGGTAGCAGGTGACGAATGTCTTTATCTTCTGATCAGTGCCAAATATCCGGCGACCCGTACTACGCCCATCGCGGGGGCTTAGTGGCTTTCATTTCGTGTCTCACGAACAGGCGAATTTCCGCGAGTTTTCCGCAATGTATTTCGCTAAAGCACCAGCCTTCCCTTCTATCTCCAACCTTTGAGCTGGCGCCTGAGACTTTGCGAACTCGGTAAATACATTTAGGAAATCAAATATTGTCGCACTATCCCTCCAGCGCGAGCCGAATATCACGCGCGAGTTTTCGCCGCCGAATTGATCAGGGATAGCGCGGATCATTTCAGCGTCATGCGCAGTTTTCAGCTTGCGTTTTTCAGCGTCAGAGCAATCGACAGGGTATCGCAAGTATGAGCGACGCGAATCACAAATCTGCTGTTTACATCCAGGAATGATCTCGAAAATACGTTCATTCACATGACTAACCTGGGCCATGTTTAGTGACAATTATCTTGACCGGTCAGTGACAACTATCTTGGCCGGTCAGAGGTAAGCTGCCGGACATTTTTTTGCCGCGGGAAGGCGCGCAGATGTCGGGTAAACGCATCACTAGACAGCAGGTTGGGTTGTACATG
>NZ_CAIKKU010000104.1 GCF_903828115.1 uncultured Thiodictyon sp. | reverse complement strand
TCACACCGGACCGTTACCAGTCTCGCATGTGCTCCTAGGCTACGACGGGAGAAACCGTCGGTTCCATCAGGTCGCCATATAGAGACTTCCAGTAGAACAATTACTTACGCGACTTCGTGTCGCACGATTATGATCAAGGCCACACTCAGCAATCAACGCCTTACCGAGGCGCAGACCATGGGCTTCGCCGCCGGGCCGCGCCAAGATTGGTTTCCACGGGCGCTACGGGTAGGATGATGGCGGCTAGTGTCGCCGATCCGCACCCGCTGCCATAGGCCCCGACCCATGCATGCCGACCTCCTGATCTTCCCCCAGTGGCTGCTCCCCGTGGACGCGCAGGACCGCGAGTTGCGCGACCATGCGGTGGCAGTGGCGGACGGTCGTATCCTCGCCGTCCTGCCCGCCCCGGAGGCCCGCCGGTCGATCACGGCCGCACGGGTGCTGGAGTTGCCCGGTCATGTGCTGATCCCGGGCCTGGTGAATGCCCACACCCATGCGGCCATGACCCTGATGCGCGGGTTGGCCGATGACCTGCCCCTCATGACCTGGCTCCACGGCTATATCTGGCCCACCGAGACACGCCGGGTGGACCCGCGTTTCGTCGGTGACGGCAGTCGGCTGGCCGTGTTGGAGATGCTGCGCGGCGGCGTCACCTGCTTCAATGACATGTATTTCTACCCGGAGGTGACCGCGCAGGTGGCGGCGGACGCCGGGATGCGGGCGCTGATCGGCATGATCGTGGTTGACCTTCCCACCGGCTACGCGGACGGCGCCGACGCCTATATCGCCAAGGGTCTGGCGCTGCATGCGCACTACCGCGACCATCCCCTGATCCGCATCGGCTTCGCCCCCCACTCGCCCTATGCGGTGTCCGACGCGCCCCTGGAGCGGATCCGCACCCTGGCCGACGAGTTGGAGGTGCCGGTCCATATCCACCTGCACGAGACCCGCGACGAGGTGGTCGCGTCGCTGCGCGACCACGGGGCGCGCCCGCTGGCGCGCCTGGAGGCCCTGGGTCTGGTCGGACCCGGGCTGGTGGCGGCGCACATGACCCAACTGGACGACGCGGAGATCGAGCACCTGGCCGCCGCCGGGGCCCATGTGGTGCACTGCCCGGAGTCCAACCTCAAGCTCGCCAGCGGCTTCTGCCCGGTCGCCCGGCTGCTCGCGGCCGGCGTGAACGTGGCCCTGGGCACCGATGGGGCCGCCAGCAACAACGACCTCGATCTGCTGGCTGAGATGCGCACCGCGGCCCTGCTCGCCAAGGGGGTCGCGGGCTCGGCCGCGGCGCTCCCGGCGGCGGCGGCCCTGCGCATGGCGACCCTCAACGGCGCGCGCGCCCTGGGTCTGGAGCGCGAGATCGGGTCCATCGAGCCCGGCAAGGCGGCCGACCTGGTGGCGCTCGATCTGCGTGACGCCAACACCCAGCCGCTCTACCGCGCCGTCTCGCACCTGGTCTATGCGGCCGGGCGCCATCAGGTTCGCCAGGTGTGGGTGCAGGGGCGTCAGGTGATCCGCGACGGCGCACCCACCAGTCTCGACCAGGAGGCCGTCATCGCCGCCGCCCAGGCTTGGGCCCAACGGCTCGCCCCAGCCTAGCTGCCCGTATTCCAAGAAACCCCCTCACGGAAACACGGATGTCGTTGTCATTGTCGTTGTCGTTGTCGTTGTCGAGGTTATCGTAGCGCCACGAATTCTCTCACCCGCCAAATTGCATCGCTTCTTCGATTACGACAACGAC
>NZ_CAIKKU010000103.1 GCF_903828115.1 uncultured Thiodictyon sp. | reverse complement strand
GTCGTTGTCGTAATCGAATAATCCGACCACGATTACGACAACGACAACGACAACGACGCCCGGTCCGTGAGAACGTCCGGTAGCTGTAGCTGACCACCAATACCCTTAAGGACCCCAGATGAACGATTCGACCAGCCCCCCCGCCATGACGGTCGCCGCCGCCGCCCGGCATCTCCAGTCATTGGAGAGCGCCGTCGCCCAGGCCCTGGTCGGGCAACCCCAGGTGATCCGCGAGGCGGTCGTCGCCCTGGCCGCCGCCGGCCATGTCCTGCTGGAAGGGGTCCCAGGGGTGGGCAAGACGCTCCTGGTCCGCGCCCTGGCCGCGGCCCTGGGCGGGAGCTTTGCGCGCATCCAGTTCACCCCGGACCTGATGCCCAGCGACGTGACCGGTCACGCACTGTTCGACATGAAGACCGAGGGGTTCCGCATCCGCCGCGGCCCCATCTTCTGCAACCTGCTCTTAGGCGACGAGATCAACCGCGCCCCCGCCAAGACCCAGTCGGCCCTGCTGGAGGCCATGCAAGAGCAGCAGGTCACCATCGAAGGCGAGGCCCTGCCCCTGCCCGCCCCCTTCCTGGTCTATGCGACGCAAAACCCTATCGAGCAGGAGGGCACCTACCCCCTGCCGCAGGCCCAACTCGATCGCTTTCTGCTCAAGGTCTTCATCGACTACCCGGGGGCCGAGGAGGAACTGGCCGTGGTGCGCCAGATGACCAGCGGTCAGATCGGCGACCGGCTCGACACCTCCCGGGTCCCCCGGGTGATGACACCGCAGGAGATACTGGCGGTCCAGGGCGCGGCGGCCATGCTGCGGCTCGACGACAGCGTCCTGGCGTACGCCGTGCGCCTGGTGCGCGCGGCGCGGGACTGGCAGGGGGTCGAAACCGGCCCCGGCCCCCGCGCCGCCATCGCCCTGGTGCGCGCCGCCCGCGCCCAGGCCTTGATCGAGGGCAACGCCTTCGTGACGCCGGACGACGTCAAGGCCATGGCCCCCGCCGTACTGCGCCATCGCCTCAAGCTCACCGCCGACCTGGAGATCGAGGGCTACCGGCCCGACGACGTCCTCGTCGACCTGCTCGCCGGCGTCCCGGCCCCGCGCGCGTAGGGTCCGCTGCGCGGACCTTGCCATTAGCGGCAAGGCGTAATCACTCAGGGTCACTACGAGAAGAACAAGGAACGACTCAAGAATACGTTAAACACGGCGACAATCGTTGTCGTTGTCGTTGTCGTTGTCGTAATCGTAATCGTCGGCGTAATCGGAGAAGCGATGCCATTCGGGATGCGAGAGAATCCGGGGGCTGCGATAACCTCGATTACGACAACGACAACGACAACGACAACGGTGCGATGCGATGCGAATAGTATTCCCTAATGGATTTGTTTAACCGATTAATGAACCGTCCCCAAGGCACCGCCATGCACCCCCGCCCCCCCCTGGTCCAAGCGCTGGCCATCTGGACCGCCGTCGGCCTCGCCACCGTCTGGCTGCCCTGGACCTGGCCGCTGTGGCAGGGCCTGGGCCTCCTCATCGCCGCCCTTGCCTTGGGGGATCTGCTGGCCCTGCACCGGCTCCCGGACCCGCGGATCACACGCCGCATGGGCCGCGCCCTGCCGCTCGGGGCCTGGAGCCAGGTGACCCTGGAGGTCGCCAATGCGTCGGACCAGCGCCTGCGGATCAGCGTCCATGACCTGCACCCGGGCGAGTTCGCCGTGCGCGGCCTGCCCGCGGACCTGGACCTGCCTCCCCAGCACCAGGGGCGCATCGACTACCGCCTGCGCCCGCCCAGCCGCGGGGATTTCCCGCTCACCGGCTGTGCCGTCGCCACCCGCTCGCCCCTGGGCCTGTGGCGGCGCACCCGGGTCCTGCCCCCGGCGCAGCCGCTCCGGGTCTTCCCCAACTTCGCCGAGATCAGCCGCTACACCCTGCTGGCGGCCAGCGACCAACTCGCCCAACTGGGGGTGCGCCGATTCCGGCGCCTGGGCCGCGGGGCCGAGTTCCACCAGTTGCGCGAGTACCGGGAGGGCGACTCACTGCGCCAGATCGACTGGAAGGCGACCTCGCGCATGCACAAGCTGATCGCCCGCGAGTACCAGGACGAGCGCGACCAGCGTCTGGTCTTCCTGCTCGACTGCGGCCGGCGTATGCGCCACCGCGACCAGGGCCGCGGCCACCTGGACGAGGCGCTCAACGCCCTGCTCCTGCTCGCCTACGTGGCCGTGCGCCAGGGGGACGCGGTCGGCCTCATGACCTACGGCGGGCCGCAGCGCTGGTTCGCCCCGCGCAAGGAACCCGGCACCGTGAACCGGCTGCTCAAGGGCCTCTATGACCTCCAGCCGAGCCTGGAGGCGGCCGACCCCCTGGTCGCCGCCCGGGCACTCCTGGCCGCCATGCCGCGCCGCGCCCTGGTGGTGGTCCTGACCAACAGCCGCGACGAGGACCAGGAGGGCCTGGCCCAGGCCGCCCAACTCCTGCGCCGCCGCCACCTGGTGGTCATCGCCGACCTGCGCGAGGCCGCCCTGGACCGCGCCCTGGAGGCCCCGATCGCAACCCTGGACGACGCGCTGCGCTTCCACGCCGTCCACGGCTGGCTCGCCGAGCGCCAACGCCACCAGGAGCGTCTGCGCCACCTCGGCATCCAGGTCCTGGACCTGCTGCCCGCCCAACTCCCCATCGCCCTGGTGAACCGCTACTTCGAGATCAAGCGGGCCGGGGCCCTGTAGGGTCCGCTGCGCGGACCGCCGCCGGCGCTACCGCCGCGGTCTTGCCGCTCCCGCCTGCCCGATGGCGCACGGCAGGTCGTCCACTCAACTCGAGTCATTACTGACGTACGTCAAATTTGACTCCAAATCAACGCACCTGGGAGTAAGGGATACAGTGAAACCTGGAAAGAGCAGTTCTCACGCCAAGGCGCAAGCTGGAAAGAGCAGTTCTCACACAGAGACCAAAGATCACAAAGATTTTCAATGCGATACGTAGGTCGAGGAGGTTACCCGCGCGGTGATCGGCCCAACGCCTTCAATGATCTGTTTTTCTTTGTGTTCTTTGTGTCTTTGTGTGAGCAATTCCCGGATTTAGGTTCATGTTCCGGGGTGACGGACAAGCCTTCATGGCCCTTGGCCGCGACGAGTCCACGACGGCCTGCGCCGTCGCGTCGCGGCTGAAGCCGCTCCCACAGCGTCGCTGCGCGACCTTCTCGAGAAGAACCTGGCCCGGTGCCGCGATTTCTGGTATCAAGCCCGGACCTTCGTTGCAGGTGTTTGCCATGGACTTCGACGCCTTCCTCTCCCACCACAGCGCCGACAAGCCGCTGATCCGCGAACGGCGCCGCCGGCTCCAGGCGCAGGATTTGCGCGTCTGGCTGGATGAGGACGACCTGCGCCCCGGGCAGCGCTGGCAGGACGGGCTCGCGGCCGGCATCCTCGCCAGCGCCTCGATGCTGGTCTGCATCGGCGGGTCCGGCATCGGCCCCTGGGAGGACGAGGAAATGCAGGTCGCGCTGGACCTGGCCGCCCATGAGCAGCGCCCGGTCATCCCGGTCCTGCTCCCCGGTGCCCCGGAACGGCCCGCGATCTCCCTCTTCCTCAAGAACCGCACCTGGGTGGACCTGCGCAAGGGTATCGACACGGAGGGCATCGGCCGCCTGGTCTGGGGCATCACCGGCGACCGCCCGGGCGCCGCCGGCCGGACTGCGCCCGACCGGCGCTTCCAACTCCCCGCGGACCTGCCCGACTTCACCGGCCGCACGACCGCGATTGGCTGGAGCGGCACCTCAGCGCCGGCCGGTCAGTCGCCATCTGTGCCCTGGCCGGTCAGGGCGGGCTCGGCAAGACGGCGCTCGCGGTGCATGTCGCGCACCGCCTCAAGGACCGCTTTCCGGACGGCCAACTCCTGATTCCGCTCGGCGGGGCCGGTGAGCGGCCGATGTCCGCGCTGGACGCCATGGCCTGGGTGATCCGCGCCTTCGAGCCCGAATGGCGCCTGCCGGACGATGAGTCCCAGGTCCAGGCGCTCTATCGCGGGGTCCTGAACGGCCGGCGGGTGCTGATCCTGGCCGACGACGCGGCCGGGACCGCGCAGGTCGTGCCGCTGACGCCCTCGCCACCAGCCGCACTGATCGTCACCTCTCGCCAACGCATCGCGCTGGGCGAGCGGCGCGACCTGGACTTGCTGGAGCCCGCCGCGGCGCGGACACTCCTCGTCGGCATCCTGGGCGAGGGCCGCGCCCTGCGCGATGCGGACCTGGACCGCCTCGCCGCCGCCTGCGACCGGCTGCCGCTGGCCCTGCGGGTCGCGGGCGCGCACCTGGCCATGCACCCCGAAATTCCACTCGCCGAATATCTCGCTGACCTCGCGGACGAAGCGACCCGCCTCGAAGCGCTCCAGAGCGATGCGGTCGAGGGCGGCCTGGTAGGCGCCGTGCTGGCACTCTCGGCCAACCGACTGCTCGCCGAAGACTTATGCCTCGCCGCCCGCTGGCAGTCGCTCGCAGTCTTCCCCGCCCCTTTCGACCGGCCAGCCGCCGCCGCGGTCTGGGGGCTCGCCGCGCCCAAGGAAGCGCAGCCTTCGCTAAGCGCCCTGATCGACCGCAGCCTGCTGCGCTGGAATGCCGACACCGGGCGCTACCGGCTGCATGACCTGCTGCGGCCCATTGCCGCTGAGCCCTGGCGCTGGTGTCGAACCCGGGTCCCGGACATGGTGTTCGGACCCAGCCCGGAGAACCTAGAGTTGGCGCGGGGGCGGCATAGTGCACATTTTCTCGCGGTCCTGCGGGCGGCGAATGCGCGCTACTTGGAGGGTCACACCGGGGTCACCGACGGCCTCGCCGCCTATGACGCCGAAGCCGCCCAGATCGCCGCCGGCCAGAACTGGGCGGCGGCCGGCGCAGACGAGGACGCCGCCCGGCTGGCGATGGACTACCCGGGCGGCGGTGTCTGTGTGCTGGATCTCCGCGTGCACCCACGCGAACGGGTCCGCTGGCTCGATGCCGGGCTCGCTGCCGCCCGCCGGCTGGGAGTGCGTGGGATGGAAGCCAACTACCTCGGCGGCCTCGGGAACGCCTGGGCAGACCTCGGTCTGCGTAAGGCCATTGCCTTTTACGAGAAGAAGCTTGCCATTGCTCGCGAGATTGGCTGTCCTTGGAACGAGGGCAGCGCGCTCGGTAACCTCGGCGTAGCCTGGCGGAGCCTCGGCAAGCCGCGAAAAGCCGTCGCCCTCTACGCGCAGCACCTCGCCATTGCTCGTAGGATCGGCGACCGCCGCGGCGAGGGCAACGCGCTCGGCAATCTAGGTAACGCGTGGTCCGACCTCGGCAAGCGGCGCAAGGCCATCGCCTTCCACAAGCAGCGACTCGTCATCGCTCGGCAGATCGGTGACCGCCGCGGCATGGCTACCGCCCTCTGCAACCTAGGTAACGAATGGTCCGGCCTCGGCAAGTCGCGCAAGGCCATCAGCCTCTACGAACAGGCACTGGCGATTGATCGCGAGATCGGCGACCGTCGCGGCGAGGCGTTCGATTCATTTAGCCTCGGCGAGGCGTTGGACGACCTGGGTGACCCCGCGACCGCCCGCGGCCACATGCAACACGCCCTGGCACTCTTCGAGTCGATGGAGAGCCCCGACGCCGAGAAGGCCCGCGCCTGGCTCGACCGGCACCCCTGAGTGCCAGGCCCAAGTCCTCGGTGGGAGCGGCTTCAGCCGCGACGAGGCCGCGGCGGCCCGCGGCGTCGCGTCGCGGCTGAACCTGGAAAGAGCAGTTCTCACGCCAAGGCGCCAAGCTCGCCAAGGCATTTCAAGGCGTTGTCGAAGTGATTCGGCTCACCTATCGGGCGCTCCGGATGCTGCGCAGCCCTCTTTGTTTCTTCTTGGCGTCTTGGCGTGAGCAATTGCCGGATTCAGGCGGAAGCCGCTTCCACCGGGCACCGACCGCGTTCATCATCCCGGCCAGCGGGTCGGGCGCGGGATCGCCGGTCCGCACAGCGGACCCTACGAGCCCGTAGGGTCCGCTGTGCGGACCTGCGGACCTGCGGACCTGCGGACTTGCGGTCCGTTGAAACCCGCCGCCGCGCCTGCACCTTGGCAGCGCGCCCGGACCCTGCCGCCAATACGCGGACGCGCGCTGACCGAATCCAGTCCGACAGGAGCAACCGATGAAGACCACCATCAGCAACCTCGAAGAAGCCTTCATGTTCGCGAGCGCCGGCGCCGACCTCGATGCCGGGGCCTATCTGGACCGGGAGACCGGTGAGTTCCGTATTGTCGGGGAGGGGTTCGACGAGCCGGAAGGCGCGGCGGATGAGCTCGCCGGCTCGGATCGGTATATCCGGGTGCCGAACAAGTACGACCTGGATCTGGGCAAGGCACTGGTCTTCGACTTCGTCGCGGACCAGTTGCCGGACGCGGCGGACGAGGTCCGGGACATCTTCCGGCGTCGCGGTGCCTACGCCCGTTTCAAGGGCTTTCTGGACGAGCGGGATCAATTGGACGCCTGGTACGACTATGAGCACCGCAAGACCCTGGAGGCCCTGCGCGACTGGGCCGAGGGGCGGGGGATCGAGCTGGTCGATTAGGGTTTTTTCCGCGTCCAGGTGCGACAATGGGGGACCCCGGGGGCGCTGCTCCCGCCGGGTCTGCCGCCCCCTGTTTACCGGCCCCGGCCGGCCACTTCGCTGGAGCAAACGCGATGACGACGACCTCGACCCCCCTCCCCCTGGCGCGCAAAGGGGCACCGCCGCTGCCCGAGGCGCTGGCGGCGCCGCGCCACAGCCTGATGACCCGCACCGGCGAGCGGCTGGCCTGGTATGGGGACGCCAGCGGCAGCGGTCGGCCGCTGGTCCTCATCCACAGCATCAACGCGGCGCCCAGCAGCTTCGAGGTCAAACCGCTGTTCGACCAGTATCGCGGGCAGCGCCCGGTCTATAGCCTGGATCTCCCCGGGTTCGGCCACGCGGACCGGCCGGTCGGTCCCTACTCGGCGGAGCGTTTCGCCGCGGCCATCGTCGACTTCCTGGACCAGGTGGTGAAGCAGTCGGCCGATGTGCTGGCCCTGTCGCTCAGCGGCGAGTTCGCCGCCCGGGCGGCGCTGAAGGCCCCGGGGCGGATCGGCTCGCTGGCCCTGATCTCGCCGACCGGGTTCGGGGCGCGCCAGCCGTTCGGCCCGGGGATCGGTCGGCCGCTGCACCGCTTCCTGACCCTGCCGCTGCTTGGATCGGCCGCCTATGCCCTGGTCTCGTCGCGCCCGAGCATCAACTATTACCTCGGCAAGTCCTTCGTCGGCAAGCCCCCGGCGGAGCTGATCGACTACGCCTACGCGACCTCGCACCAGCCGGGCGCGCGCTTCGCCCCCTTGATGTTCCTGTCGATGCAACTCTTCACCCGGGACGCCCCGCAGCGGCTCTACGGCAGCCTGCCGACCAAGTTGCCGGTCCTGGCCATCGCCGACCGTGACCCCTATGTGACCTTCGAGAAGTTGGCGGGATTCGTCGCCGCCCATCCGAATTGGCGGTTTGAGAGCCTGGCGCCGCACCTGGGCCTGCCCCAGTGGGAACGCCTGCCGGCGGTGGTCGCCGCGCTGGATCAGTTCTGGGCGGAGGCGCCGGCCGGGGTCTGACAGGTTGTCGTTGTCGTTGTCGTAATCGTAATCGTAATCGTAATCGTAATCGGAGAAACGATGCAATGTGGCATGCGAGAGAAT
>NZ_CAIKKU010000102.1 GCF_903828115.1 uncultured Thiodictyon sp. | reverse complement strand
GTCGTTGTCGTAATCGAATAATCCGATCACGATTACGACAACGACAACGACAACGACGCCCGGTCCGTGAGAACGTCCGGTAGCTGTAACTGCAGGGTACGCGATGCGTACCCTACGATATGTGCGTTAACACATCCGTTCTGATCGCACCCAGACTCGTCGCAGAACTGGACATGATCGCGCGAAGTCCGGACAATTCGACGGGATTCGCCGCCGCTTCGCCCATCCCGGGCAAGCGCCCGGCGCCAACCCGGCGGCCCTCGCCCCCCGCGGCGGCCTCCCCACACCCCGAACCTGCATGGGCACAGCGGCGACATGGCAAGCATCCTGGTCCTCAACGGACCCAACCTCAACCTGCTCGGGACCCGGGAGCCGGGCCACTATGGCCAGGTCACCCTGGCCGTGATCGAGGAGCGGCTGCGCGCGCAGGCGCGGCGCGGCGGTCACGACCTGGACTTCGCCCAGAGCAACGCGGAGCACGTCCTGATCGAGCGCGTCCAGGCCGCCCCCGGCGCGGGCGTAGGCTTCATTATCATCAACCCGGCCGCCTTCACCCATACCAGCGTGGCCCTGCGTGACGCACTACTCGCCGTCGCCATCCCCTTCATCGAGGTGCATCTGTCCAACGTGCACGCCCGCGAGCCCTTCCGCCGCCACTCCTACTTCTCCGATATCGCGGTGGGGGTGATCAGCGGGCTGGGCGCGCAGGGGTATGAATTGGCGCTCAGCGCCGCCCTTTACCGGCTGGCACCGGCCACCCCCACCGAGAACCACTGAACATGGATATCCGCAAGGTCAAAAAGCTGATCGAACTCCTGGAGCAATCCAATGTGGCGGAGATCGAGATCCACGAGGGGGAGGAATCGGTGCGCATCAGCCGGCACGGCACCGCGACCTCGCTCTTCATGCCCCACGCGATGACGCAGCAGCCGGCAAGCGCCCCGAGCGCCCCCATCCCGACCGTCGGCCCGACCAAGCCCGGCGATGAGTTTCTCGATGGCCTGGCCGGGGAGGTCGTACGCTCGCCCATGGTCGGCACCTTCTACCGCTCCCCCTCGCCGGGCACCGGCCCCTTCGTCGTAGAGGGCCAGCAGGTCAAGGCCGGGGACATACTCTGCATCATCGAGGCGATGAAGATCCTGAACCAGATCGAGTGTGAGCGCACCGGCACGCTACGCCGCATCCTGGTGGAGAACGGCCAGCCGGTGGAGTACAACCAGCCGCTGTTCGTCATCGAGTGACCCGCCCCCGCGATCCCCGCGCGGGGCCGCCCGCGGCGGCCCCGACCCGGGACCCAAGGCACCGCACCAGCCGACCACCGTCCACAGGCTACCCCAGCATGCCAGCCATGATCGAGAAGATCCTCATCGCCAACCGGGGCGAAATAGCACTCCGTGTCCTGCGCGCCTGCCGCGAACTGGGCATCCGCACCGTCGCCGTCCATTCGGAGGCGGACCGCGACTTGAAGCACGTCCTGCTGGCCGACGAGTCGGTCTGCATCGGGCCCGCGGCGTCGCGCGACAGCTACCTCAACATCCCCGCCATCATCAGCGCCGCCGAGGTCACCGACACGGTCGCCATCCACCCCGGCTACGGCTTCCTGTCGGAGAACGCGGACTTCGCCGAGCGCGTGGAGCGCTCCGGCTTCATCTTCATCGGCCCGCGCCCGGAGACCATCCGCCTGATGGGCGACAAGGTTTCCGCCATCGCCGCCATGAAGGCCGCCGGCGTACCCTGCGTACCGGGCTCCGACGGACCGCTGGACGACAACGACAAGAAGCGCACCCTGGAATTGGCCCGCGCCATCGGCTACCCGATCATGATCAAGGCCTCCGGCGGCGGCGGCGGCCGTGGGATGCGGGTCGTGAACTCGGAGGCGACCCTGCTCAACGCCATCTCACTCACCCGGGCCGAGGCCGCGGGCGCCTTCAACAACGACATGGTGTACATGGAAAAGTACCTGGAGAACCCGCGCCATGTCGAATTCCAGATGCTGGCCGACCAGCACGGCCAGGCCATCTATCTGGGCGAGCGTGACTGCTCCATGCAGCGCCGCCACCAAAAGGTGGTCGAAGAGGCCCCCGCCCCCGGCATCACGCCGGCGCAACGCGCCGAGATCGGCGAGCGCTGCGCCCAGGCCTGTCGGGACATCGGCTACCGCGGCGCCGGCACCTTTGAATTCCTCTATGAGGACGGGCGTTTCTATTTCATCGAGATGAACACCCGCGTGCAGGTCGAGCATCCCGTCACCGAGATGGTGACCGGGGTGGACATCGTAAAGGAGCAGATTCTGATCGCGGCCGGGGAGCACCTGCACTACCGGCAGGAGGACATCGTGATCCGCGGCCATGCGATCGAGTGCCGCATCAATGCCGAGCACTCCGAGACCTTCCGCCCCAGCCCCGGCAAGATCATCGAATTCCACGCCCCCGGCGGACCCGGCATCCGCATGGACACCCACATCTATTCCGGCTATACGGTCCCCTCCCACTACGACTCCATGATCGGCAAGCTGGTCAGCCACGGCGAGGATCGGCAGGTGGCGATCGCCCGCATGAGCAATGCACTGCGCGAGACGGTCATCGAAGGCATCGACACCAACATCAAGCTCCAGCGCAGCATCATGCGCGACGCCGCCTTCGAGGCCGGCGGGGCCAATATCCATTACCTGGAGAAGAAGCTGGGGCTCTAGTGCCGCCGGGCGCAATTGCCCGGACCTGTGGCGCAAGGTGCGCGGTGCGCACCTTGCAAGGCCGCGGTTGAACGAAACCTGACTGGACGTGTTGACAAGGTGCGCACAGCGGGCTGCACCTACTCAAGCAGCCATCACCAAGCGGCGGAACCGCCGACGCCGTTGCGCCCTACGCGGGCGGTACTACATCCTTTCCCACCAGACCCCGGAGGTCCGCCCGCCGTGCCGAAAAAGCCCGCCAAGAACAAGTCAGACAAGTCCCCACTGCCCGAGCCGGCCCAACTCAAGGCCGTGGAGCGCCTGATCGGGACCGAAGACTACCCGCGGGCCATCGCGCGGGCGCGCGCCCTGGTGCAGCGCTATCCGGATCACGGCGGCGCCCGGCGGCTGCTGATGGACGCCCTGTACCGGGGTCAGGGCCAGGGCGCGGCCGCCCTGGCCGCCTATGAGTGGGCGCAACACCGGCCCAACAGCCTGCCCGCCCAGGAGGCGCTGTTCCAACTCGCCCTCGACGGTCGGCATTTCCTGATCGCGCAACGGGTCGCGGAGCGGCTGCGCGACCTGGGGGCGGTGACCCGGGGCCTCCCCATGACCGCCGAGGCCCTGGACGGTCTGCTGAAGCAGCACGACGGTTCCCGGGCGAGCCGCGAGGAGGTCGAGCAGTTCGACCTCGGCAAGCTGCACCTGGACGCACACGACTTCGCCGGGGCCGTGCGTATCCTGGACGGCGTTGCCATCACCCCGGCCCGCAACAACCGGGCGCTGTGTCTGTTCCACCTGAACCGGATCGAGGAGGCCTTGGCGGCCTTCCTGGACGCCTGGCAGCAGGACCCGGGCAACCTCTTTGCCCTGGGCTTCGCCCTGCAACTGCTCCTCTATCAGGGTGATGAGACCGGCGCCCGGGCGCTCGTGCCCCCCCTGGCCGAGGCCGCCGCACGGCGTACCGAGGATGCCCTGGCCCAGGTCGCCGCCCTGCTCCTGATGCGGGAGGACCAGGCCGCCTGGGATGCCTTCGAGCGCGCTCGCGAGGCTCCCTGGGTCGCCTATGAAACCGGCCAGCTACCGGCCCTCTGGCTCCAGGAGGGCGGCGCCGCGGCCAGTCGGCTCGGGCGCGGCGACCAGGCGCGGGCGCTGTGGGAGCAGGCCTTGGCAATGAGTCCCGGGTTCCCCCTTCCCACGGAAAACCTGCGCGTCCTGGATCGGGACGGCCAGACCCCGGCCTATCCGGTGGTGTTCGTCCAGGGCCAGGTGTTGCCCGTCGGCTGGACGCACGGACTGCGCACGCTGGACGTGGCGGGCCTGGAGTCGCACCTCGCCGCGCTGAGCGCCGCCGATGTCTACCTGGAGGCGGTCTACCTGGGGGGCGACGCGGCCTTGCGAGGGCTCACCGCGTACCTGCTGAAGCACCGGCTGGACCGCACGCCCACGGTGGGGGCGCGGCATGCGGCGGTGATCCTGCGCGACCTGGCGCGCCTGCCCATCGGCACCCCCAAAGAGCGCTCGGGTTTCCTCGGCGCCCTGCGTGAACACGGATTGCTCGCGGCCGACGAGGCCGTTGAACTTTGGAACGGCAAGGAGATGCGGGAGGTCAACATGCTCTCGACCCATATCGATCGGGAGTCGGAGCCGTCCGATCTGCCGGCGGACCTCCAGGCCCTGCTCGATGAATCCCTGCTCCTGCATCGCGGGGGACGCTTCGCGGCGGCCGAGGACCGTATCAACGCCATCCTCGGGCGCATCCCCGAGCACCGGGGCGCCCTCGGTCAACTCGCGGCGATCCGCGGCAGCCAGGGTCGGCGCCAGGAGGTCCAGGCGATCCTGCGGCGGGTCATCGCCGCCCATCCCGACGACCTGTTGGCCCGCTGCAACCTGGCCGCCATCCAGATCGAAGACGGCGATCTCGACACGGCCAGGGGCTTGTTGTCCGGCCTCGCGCGACGCCCGCACCTGCACCAGCGGGAGGCCTTCGCCCTCTACGGTGTCACCGCGATGCTGAACCGCGCCCTGGGCGAGGACGAGGCCGCCGCCGCCCTCATCGCCGGTCTGGAGCAGATGGTGGGAGATGAGGACGACGCGCGGCTGCTTGCGACCGCCAAGGGACGTTTGCTGCGGGTCAGGGTGGGAAGTGACATCAGGAAGACTTGAGATTATTGTTCTGTCTAGGTTTTTCTCGCTCCCACGCGCCAGCGTGGGAGCAAGTCCGGACGCTCCAGCGTCCAGTGGAGCCGGGAGCACGCCGTCAAGCCCAACCGACGGACGCCCATGACCGGACTCTGATCGAGGCCGTCTTGACGCCGTAAGGAATTATCCTTACATTACCGAAGAAGTTCCCTAAGGAGTCCCACGATGCACCAGCTACACGAAGTCGCCACCGTCACCTCGAAAGGCCAGATCACCCTGCCGAAGCCCATTCGCCAGGCCTTGGGCATCGGTGTCGGCGGACGGGTCGCCTTCGATCTGCGCGGTTCCGAGATCGTGGTCACCCGGGCAGACGAGGCACAGCACCAAGACCCTGCCATCGCAGCCTTCCTGGATCTGCTTGAGCAAGACCTCAAGGGCGGCCAACACCTCGGGACCCTGCCGGACGATCTGGCCCAGGCCATGTTGAACAACCTGCAGCATCCCATCGACCTCGACGCGGAGATCCTGGGCGACCTGGCCCTGTAATGCAGCGGCACGGTTGGACACTGCTTTTCCATGCCTGCCTGATCGAGCAACTGCAGCGGCTGAAACTGGCGGCCGACCGGGCGCAAGCGTCCGATTCGTCCGGGTTTGCAGCCAATGCCAACGTCAAGCTGTGGCGTGCCCTTGGCCAACTGATCCTCGAGACGGTGCCGAGGGACCCGGCGCGAGAGGACTACCGACAGGGAAACACCATGGGAACGACCTACCGTCATTGGCGCAGGGCGAAGATCGGACGACGGTTCCGGCTGTTCTTCCGTTACGACTCCAAGGCCAGGGTGATCGTCTTTGCCTGGGTCAATGACGAAAACACATTACGGTCGGCAGGCAGCAAGTCCGATCCCTACACGGTATTCCAGAAAATGTTGGCTCGCGGGTATCCGCCTGATGACTGGTCGGCACTGCTTGCGGCAAGCGGGCCGGATTGGGCTGGGGAGGTCAGCACAGAACAAAGCGGGGTATGATCCTTCCCCGTCGGTCGATCAGGTCCTGCCACACAACGAGTAAGTATCGCCGCCATGGTCTACAACCCGCAGCGCGCACTCGAGCTGCTTCGCGTCGGTTCCGGCATCCCCCATGCCCGGTTTCGTGAGGGACAGGAGGACGCGATTCGTGCGGTCGTCGCCGGGACGCAGCGCCTGCTCGTAGTCCAAAAGACCGGCTGGGGCAAGAGTTTCGTCTATTTTATCGCCATCAAGCTGCTGCGCGAGGCCGGGCAGGGTCCGGCCTTGCTTATTTCACCGTTGTTGTCGCTGATGCGCAACCAGATCGCGGCGGCGCAGCGCATGGGTGTGCGGGCCGCCACCATCCACTCGGATAACCAAGACGACTGGCCTGATGTCGAAGCGAGGCTTAGTCGCAACGAGGTCGACATCCTGCTCATCTCACCGGAGCGGTTGGCCAACGAACACTTTCGCAGCGAGGTGCTGGCCGGCGTGGCGTCCCGGATCGCGCTTCTGGTCGTCGATGAGGCCCACTGCATCTCGGACTGGGGCCACGACTTTCGACCCCATTACCGGTTGCTGGAACGTATCGTGCGGACCCTGCCGCCGAACCTTCGGCTGCTGGCAACCACCGCCACGGCAAACAACCGGGTCATGGACGATCTGCGCACCGTCCTCGGCCCCGATCTTGCCGTCTCGCATGGCGATCTCACTCGGCCATCCCTGACGCTGCAAAGCATCCATCTCCCCGGTCAGGCGGAGCGCTTGGCCTGGCTGGCAGAGCAACTGCCCAACCTGCCGGGCAGTGGCATCGTCTACACCCTGACGGTGCGCGATGCGGGCCAGGTTGCCGACTGGCTGCGCTCGCGCGGCCTGAGGGTCGCCGCCTACACGGGTGAGTCCGGGGCGCGCCGCCCCGAATTGGAACAGGCCCTGCTGGACAATCGGGTCAAGGCCCTGGTCGCCACGACCGCGCTGGGCATGGGATTCGACAAGCCGGACCTGGCATTCGTCATCCATTACCAGACACCGGGATCGGTCGTCGGCTATTACCAACAGGTCGGCCGCGCCGGGCGCGCCCTGGACGCCGCCTACGGCGTCCTGCTCAGCGGCAACGAAGAGAACGACATCAACGACTTCTTCATCGAAAGCGCGTTCCCGACCGAGCGCGAGGTCGCCACGGTCCTGGCCGAGTTGGAGCGCCATCCGAGCGGCCTGTCAGTCCCGGAGCTGGAGAATGGAGTCAATCTGAGTCGCGGCCGAATCCAGAAGACCATGGATTTGCTGTCCCTGGAGTCCCCGGCACCCATCGTCAAGCAGGGCCCAAAGTGGCAACTGACCGCCGCACGGCTGGGACAAGGGTTCTGGGAACGCGCAAAACGCCTGACCGAACTGCGCCGCACCGAGCAGCAGCAGATGCAGGACTACGTCAGCCTGGAGTCCGGACACATGGAGTTTCTGATCCGCGCATTGGACGGCGAAGCGGGCTTGATCCAACCGCCAAGGCTGCCGCCGCTGCCCACGACGGTATCCATCGACCTCGTGCGCGAGGCAGTTGCCTTCCTGCGCCGTACCAGCCTCCCCATCGAGCCGCGCAAGCAGTGGCCGACCGGCGGCCTGCCCCAGTTCGAGGTCGGAGGCAACATCGGCCTCAACCGCCGGGCCGAGCCGGGCCGGTGCCTGTGCGTTTGGGGCGATGCCGGCTGGGGCGATCTGGTACGTCAGGGAAAGTACCGGGACCACCACTTCTCCGACGAGTTGGTCACCGCGTGCGTCGGGTTGCTTCAGACCTGGCATCCGGACCCCGCGCCCGCCTGGGTCACCTGCATCCCATCGCTGCGACACCCCGATCTGGTGCCGGACCTCGCCCGGCGGCTTGCAAAGGCGCTCGGACTCCCGTTTCATGCAGTCCTTGAGAAGACCGCCGAGCGGCCGGCACAGAAGACCATGGCCAACAGCACCCAGCAGGCCCACAACCTCGACGGTTCGCTGGACATCCGCCAAGCGCTCCCCGGCGGGCCTGTCCTGCTCGTCGACGACATGGTGGACTCGCGCTGGACCCTCACTGTCGCGGCCTGGCTGCTGCGCCGACACGGCAGCGGTCCGGTCTGGCCGCTGGCCCTGGCGCTAACCGGACACGATTGATGAACGATCCACTCTCCCCCAACACCCAAGCCATCCTGCTCCTGACCGCGCCGCTCATCGTCGGGCGGGGCAAGACCGCCGCCGATCTGCTGACCCCGGGCCAGTACAAACGGCTCGCCCAGTCCCTGCGCGAGCACGAGCGCCAACCCTCGGACCTGCTCGGCCCGGACGCCGCGACCCTTTGCGCGGCCCTGGGCGAGGCGTGCGCCCCGCAGATCGACTGCGAGCGACTGCGCACCTTGCTCGAGCGCGGCTTCCAGTTGAGCCAGGCGCTCGAGCACTGGCACGCCCGCGCCATCTGGGTCGTTAGTCGTGCCGATGCCGCCTACCCCCGCCGGCTCAAGTCGCGGCTCAAGGACGATGCGCCCGCCATCCTCTATGGCTGTGGTGACCCGCTGCGGCTCGACACCGGCGGGCTCGCCGTCGTCGGTTCGCGCCAGGTGGATGAGGCCCTGATCGAATACACCGAAGGCGTCGGCCGGCTCGCCGCCAAGGCCGGACGAACGCTGGTCTCCGGCGCCGCCCGCGGCATCGACCAAGCCGCCATGCGCGGGGCACTGCAGGCGCAGGGACAGGCGATCGGCGTGCTGGCGGACAGTCTGGAGACCACCGCCCTCAATCGCGAGCACCGCGACCTCCTGCTGGAGGAGCGATTGGTCCTGATCTCCCCCTATGACCCCGCCGCCGGCTTCAACGTCGGCAACGCCATGCAGCGCAACAAGCTCATCTACGCCCTGGCCGACGCCGCCCTGGTCGTCAGTTCGGACTACAAGAAGGGCGGCACCTGGGCCGGCGCGAGTGAGCAATTGCAGAAGTACCGGCTGGGTCCCGTCTACGTCCGCGCCACCGGGGAGACGGGCCAAGGACTCCAGGCCCTGCAACAGGCCGGGGCCTTGCCCTGGCCCGAGCCCCGGACGGCCGAGGACCTGATTGCACTGCTGAGCGCCGCCGTAGACTCACCGCATCCCCCGCAGGAGCGAGGCGTCACGGCGCCTGTTGCACCGCATCCCCCGCTCCAGGCGGCGCACACCGGTACCGAATCGGCAGCGCCCAGTCCGCACCCTGGGACGAACGCACCGGAAACCCGCCTGACCCCGGCAGAGGAACTGTTTGCGACCGTGCGGTCGCTGATCGAACGGATGGCCGCGCCAAAGACCGAGGCCGAGATTGCCGACGCGTTGAACGTACCGGCGGCGCAGGCCAAGAAATGGCTGGCGCGGCTGATGGACGAGGGGGTGGTGGAGAAGACGACGCGGCCGGTGCGGTATCGGGCGGCGACGCAGCGGCCGGTGCAGGGCAGCTTGTTTGGGTAGGCTCGACCCGAAACCCGATCGAGTCTGGAGTCCAAGGCTTCAGGGTCGGAACCGCCTGCGACGTTCTGCCCCACGCGGGCTGGAGCTTCACCAGCGCCGAAGCCCAAGGCCCCCGGCTGGCGTCGTGGGGCCAGGCCGAATCGCCTCCCTTCGGCTTGTGCAGATCCCCGCAGACACGTAGTTGGCAGGAATCCCGGGGCGTGCTTAACTACGCAAGAACACGACGTAACCTGTGAGGTTCACCATGCCTAAAGAGACCGTTTCTGTCCGACTGGATGAAGCGACGCTTCAACGTCTCGGCATGATCGCGACCGCCACGGGGCGTTCACGGGCAACGCTGATGTCCCGCGCGATCGAGGAATACGCGCAAACCCAGGCATGGCAGGTTGCCGCGATCCGGGAAGCAATTGACGAACTGTCTCATGGCGATGCCGATTTAGTCGATCACGCGGCGGTTTCCGATTGGCTTGACAGTTGGGGTACGCAGCACGAGCTTGAGCCGCCTTCATGCAAGTGAAGTGGCATCGGCTGGCTCGCAAGGATTTGAGCAGTCGTCGGAACCCGCTATATCGCCCCCCATACGGTCGTCGGCGATATGGTCATTGTCTTGCGCGTGTTGCACGGCGCCCAGTCGTGGCCGACTTAGGTTACGACAGCACCAACCCGCGCAAGAGGTGAAACGATGATGGCATCCGGTCTCTATTCCATAGCCAGCGAGGTGGCGAGTGAAGCCTTGCGCCTGATGGAGGAGCAAGACCGCCTCCGAGCCGCCAAGCTGGAGCAACTGAGGCACGACATCCGGGAAGGATTGGACAGTGACCCAGCCACGCCATGGTCTCTCCAAGAGGCACAGCAGGAAGGCCGCACACGCCGCGCGGCAAGGCTCCGCGAGGGTTAAAGGCCGAGTGCGTGCTCTGCATGGCGCGCGCGACATCGCAACCCTTTTTTGCGATGAGGATGAATGAGATCGCGAGAGCGGTCGAACTGGCAGACCAGGTGAGCCGGGATCTGGATCAGGGCCGCGGCGAGGGCCGCAGGGCCGATGCCCGCAGGACAATCCGCCCTTTGGCAGACACCCAAGCGGCGGAACCGGAACCGCCTGCGGCGTTCCGCCCTAAGCGGGCCACGTGGGCTACATGGGCTGGGGTATCTTGGAATTAAGGATACTGTCCCCGATATCCTCCCGATATTCCTCCAGCAATGGCCACCCGGCGGCGAACGAAAGGCAACGGCTTCATTTTGGAAACCGTGGTCTGCCCTTTATTGCTCCAGCGAATACCGTGGTCTGTCCCCGGTTCCCCGGTCCCCGGTTCCCCGTCCCCGGTTCCCCCAGATATACGCGACGACGCACAGCGAGCGCGGAGCTTTCTGCTGTCGTCACTATTGAATACGCCTGGTGCCGAGGCCCACAGGATCATTTTGGAACTGGCCGACGATCCACTGTTCGCGAACTTCCCGGACCGCCTGCGGTTTCTGGCGCGCGGCCGAGCTGCGAGCGACGCCGAGCCTCCGCCATTCAGTGCCAGCGACCTTGCCGCCCTGGAGGCGCATCTGGACGCGCCTCCTCATGACCGTAACGGCCTATTCCAGGTCATGATGGATCGCCTGGCCGACCTTCAGCACGACATTTCAGACGACGACCTCACGGATCGGCGCACGCTACGAACCATCAACGAGGAAGTCGAGATGCAGCGGACGCTTGCGAGGCGTTTGAGAGACGCGGCGCAGGGCGCCTACCTCGTGATGCGCGAGGACGAAGTGGCCGACAGCAAGCGCACCGATATCCGCTTGGCAGCGGTGCAAGGTGGACACCGGGCAGCCATTGAGTTGAAGATTGCTGATACGCGTTGGTCGATCCGTGACTTTGAAATCGCGCTGCGCAATCAACTCGTCGGGCAGTACCTTCGCCATGAAGGCTCGAGGGCCGGCTGCCTCCTCTTGACCTATGATGGCACAAAGGGCTACTGGGAGCACCCCGTGACCAAAACCCATCTCGGCTTCGCGGAAGTCGTCGATTATCTAAGTGACCGGGCATGTGCCGTCGAAAGCGAAATGAACTATGAGATTCGTTTGGCGGTTTACGGGCTGGACCTTAGGGACCCTGAGTTGGCACCGGCTCATCGGTAGGGCGTTTGGGCGCAGCTTTGAGACGTGCTATGGCCGCGGAAACCGATCACTCCTCATTCTCGGCAATCGCGCGCTCGATCTCCGCCGGATTGTGCCGCGCATAATGCCAGGCGTTGGCCAGATCCTCGGCGCGGAGCGTCGGATAGCTTGCCAACAACACGGCCTCGGACACCCCGAGTCGCCGCGCCTGTTCCAAGGTCCAGACCGGGATGCGGGTGCGGACCACCCGGGCATCACCCCCGCAGACGCCCGGTGTCTTGTCGATGCCTGGCGCGCTTCCGCCCAGATCCAGCGCGATCCACTGCAACAGTTGCGCCTTCTCTCCCGGCGAGAGTCGCGGCAGAATTTCGTGGATGGTATTGAGCCCGGTTGTCATGGCATGGATTCTCAAGAAGCCTGGGTGCAGGCCCGCCCTTAATCTACAGGTGAAGTATACAGGGCGTCCGCGCGAGAATTGCGCTCGGCACGACTCGGCCCCGCGGCGAGAGGCTCGGCCGGCCGCGGGCGACCGCCACCTCGCGCAACCACGGGTCAGGGACCATCGCCACCAGGCGCGGGCGGTCGACCCGACCGGGCAAGGGCAGGTAATTTTGAGTCGGTGTAGAGGCAAGTCCCGGCGGGGCCTCAATCATCGTTCCGGCCAGTGGCTGATGCGCACCCAGCGTCTCTCAGTGGGGGTTGGCAGCAAGCTCAAGCCCCTGCCGAGACGCAGGGTAGAAGAAATCTCTCACGGAGACACAAAGACACGGAGATCCGGACGGGTCTTTCTCCGTGTCTTTGTGTCTCCGTGAGAGAAATTCCTGGACCAGGGGTAAGCAGCGATGGCCGGAACGATGATCAAGGCCCCCGGCGGGGGTCTCGCCGCGTCCCGCCAGCCTACGCGCGTCGCCTGTCGGGTTAGGCGCGCGTCAAGCCGCTGTTCTTGCCTGAGGGGCCATGCCGCGCGCGCCCAATCCGACCTACTTGATTGCCTGGAACCGAGGTCGCTGCGCAATACTTGCACGGCGGCGAGGGCAGTGGTTCTTGAGAGGGATTGGGTTCGCCTTCAGGGTGCCGGGGCGGGACGCCCCGGCTCCGTTAATGCCCGCCACACCAACCGCTCCACGCCCAGCGCGACCACGGCGCAGGCGCGCAGGTCGGTGAGCCCATGGCGCCGACGCAGGGCCGCGCCATAGACCCGCGCCTGTTCCGCCGCCTCGTCGAGTTTGGCCGCGACCGCCGGCAGGGCGGCGAGTGACTCGCGGGATTGCGTGCGGACCTGCTCGCCGGTCAATCCCAAGTCCTTCAGGCCCAGGTATTTGAATTCAAGCAACAGGTCCAGGGCGGCGTAGCGGCGCATGTCGGGGCGCACGATCAAGGCCAGGTCGGCATAGCCGCGGTCGGTCTCCAGTTCCGAGACCGCCATATAGATCCGGTCGTCGAACAGCAGGGTGAGAAAGGCGAATTTGACCAGCAGTTCATTGGTCCAGCGGTAGTCGCGGTTCGACAGGACCCGGAAATAGCGCGTCTCGATGAAGTCGCACAGGGGTGCCAGGTCGCCGCGCAGGTACAGGGTCTCCGCGACCCGCTGTACCGTTTCGCGCTCCTCGTAGCCGGGGAGCCAGAGGTCCCGCAGGCGTTCGACATAGAGTGCCCGGGCGACCAGATTGGGGACCTTCAGCGCCAGCTTACCCAATACGCCCCGGTCGGCCAGGGTCATGACCCCGAAATAATAGAGGAGCGACGCCATGAAGGGCTGGTCCTTGACGGCGCGCAGCATGTCCTCGACCCCGAAGCGCCGCGCCAGTTCGGGGATCACGACCTGATCGTCGCCGCTCAGGGCGGCGACCAGCAGGTCTTCGCCTTGGGGCAGGCGCGCGATGTAGGCGAGCTTGTTGCGGTCCATTGCCAGATTCTCATCCAACAGTTGGCGCGGATAGCGGCCCTCGCGGGTCAGGGTCTTCAGGAAATAGAGGCTCAGGGTCGGGTTGTAGAGGCCCTCCGCGGCGTCCTCGCTGAAGCGATAGCCGTTGTAGAAGGTCCGCATCGTCTCCAACGCCTCGACCGGGGACCAGGTGACGCCGGCCGCGGCCATCCCGGTCAATACGGTGGCGGTCTCGGCCTCGGTGAATCCGCACAGGTCGTTGAATGGCGCATCCAGATAGATATTCTCGCCGACGTTGTAGCCGCTGGTCATGTCGCTCATGACGATCGGCGAGACCCCGGTGATGAAGACCCGTTCCAGACCCAGGCCCCCGGCCGCCGCCTTGACCGCCTTGAAAATGGTCTTCAGCAGGCCCTCGCCGTACAACAGCGATTCATAGTGCCCCTGGCCTTGGCCGGCCATCAGGACCTCATTGGCGAAGTTGTCGTATTCGTCGATGAGCAGATAGAGCCGGTGCGGGGTGGCGCGGATCGCTGCCAGCAGCGATTCCAGGGAGGAGACGGCGTTGTCCTGGCAGATGGCGATCGGGCGGGTCCAATAGTCCGCGTAATCGGCCACGAAATTGGTCATGCGGTCATTGAGGTGCCGATGCAGCGCGGCCTCGATCTCATGGACCTCGCCCTGGGCCTTGACCAGGGAGAAGTCCCACTTCATCACGAAAAACTGGTTATGCAGCGGCGTGGGGTCGCGCCCGATGCGCAGCCCCCCGAACAGGGCCGCGAAGTCCCCGGCGCGGTTGAGGTCGTAGTAATGCTCCAGCAGCGACAGGAGTAGGCTCTTGCCGAAGCGCCGGGGCCGCAGAAAGATGAGCTGGCGGCCCCGCTCCTCCAGCAGCGGGATCCGGTCGGTACGGTCCTGATACCAGTAACCCGCCTGGATGAGGGTGCCGAAATCGCTGAGGCCATAGGGGAATTTCACGGCTGGCGCCTCCTGCCTGGTAAATCGTCGATCCAGCATAGCACTTGGCCGCGGTCGTCGTCGTCGCCTCCCGGGTTCCAGACGATGTGCGCCCGTTCAGGGCTGTCAGCGTGGCAGCCGAGTCGCGGGCGGGCCTTGATCATGGTTCCGGCCACGACCCTGACCAGTTCCGAAATTTCTTGACAGGATTAACAAGATTTACAAGATTGAAAGTGAATAAAATCTTGTTAATCCTGTCTAAATGTATTGGCTTCGTGCTCGCCGTGCGGTTCGGGACCGCCCCCGTAAGACCTCATTCCTGCCGATGCTGGCCGGAACGACGATTAAGGCCCGCGGGCGATCTACGTGGCGATCCCTTCCAGGTCATCAGCGGCTTCGGGTGACCAGGTTACTCGGCGAGCCATTTCTTCATGCGCGCGGTGACGTCCTCGTGTGTCAGGGTACCCTCAGCGTCGGCCCGGTCCTGACCCGCCGCGACCTTTTCCAGGATATACAGATGGTATTGGATGTCTTCGAGGCTACAGTCCTCGGGTAGGGCCTTGAGCAGGGATTCGACTTCCGCTTTGGCGGTACGCATCACTCGATCCTCATTTTTAATAAGGTCTTAGAACTGTTTCGGGCGCAACTCAGCCCCGCAACGACAGAATCGGCCAGCCCCGCGCCACCGCCGCCTCCCGCAACTGCGGGTCCGGGTCCACCGCCACCGGGCGGTCGACCCGGCCGAGCAGGGGCAGGTCGTTGTGTGAGTCGCTGTAGAAGCAACTGCCGACGAGGGTCTCGCCGCGTCCCGTAAGCCAGTCGTCCAGGCGCCGGACCTTGCCCTCGCGGAAGGCGGGGATGCCCGCGACCGCGCCGGTGTAACGGCCGTCGATGAGTTCCGGCTCGGTGGCGATCAGGTGGGGGATGCCGAAGCGCGCCGCGATCGGGGCGCCGACGAAGGTGTTGGTGGCGGTGATGATCAGCAGGGTGTCGCCGGCGCCACGGTGGGCGGCGATCAGGTCGCGGGCGGCGGGCAGCATCAGCGGTACGATCACCTGCGCGACGAAGTGCTCGCGCAGTTCCTCCAGCAGGTCCCGCGGGTGCTCGCGCAGCGGGCTCAGCGCAAAGCGCAGGAAGGCGTCGATATCGAGGGTGCCGGCGCGGTATTGCGCGTAAAAACGGTCGTTGGCGCGTGCATAGTGGGCCCCGTCCACCAGTCCGCGGGCGACCAGAAATTCCCCCCAGAGGTGCTCGGAATCCCCTGCAATCAGGGTGTTGTCGAGGTCGAAAATCGCTAAGGCCATGCTCTCATTCCTGCTTTCATGCTCGCGCCCCGCGGGGCCTTGGAGCCTGGATCGGGCACATTGTGCCTCAGAAGGGCCCCGCGGCGACGGTTGAAGGTGCCGGCGACCCTGCCCGCGGGGCTGCGCACGGCCGCGCGGACGGCTCCAAAAGGCACCGGGAAAGCCGTTTAACGGCAACCGCTTATACAATCCATCGCTTGCCGCTTCCAAGCCGGTTGTGGAAGAATGGGCTCACTTAGACGGCCGAGTAAGCTGCCTTGATCGACCGCGACGGTTTCCGCCCCAATGTGGGCATCATTCTGAGCAACGACGAGCGCCGCCTCTTCTGGGGTCGGCGCATCGGTCAAAATGCCTGGCAGTTCCCGCAAGGGGGCATCAACACTGATGAGACCCCGGCGCAGGCCATGTACCGGGAGTTGGAGGAAGAGGTTGGACTGGAACCCCACCAGGTCACGATCCTGGGCGCCACCCAGGGCTGGCTGCGCTACCACCTGCCCAAGCGCTTCATCCGCCGCCATTGCGGCCCGACCTGCATCGGCCAGAAACAGGTCTGGTTCCTGCTGCGGGTGGACTGCCAGGAGGAGGCCTTTTGTCTGGACAAGACCGACAGGCCGGAGTTCGACGCCTGGCGCTGGGTGCGCTACTGGCAGCCCCTGCACGAGGTGGTCTACTTCAAGCGCCGGGTCTATGAACTGGCGCTCGAAGAGTTGGCGCCGCTGCTGTACCCGGAGGGGATCCCGGAGCGCAGCGAGGCCCTGCCGCGGGCGGCCGGCTTCCTGCGTCAGCGGCGCCGCTGATGTCTGACGCCCGCGCCCAGCCCCCGGTGCCGCCGTCGCCGCCGGCCCCGGTCCCCGCCCCCGCTTCACCCAGCCCAAAGGCCCCGTCGCCCATGCCCGGCATGCTCGAATCACTGCGTCGCATCGTCCAAGAGGTCGACAACGCACCCGACCTGGAACAGGCCCTGGCCATCATCGTGCGGCGGGTCAAGGAGGCCGTGGGGGCGGATGTCTGCTCGGTCTATCTCAACGACTACGACAACCGCCGCCACATCCTCCAGGCCACCGACGGCCTGCGCCAGGCGGCGGTGGGGCGGGTGCGCATCGAGTTGGGCCGCGGTCTGGTGGGACTGGTGAGCGAGCGGGCGGAACCCATCAACCTGGACGACGCCTCCGCCCATCCACGCTATCTCTGTATCACCGACACCGGCGAGCAACGCTTCCACGGCTTCCTCGGGGCGCCGATCATCCAGAACCGCAAGGTGCTCGGGGTGCTGGTGCTGCGCCAGTTGGAGAAGCGGCACTATCTGGATGACGAGGTCACCTTCGTTGTCACGCTGGCCTCCCAACTCGCCGGCGCCATCACCTACGCACGCACCAACGGCGAACTGGCGCGCCTCCAGGACGAGGGCATCCCGCAACGCTTCCTGCCCGGGCTCGCCGCCTCACCCGGCATCGGCATCGGCATCGCCGCGGTGGTCTATCCCCCGGCGGACCTGGACGCCATCCCCGATCGGCGCGCCGAGAACCCGCAGGCCGAGGAGGACGCCTTCCGTGGCGCCCTCCAGGACGTGGCCGAGGACCTGGACCGCATGGTGGCGCGCACCCAGACCAACCTGAACGCCGAGGACCTGGCGATCTTCGACGCCTGGCGCCTGATGCTGGAGAGCGACACCCTGGTCGACGGCACCGTCGCCCGCATCCGCGCCGGCAACTGGGCGCCCGGGGCCCTGCGCGCGACCATCGCCGATCACGCCCGGGTGTTCGACGGGATGGAGGACGCCTACCTGCGCGAGCGCGCCTCCGACGTGCGCGACCTGGGCCGCAGTATCCTGATGCACCTGCAGAACCTCACCGCCGCGCCCATCGCCTATCCGCAAAAGACCATCCTGGTGGGGGCGGAGATCTCCGCCATGCAGATCGTCGATGTGCCGCGCGAGCGCCTGGCCGGGATGGTCTCGACCAGCGGCTCCGGGTCCTCCCACGTCGCCATCCTGGCGCGCGGCATGGGGGTACCCGCGGCCATGGGCGTCTCCGACCTGCCGGTGGGGCGCGCCGAGGGCCGTGACATGGTGGTCGACGGCTACCGCGGCCGGGTCTATGTCTCCCCCGGTCCGGCGGTGCGGGCCGAGTACCAGCGCATGGCCGACGACGACCGGGCCATGAGCAATGAGTTGCAGTCCCTGCGCCACCTGCCGGCGGAGACCACCGACGGCTACCAGTTGCCGCTCTTCCTCAACACCGGGCTGGTCTCCGAACACCGGCCGCTCGGGATCGAGGAGGCCGCCGGGGTGGGGCTCTACCGCACCGAACTGCCCTTCATCGTGCGCGACAGTTTCCCCGGGGAGGCGGCGCAGATGTCGAACTATCGCAAGGTGTTGGAGATGTTCGCCCCGCGCCCGGTGACGATCCGCACGCTCGATATCGGCGGCGACAAGCCCCTGCCCTACTTCCCGATGCACGAGGCCAACCCCTTCCTGGGCTGGCGCGGCATCCGCATCACGCTGGACCACCCGGAGATCTTCTTAACGCAGGTGCGCGCCATGCTGCGCGCCTCCGTCGGGCTCGACAACCTCCAGGTGCTCTTCCCCATGATCAGCACCGTGACCGAGGTGGACGAGGCCCTGACGCTGCTGCGCCGCGCCCATGAGGAACTGCTGGAGGAGGGCTACCAGGTCAAGATGCCGCCGGTCGGGGTCATGATCGAGGTCCCGGCCGCGGTCTATCAGGCCGAGGCCCTGGCGCGCCGCGTCGACTTCCTGTCCGTCGGCACCAACGACCTCACCCAATACCTGCTGGCCGTGGACCGCAACAATGCGCATGTGGCCAAACTCTATGACGACCTGCACCCGGCGGTGCTGCGCGCGCTGAGCCAAACCCTGGCGGGCGCGCGGGTACACGGCCGGGAGGTCAGCATCTGCGGCGAGATGGCCGGCGACCCGCTGGCCGCGGTGCTGCTGCTCGGCATGGGCGTGCACAGCCTGAGCATGGGGGCGCACAGCCTGCCGCGGGTCAAGCGGGTGATCCGCAGCATCAGCCGGGCGCGGGCGCGGGAGGTCCTGCAGGCCGCCCTCCAGTGCGAGGACGCGGCCTCGGTGCGCCGCATCCTGTTCGAGACGCTGGATGGCCTGGGCCTGAGCGGGCTGGTGCGGCCGCGGCGGTGACCGTGCAGGGGAAAATTTAAACTCAATTGGAGGTTCGCCGGGAATGCCTGGGAGCCCGCAACAGATCAAATATTTCAAATATAAATCAATATATTGTAAATAGTAGCCAAAATGAACCAGTGTCTCGGATTAGCCCTTGACAAAAAAAGCAACTTTCGCTGACAATTCAGCATTATTTGCACAAACGTATTTAAGAAATCCTGAAATATACACGTCTCGTATGAGATTTTCGCTCAGGGCCCTAGCGTAACCGGCTGACGTCGATGTATTTTCGTCCCTATGCTCGACTACACCATCTCCACTGAACAACTCGCCGAGTTGCGTGCCGCCCAATGGCGCACGCGCGACCAGCGCGAGGCCGACCGCATCAAGGCGGTCCTGTCGCTGGCGGGCGGCTGGCCGGCAGAGCAGGTCGCCGAAGTCCCGCTGATCGACTCCAACACCGTGCGCGACCATTTTCGGCGCTATCAGATGGGCGGTCTGCCCGGTTTGTTGCACATGGCCTGCCAGGGGAGCGACTGCGCGCTCACCGACACTGATCTGGTGGCCTTGGATGTGCATGTTCAAGCGCATCTGTACCTGACGGCCAAGCATGTCGCCGCTTGGGTCCATGAGGAGTTTGGCGTCACCCACATCGCCAGCGGCATGACCGCACTGCTGCATCACCTCGGTTTCGTATTGAGCGGCTATGGAAATTCTTTAAGAAGAAAATTCTGTATAACAAGTATTACGAATCATTTGATGGGTTTCGCAAAGCCTGCGCGGACTTCTTCAGCAACCCGGGCGAGTACGAGGGCGATCTGCGCTCATTGCTGACGGAGAACTTTGAAATAACCGGTCGGTGAGAAAACCGATTATTCGGCATTAGCTGACTATACTAAGAGATATTTTATCTACCTGGCGCGCAGCTTCGCAATCGCGAAAAACAAACTCAGTATGCTGTTCGTCGTGCTCTCAGCCCCTGACGCATACTGACGCATACTGACGCATACGGGCGATTGTCCGCGGGCTGAAATATCAATGAGTCGCAACACTGGAAGCAGAGGGCTGATATGAAATACCGGATTGGGCGTTTTATTATCGGGGCCGTCGCCCTGATACTTGCGCAGCAGACTCATGCTGCAAAAATACTCTATTTCTATGACGAATACCTTGGGGCTGATTACTGGTCCCAAGCCCTTACCGCGCGCGGTGATACTGTCACCACTGTGACCAATGGTGCAGCCTTTACGACGCAACTGACCGCCGGGGCACCATGGGACGCGGTTGTCGTGTCCGAGAACAACTACAATACTTCCTCTACATGGGCCGCGGCCTTCCAAAGCTATGTGCAGGCTCAAGGGCGGGCGGTGCTCAATGACTGGTACACCAATTCAACCATCGACGCCGCCACCGAGGCAGTCGCCGCTGCTCCAGTTAATCAATCGTCATGCACAGTCAATGCCACCGGCATCGCCGGTGGGCTGTTGACAGGCGGCGTGACTAATCCGATCACATTGACCAATCCTAGTGGTGGTGGTGGTTGGGGCGTTTTCTCGATGGCGCTGACGCCAAGTGGCACAGCCGCAAGCTGGGGGGCATTCGCTACCGGTTCATGCCTGGTATTTGCTAATGCCGGGCGAACGCTCCGGCTGTCGATGATACCCGATACGCTGCCCGCGGCCCAGGCAAGCCAATTTCTCCAAAACGCACTCTCCGCGGTCTTGGGTGCACAGGGTCTCGCGGCTCCGACCAATGCCGTCGCAACAGCGGGTCAGGCCAGCGCGACCGTACAATGGACGGCCTCTACAAGTCCCGGGATAACAGGCTACACGGTTACCTCGGAGCCCGGCGGGTTGACATGCACGGCGGCCGCCCCGGCCACAAGCTGCACTGTCGCCGGCCTTAGCAGCGGGACTTCATATACTTTCACTGTGGTGGCAAGCAATGGACAAGCGCTCAGTCCACCGTCGGCTCCAAGTAATGCCGTCATCCCGACTGCGGTGGCCGCCGCCAGCGCCCTTCCCGTTCCCACGCTGAGTGAGTGGGCGAAGATTCTGCTGGTGCTGTCGATGCTTGGCGTGGCGGGGTGGCATTGGCGGAGACACGAAACGGATACGGATAACGGATAGTTCTATGGCCGGGTAGCCGCGGGCGTTTGCTCGCCCGCTGCTTCCACAGATCCGGACGTACGGAATTCCCGCATCAACGCTCGCGCGTTGCCGGTAATACCGCAATAGGCGTACCAGATTCATGATTGGACTCTGGCTGGCGGAGCGCCAACTGACCCTGCGGCGGGACCTCCCGGAGCCGGTACCAGGCCCCGGTGAGTCCCTGATCCGCCCGCTGCTGCGCGGCATCTGCAGCACCGACCATCAACTGGTCGATGGTCTCTATTCGTTCACCGGCGTTCCCGGCCACGAATTCGTCGGGGTCGTCGAATCAGGCCCGCCGGACCTGGTGGGACAGTGCGTCGTCGCCGAGATCAATCTGCCCTGCGGACACTGCTCACGCTGCCGCGGCGGTCTCACCAAGCACTGCGCCAACCGCCAGGCCATCGGTATCCATGGGCGCAACGGCGCCTTCGCCGAATGGCTCGCCGTCCCCACCGCCAACCTGCATCGGGTCCCGGCCGGCGTCACCCCCGCACAGGCGGTCTTCACCGAACCCCTGGCCGCCGCGCTGGAGATCCAGGAGCAGATCGCCATCGACGCCGCTGACCGGGTGCTGGTGATCGGCGACGGCAAGCTTGGCCAACTCATCGCCCAGTCCCTGCGCCCCACCGGCTGCCGGCTCGCCGTCCTGGGCCGGCACCCGTCCAAACTCGGGCATCTGGCGCGACTCGGCATCGCCACCCTGACCGCGCCGCCGAGCGCCCCGGCCGACTTCGACGTGGTTGTCGAATGCACCGGCACCGGCGCCGGCTTCACGCTGGCCCGCGCCGCCGTGCGCCCGCGCGGGACCATCGTGCTCAAGAGCACTTACCGCGGGAGCGTGGCGGTGGATCTGAGCGCCATCGTCGTGGACGAGGTCCGACTGCTGGGCTCACGCTGCGGGCCATTCGCCAAGGCCCTGGCACTGCTCGCCGCCGGGACCCTGGAGCTCGGTTACCTGATCGACTCCATCTACCCGCTCGAAGACGCAGTGTCGGCCTTTGCGCGCAGCCGCGAACGGGGGGTGTTGAAGGTCTTGATCGGGTCACCGTAAGACTGAATGGCCTGGCAACCCGGACCCGCCCAGGCGAACCGTCAGTGTTCGGATGGGCCGAGTGCATACGCCGATCGGCGGCCTTGTGATGATCACTACGCAATGCTAGAGTCATCGTGCGCCTCCGCTCGTTACGCGCCCGCGCGTTTGCCCTGCAAATCAAAAGTTTAGGGTGTGTAAATGATCGGGAATGCTTCCTCGGCGCGCATCTGGCGCGCCATCGCAGTCGCCGCGGCCCTGTTTGCCGCGGGAGCAGCGCAGACGGCCTGGGCGACCGTGATCCACGTCGATAGCCGGGCAGCGCTCGGCACGCCCGTGGCGGTGGTGGATTGGGGGAGTCTCGGCGGTGATCTGACCGCCGTCGCACCGCCCGCCCAGGTCGGTCCGGTCACAGTCTGGGGCGCAACAGCGTTCACGGTCTTTGAAGAGGGGGAAAATGGCAGTTTTTTCAGCGACTTCGCCGAAGGCGACCGGGTGCTTTCCTTATTCGACCTGGAGGGCGCCGGCGATATCCCCGGCGTCTTCGACATCCGTTTCGCGACGCCGGTGCGGGCGGTCGGAACCCAGATACAGAGCTTTCTTTACGGAACCTTCTGGGTGGACCTGACGCTGTACGACCAGTTCGGTGCCGAGATCGCCAGCTTCTTGAACATCGAGGGCGAGAATACTGAAAACGGCGACGGTACGGCACTGTTCGTGGGCGCCGCCAGCGACGCAGACAACATCGCGCGGATGGTACTCGCGGGCGCGGGCGACGGGGCCGCGATCAACGCGATCATCGTCCCGGAGCCCCCGACGCTGCTGTTGACACTGACCTTGCTCGGGCTGATGCCGGCTGCCCGCCGCCCGGGGAGCCAGGGTAGGGGGAGGCCGCACCGTGCGGTGAACGCGTCAGATTCGCTGGAGCAAATTCAATGAATAGCCGAGTACTGGTTACCATGGGCCTGGGCCTGGGTGTGGCCCTCGTGGCCATCAAGCACGGTGCGCCAGGAGCGCCCGCGGTCCAAATGGCGCCGCCGCCCGGCGCAGTCACGGCGGCGCCGGACGGCGAGCACCGCGTTGCCGCGCTACCGGACAAACTCGCCCCCAGGCCCCGCAAGCCCTCCAAGCAGGAGCGCAACGCGATCCTCGCACAGTGGCAGGCCGCCCGCCTTAACCCGGACGGGAAGGCACGCTACGACCAGCCCCAGAGCGCACAGACCTACTTCCTCGCGATGCGCCTGCCCCCCGACCAAACCGTCCTGAGCCCGCAGATGTACCTCCCCGCCTTGAGTCAGGCCGCACGGATGCCGGTCTACTCCATCGCGCAGGGGCGCGTGATCAAGGCCGCCACGAGCCAGGCGCTGACCGCACCCAGCATCGTCACCCGGTCGCTGGACCCCACGGCCGGAACACTGGGGGCCTGGGAGTCCTTGGGGCCGGGCAATATCGGCGGGCGCACCAGGGCACTGGTGATACACCCGCAGCAGCCCGCTACTATGTGGGCCGCCGCCGTGGCCGGCGGCATCTGGAAGACCATCGACGGTGGAAAGAACTGGACCCCGAAGGCCGATCTGCTGATCAACTTGGCCGTCAATTCGATGGCCTTGGAGCCGTATAACCCGGACATTCTCTATGCCGGAACCGGCGAAGGCTTTTTCAACGCCGACGCGGTGCGCGGCGCCGGCATCCTGAAGTCCACCAACGGCGGGGAGATCTGGGAGCAATTGCCGTTCACGGCCAACAATAAGGACTTCTGGTTTGTGAATAAGATCGTCATCGGCGGTGATAAGAGGAATCCGCGTATCTATGCCGCTACCAGAACCGGGATTTTCCGCAGTGCCGACGCCGGCGCAACCTGGGTCCAGGTGCTGAAAACCGGTTCAAACTCGAAGGGCTGCATGGATCTGGCGAATCAGACCAATCGCTCGGTGTCCTACGTCTTCGCCGCGTGCGGCGCCGGCCCCGCGGACGCCACCAAGCCTCGCGATGCATACGATGGCGTCCTGCGTGCGATAGACGGTAACCCACAATCTGTGCAGGACTGGAAACTGGTGATTGCGGCATCAGGGAAGCCGTCCATGGGCCGCACCTCGCTGGCAATCGCGCCGTCGAACCAGAAGGTCATCTATGCGATGTCCGCGAGTATTGCGGCAGGGAATTACAAAGACGGATTACTGGCGGTCTATCGCTCAGCCGAATCCGGCGCAGCCAATGCCACAACGACTACCTGGACAGAAGTGGTCAGCAATACCAGTACCACGACACTCAACCGCCTGTTGCTGACCAATCCTCCGTACGCGGCTGGCTGCTACCAGGGCGGACCGGAATTCATGAACCAGGGCTGGTACGATAACGTGATCGCCGTGGACCCGACGAACGCAAATGTCGTCTGGGCCGGCGGCATCGACCTGTTCCGTTCCGTCGACGGCGGCGCGAACTGGGGGCAAGCCTCACATTGGAATCTTGACACCTCCCGCACAGATTACGCCCATGCCGATCATCATGCGCTCGTCTTCCATCCGAACTACAACGCCACGACCAACCAAATACTGTTCAATGGCAATGACGGCGGCCTGTACAAGGCTGAGAATGCCTATTCCGGAGTGGTCATGCTGTCGCCGGACCCGATCACCACGGCGTCACCCGTGTGCAACGATGATAAAGTCGACCCTTATTCCGGCACGGTAAAGTGGACCCACCTGAACAACGGCTATCGCGTCACCCAGTTCTATCATGGCTTGCCCTATCCCAACGGCTTGACCTTTTTCGGCGGCACCCAGGATAACGGCACGATTCGCGGCCAGCTTGGCTCCCCGGACAAGTGGAACGTGATCCTCGGCGGTGACGGCGGCTATGTGGCAATCAACCCGTCCGATACGAACATGCTGTGGTATGAGAACACCGAACTGAGCATCGAGCGCAGTGTGGACGGCGCGGTAACCAAAGAGAAGTTCACCGCGGGCATCACTGAGGATAAAGCCAACTTCGGGTTCATCGCGCCGTTCGCCCAGGACCCCAACAATCGCGACCGCATGTGGATCGGTGGGTCCATGCCTTGGCGCGCGGACAATGCCGCGGCCAAGCCGCTCCCCAGCGACATATGGACTCAGGCCGGTCCGGAGTTCAATACCACCACGCCGCCGGCCCCCAACAAAAAAACGACGACCACTGCCATCGGTATCTCGCCGCAAGACGGCAATCGGGTCTACTTTGGCACCGCCATGGGCTACATCTACACGACCGATCAGGGCGGGGCTGCGACGAAAGATACCGTCTGGCTTCGGAGCGAACTGCGCGGCGATACCAATGTGATCTCCTCGATCACGCCCGATCCGTTGTTGAAGGGTACGGTGTACGCCACGGTGTCCACGTTCAATACCGCTGCCACGACCGACACCCCTGCCGCCATTGGTCATGTGTTCAAGTCAGTCGACTCCGGATTAAACTGGACCAACATCGACGGCTCCGGTGCCACCGCCATCCCCGACGTGCCGGTCCACAGCATCGTCGTCGACCCGAAAGAACCCCGGAGGCTCTATGTGGGCAGCGACATCGGGGTCTTCTCCTCGACTGACGGCGGCCTGACCTGGGCGGTTGAAAACACCGGCTTCGCCAACGTGATTGTCCAGTCCTTGACCATCGCGAAGGCCGATGATAACAAACGCTATCTCTACGCCTTCACGCATGGCCGCAGCGCTTATCGGGTCGCCCTGGTCGACTAACCCGCGGGGTCGCTGCCGGGCCGCGCTCCGGGGGCCACCCCCTCGAAGATCGAGAGTCGGGGTGCAAGACGGCGCGGATTCGGTTAGGGTTCCCCCAAGCCTTCGCCGCGCACTCCTGGTCACCGCCCATGCATGAACTCTCCATCTGTCAGTCCCTGCTCGATCAGGTGGAGGGGATCGCGCGGCAGCACGGCGCTCGGGCGGTAGAGCGCATCCTGCTCCAGGTCGGGCCGCTGTCCGGGCTGGAGCCGGCACTGCTGCTGAGTGCCTGGCCCCTGGTCGCGGCGGGGACCGTCGCCGAGGCGGCCGAGTTGGTGATCGAGGCGGCGGCGATTCGCGTGCGCTGTCTCGACTGCGACGCGGAGTCGGCGGCCACGGCCAATCGCCTGCTGTGCGGGGCCTGCGGCGGCTTCCACACCCGGCTTGTCAGCGGGGACGAGCTGCTGCTCGCCCGACTTGAGCTGAGCATCCCGGATGCGGAGCGCACCCAAGACGGGGATGCGCCCGCCACTGAACCCACTCGCGAGGCATCGGAGACGACCCATGTGTGACACCTGCGGCTGCAACATCACCCCCGGCAATGAGCACCTGGTCCGGGGGGACGGCAAGCTCGCCCGCACCGCGGACGGGCGGGCGGCCGTGACCGTGCTCCAGGGTCTGCTGACGGAAAACGACCACCAGGCCGCCCACAACCGGGAGCACTTCGACCAACACGGCGTGCTGACGCTGAACCTGATGTCCTCCCCCGGGGCGGGCAAGACGAGCCTCCTGGAGGCGACCATCGACGCCCTGGGCGGGCGACTCAAGATCGCCGTGATCGAGGGCGACCTGGAGACCGAAAACGACGCCGTGCGCATCCGCGCCAAGGGCGTGCCGGCGGTACAGATCGCCACCGGGAGCGCCTGCCACCTGGATGCCCACATGGTCCACGCGGCCCTGCACAACCTGGATCTGGACGGCGTCGACCTCCTGTTCATCGAGAACGTGGGCAACCTGGTGTGCCCGGCGAGCTTCGACCTGGGCCAGCACCGCAACGTCGCCCTGATCTCGGTCCCCGAGGGCGACGACAAACCGGCCAAGTACCCGGTGATGTTCCGGGCGGCGGACCTGGTGCTGTGCACCAAGTCCGACCTGCTGCCGCTGCTGCCCGAGTTCGACCCGCGGCGGGCCGAGGGCTATCTGCGCAACCTCGCGAGCGGCGCGCCCTTCCAGACCCTTTCCACCCGCGGCACGGGCCAGTTAGGGCCATGGCTTGCGTGGCTTGAGGTCGAATTGGCGGCCCAGCGGGCGCGCCGTCAGGTCGGCCGCTCCACCAGGCCGGCGATCCAGGCCGCTGGGGCGGGGCTGCACGCGGCGGGCGGGCCGGATGGGGGCGCGGTGAGCGGGCATGGGCATACCCATCACCATCACGGCGATGGTCATGTTCACGATCATGGGCATGGCCATGACCATGGGCACGGCCACGACCATGGACAGCCGCAGGGCTGAGGCCCGCGTGGCGTTGACCCCAGGCGATTTCCGAGAAACTCCGTACCACGAAGGCTCGACCTTTCGATGGCCGGAGCGACTCGACCGGAGGCCGACGCTTTAGCGGGCAGCGACGCCGCATCCGGCTGAAGCCTCGACCTCCGGTTTGTTGCGCGGGTACAAAGTAATCCCGAATTCACCCTAATTCCGGGGGGCGGTCCGCGCAGCGGACCCGACAGCGGTTGACCAAGCGCTTGCCCGGGTGGTAAAAATCCGCGGGTCCTGATCCGGACAGCAACAGGTCGCGCTCATCGCGCGAAAACGTCTCGGACGGAGTCTGTGGGGGACTGATCAGGGCACCACCCAGGCGCGCGCAGCCGACCGCGTGAGCGGCCGGTCACCCAGAACGACGAGCGCAATACACCAAACCGAGGAGGAAGCCCCGCCGTGTCTCCGATCGCAATGAAGACCCTCTCCGCCCTGTCACTCGCCACGCTGGTGGCGGCCGGAACCTGGACCGCGCCGGCCCAGGCCTTCAATTTCGGCAATATGTGGAATCCCAACCGCTGGATGGGTGGCGGCAATCGCTACAACGACTATTACTACGACGATGGCCCCTGGGGTGGTAATCCCTGGGGCGGCGGTTACGGGGCGCCCTGGGGCGGCTATGGCGGCGGCCCCTGGGGTGCGCCTTATGGCGCCCCCGGCTATGGTGCCCCCGGGTACCCGCTCGCCCCGGCGCCAACCGCGCCCACCGGCGCACCCGCCCCCCTGCCCTCGCAAGGCACCGCGCCCGATGCGGACGAGGTGGCGGCCCTGAAGCGCCGGATCAGGGAGCTGGAGGCGGCCCAGCAACCGTCCGGCCGGTCGGTGCCGGCGCAGGATTGGCCCGCCGCACCGGTGTATCGGCCGATGGACAAACAATGAGCACGCCACACCAGGACACTTGATCATGGATCTGCTGCTCGCGATCGATAGCTGCGTCGCGGCCTGCCATCCGGGACATCCGACCCACGCCGCTACCACGGACGCGCTCGGCCGCTGCCTGGACCAGGGCGGCCGGGTCTGGCTCTACGCCGGTGCCGCCCAGGGTTACGAGGACGGCATCCGCCGCGCCCTGGAGGACGAGGCCCGGTGCGGCGCGGGTGAGTCCGCAGAGGCGCAAGCCCTGCAACGCGCCCGCCAACAGTTGGCGGCCTTCGCGCAGGGCAAGCAATGGCTCGCCGCCCTGGCCGGGGACTGCGCGGACTGCGCCGCACCGAATCCGGCCCAGGATCGCCTGCTGCGCGCCCTGCAACGCTTCGCCCCCGGGTCCATCAAGGTCCTGACGCTGGACCCGGCCTTTATCGGTGAGCACCCTGACCAGACCCTCACCCCCGCCGCCTGTCTGGCCCTGCCGACACCCAGGCGACGGATCGACTTTATCGACCTCCCCGGCCAGCAGTCATTCATCCGCCCCCAATTGGAGGAGCGCCTGCACCGCGTCCTGCACCACGGCCGCTATATCCTGGGTCCGGAAATGGAGGAACTGGAGGGCCGCCTGGCGCAGTACACCGGGGCCGCCCACTGCGTCGCCGTCGCCTCCGGGACCGATGCGCTATTGATCAGCCTGATGGCCTTAGGAATTGGGCCGGGCGATGAGGTCATCACCACCCCCTTCACCTTCGTGGCGACGGCCGAGGTCATCTGCCTCGTGGGCGCGCGGCCGGTCTTCGTCGATGTGGAACCCGCTACCTGCAACATCGATGCGGACAAGCTCGAGGGCGCTATCTCGCCCCGCACCAAGGCGATCATGCCGGTCTCGCTCTATGGCCAACCGGCCGACATGGACGAGATCAACGCCATCGCCGAGGTCTACCGGCTGCCGGTCATCGAAGACGCCGCGCAGAGCTTCGGCGCCACCTATCGCGGTCGGTGCAGCGGCAACCTCTCCACCATCGGCTGCACCAGCTTCTTCCCTTCCAAGCCGCTCGGCTGTTACGGCGACGGCGGGGCCATCTTCACCAATGACGCGGGGCTTGCGCTCGCCATGCAGGAACTGCGCGTCCATGGTCAGGAGCGCCGCTATGTGCATACCCGCATCGGGGTCGGCGGGCGTATGGACACCCTGCAATGCGCGGTACTGCTCGCCAAGCTCGACCGCTTTGATCAGGAACTCGCGCGGCGCATCGCCATGGGCCAACGCTATTCGCGACTATTCGCCGGAACGCCCGGCATCAAGACCCCCGTCACCCGCGCGGACCGCACCTGTGTCTACGCCCAATACACCCTGCAAGTCCCCGGCCGGGACGCCCTGGTCGCGGCCCTGAGCGCCCGCGGCATCCCCACCGCGGTGCACTATCCGATCCCGCTCAATGCCCAACCCGCCTATCGGCACCTGTGCTGCCCGGACTGCACACCCATCGCCGCCCGACTCGCCGCCGAGGTCGTCAGCCTGCCGATGCATGGCGATCTGAGCGAGGGGGATCAGGATGCGGTCGTGGCGGCGGTGATGGCGGCGGTGATGGCGGCGGTGAGGGCGACCGGATGAGCGGGAATACCCACTTCACACCCGTCCGGTGAACAACGCGTTTGGCTGCTTCAACTTGGCCAACATCTC
>NZ_CAIKKU010000101.1 GCF_903828115.1 uncultured Thiodictyon sp. | reverse complement strand
CGTGACGCACGCCCGCGTACCGCTCCGACCACCCTCCCGGCACCTGCCCGGGCTTCCCGTTGCCACCCCTGGTCAGGGCCAACCCACCCCGCAACAGTCAACGCCAGCGCCCACCGGCGCCGGCATCGCCCGCTGTCAGGCGGCGGCAGGGTTATGCTTCAGGGCTGTGCGTTGCCGTGTTGACTTGACAGGCCCAAACTCTGGTTGACCCATGAGCCTCACGGACTACCATACCAAGTACATCGCCTTTGAACTGACGCGCCGCTTCCCGTCCGACAGTCCCGAGCGGCTCGCGGGTGCCGTTGCCAGCGCCCAGGTCGACCTCAACCCCCATCAGGTCGATGCGGCCTTGTTTGCCTTCGCCCCCCCCCTGTCCAAGGGTGCCCTGCTAGCGGATGAAGTGGGCCTCGGCAAGACCATCGAGGCCGGCCTGGTCCTGTCCCAACGCTGGGCGGAGCGGCGCCGCCGCATCCTCGTCATCACCCCGTCGAACCTGCGCAAGCAATGGTTTCAGGAGTTGACCGAGAAATTCTTCCTGCCCTGCCGACTCCTTGAGGCCAAGTCTTACAACGCCGCGATCCGCCAGGGCCAGTTCCGCCCCTTCGAGGTGCCCGAGGTCGTCATCTGCTCCTACCAGTTCGCCAAGAGCCGGGCGGCCGATGTCCAGGCCACCGCCTGGGACCTGGTGGTCATCGACGAGGCACACCGCCTGCGCAACGTCTACAAACCGTCCAACGTCATCGCCAATACCCTGAAACTGGCCCTGGCCGGCCGGCACAAGCTGTTGCTCACCGCAACGCCCTTACAGAACTCACTCCTGGAACTGTTCGGCCTGGTCAGCTTCATCGACGAGCACAGCTTTGGGGATCTAAAAAGTTTCCGGGAGCAATTCGCCAACCTGACCCAAGCGCAGGTCTTCGCCACCCTCAAGGCCAGGCTCAAGCCCATTTGCCATCGCACCCTGCGGCGTCAGGTTACCGCCTATATCCCCTTCACCAAGCGCCTGCCGCTGGTGGAGGAATTCACCCCCGAAGAGGGCGAGGACCGGCTCTACCACCTGGTGTCGGACTACCTGCAGCGGGACAACCTCCAGGCCCTGCCCGCCAGCCAGCGCTCCCTGATGACGCTGGTCCTGCGCAAGCTCCTGGCCTCGTCCACCTTCGCCATTGCCGGGGCCTTGACGACCATTGCCAACCGGCTCAGGGCCAAGGTGGGGATAAAGGAACCCCGCGAGCCGCTAACAGGCCTTGGACCAGGATTACGAAGCATTGGACGAGACCGCCGAGGAGTGGCCCGACGACACCCCACCCGAGCCGCTGAGCGAGACTGACCGGGGAGCCCTGGAGCGCGAGATCGCCGACCTGGACGCCTTCGCCCGACTCGCCGCCTCCTTCGACCACAACGCGAAGGGCAAGGCCCTGCTCAAGGCACTCGGTGTCGCCTTCGCCAAGGCCAAGACGCTGGGTGCGCCGGAGAAGGCCATCATCTTCACCGAGTCCCGCCGCACCCAAAGCTATCTGCTGCGCCTGTTGGCGGATAGTCCCCACCAAGAGGGGATCGTCCTCTTCAACGGTTCCAACACCGACGAGCGCTCCCGCCACATCTACGCCCAATGGTTCGAGCGGCACCAGGGCACCGACCGGGTCACCGGCTCGCGGACCGCCGACATGCGTTCCGCCCTGGTGGACTACTTCCGCGACCAGGGCCGTATCATGATCGCCACCGAGGCGGGCGCCGAGGGCATCAATCTCCAATTCTGCTCCCTGGTGGTAAACTACGACCTTCCCTGGAACCCGCAACGCATCGAGCAACGCATCGGCCGCTGTCACCGCTACGGCCAGCGGCACGACGTGGTAGTGGTCAACTTCCTCAACCGCAAGAATGCCGCCGACCAGCGCGTCTATGAACTGCTCGCCGAGAAGTTCCAGCTCTTCGAGGGCGTCTTCGGCGCCAGCGACGAGGTGCTTGGAGCCATCGAGTCCGGGGTGGATTTCGAGAAGCGTATTGCCGCCATCTACCAGCGCTGCCGCAGGCCCGAGGAGATCCAGAACGCCTTTGACCAACTCCAATTGGAGCTGAGCTTCGAGATCGACACCTCCATGGCCCGTACCCGCGCCCAACTCCTGGAGAACTTCGACGACGAGGTGCGCGAGAAGCTGCGGGTCCGTGAGGAGACCGCCAAGGCGAGCCTGACCCGCTACGAGCGCCTGCTCATGCAACTCACCCGCCACGAGTTGAGCAACGCTGCCGAGTTCCTGGGCGATGCCTCCTTCCGTCTCCACCGGGCGCCGCCGGATGCGGGTACTGCGATCCCGCTCGGACTCTATGAACTGCCGCGCCGCTCCGGTGAGGCGCATCTGTACCGTCTCAATCACCCCCTGGCCGAGGCCCTGCTCGCCAAGGCCAAGGGCCGTGACCTGCCGCCCGCGGAGATCCGCTTCGACTACGGCCGCCACCCAGGCAAGATCAGCCTCATCGAACCCCTGATCGGTCGCTCCGGCTGGCTGATGCTATCGCTGTTGCGTGTAGAATCCTTGGACCAAGGGGAGGATCATCTGATCTTCGCCGCCGTGACGGACGACGGCGAGCCCCTGGACCCGGACGCCGTTGCCCGACTGATGACAGTGCCCGGCTCGGCTTCCCCGCTCCCGGCGGGAGACGGACCGGGGCTGACGGAGCAGGCCCTGGGTGCCCAGACGGCCCGGCAACGAGGTGCCATCGAACGCCAGGTGTCCGAGCGCAATGCCCGCTTCTTCGAGTCCGAGGCCCAGAAACTCGACGGCTGGGCCGACGATCTTAAGGTCGGACTGGAACGGGAAATCAAGGAAATGGATCGCCAGATTCGGGAGGCACGCCGGGCGGCAAGCGCCGCCGTCACGCTGGAGGAGAAGCTCGTGGGTCAACGGCAGGTGAAGGCCATGGAGGCGGAGCGTAGCCGAAAACGGCGTTCACTCTTTGATGCACAGGACGAGGTGGACCGCCAACGGGAACGACTGATCGCAGAGACCGAAGCGAAACTGGCGCAGGCGCTGTCGATCCAAGCGTTGTTTTCGATTCGCTGGTCTATCCATTGAGCCGAATCGCAAACGCCACACGGCAAACCAAGAACATTGCGGAGGCAACGAGTGGCCAAGAAGCTCGGGTTCCATACCCTGGGTGTCCAGCCGGCGGTTCTCCGCTGGGCGCGGGAGTCTCAGGGTTATTCGCTTGATGATGTCGCCATTCACCTCAAGCGTGATATCGACGAGATCGTTGCCTGGGAGACCGGCGCGGCCAGTCCGACCTATGCCCAGCTAGAAAGCCTCGCTTATGGATTGTACAAAAGACCGTTGGCGGTCTTCTTCCTGCCTGCGCCCCCCAAGGAGCACAAAGTCAAGCAAGAGTTTCGCACCCTGCCCGACAGCGAACTTGATCGCCTGACCGCGGACACCCGCTATCAGCTTCGCATGGCCCACGCCTATCAGATTTCCTTGCGGGAGCTGAACGACGGTGTGAACGCTTCCCCGCGCAAGATTTTCCGGGACTTGACGCTAACCGCCCAAAGCAACGTACGGGAAGCGGGCGACAGGGTTCGCGCGTACCTCGGTATCGCGTTGGATGCACAAATTGGCTGGAAGAGCGCGGAGGCGGCGCTTAAGGTGTGGCGGAGTGCAGTAGAAGCCAGTGGCGTATTTGTCTTCAAGCACTCCTTCAAGCAGAAGACCATTTCCGGCTTCTGCCTGGCGGACGATGAATTCCCGCTCATCTATTTGAACAACAGTACCGCCAAGACCCGCCAGATCTTCAGCCTCTTCCATGAGCTGGCGCATTTGCTGCTGAAGGTCAACGCGATCTCGACCGTGGATGACGCCCATCTTCAAGAGTTGCCACAGAGAGAGCGAGGCATCGAACGATTCTGCAACGCGCTTGCGGCCGAGATTCTGGTTCCTTCTGCGGACTTTGAAAGCCAATTGACCGAGATTTCTGAACCATACGACGATGCGGCGGCGCCGCTGGCGCGGCGCTATCATGTGAGCCGGGAGTCAATCCTACGCCGACTCCTTGATCGCGGCCTGATCGACCAAAGCAAGTACGAGGCGAAGGTCAAGCAGTGGGCGACCGAAACCGAGAATGGCGGGTCCGGCGGCGACTACTATGCGACCCAGACGACCTACCTCGGTGAAGGTTACATGCGGCTCGTTTTCGCCAAGCATTATCAAGGGCGATTGACCCTCGAACAGACTGCGGACTATCTCGGCGTCCGGACCAAGAGCGTCGCGGGTCTTGAGGAGGCACTGTTCCGTAACGCGGTGCCGGCATGATCTACGTATTCGATACCGGCGCCTTCATCGTCCTGAAGAACTATTATCCGACGGCCTTTCCGACCCTTTGGGAGCGGATCGCCACGGCGGCTGCCAGCGGCGAACTCGTGTCAGTCCGAGAAGTCTTCAATGAATTGCATAACTACAACGATACGGATTTCATTCAGGACTGGGCGAAGGACCATAAGAACATCTTTGCCAGTCCGAGCAACGATGAGTTGTTGATCGTTCAGCAAATCCTCGCGATTCCCCATTTCCAAACCCTCCTGAGCACCAAGGCGATCCTCAAAGGCACACCGGTTGCCGACCCCTTCGTAGTGGCGGCAGCCAAGCACAAAGGGGCGACGGTTGTTACCCAAGAGGGGCTGAAACCGAACGCCGCTAAGGTGCCCAATGTCTGCCAACACTTCGGTGTGCCGTGTCTTAACTTGGAAGCCTTCATGGCGCAGCAAGGCTGGACTTTCTGATCATGGCGACGAAGCAAAAACTGGAGTTGACCTGGATCGGCAAGGAAAACCGGCCGCGACTGGAGCCGCGCATCCTGCTGGAGGACCCGGCGCGGTCGTATCACGCCGCCCATCGTGTGACGGGGCGGGACTGCTTCGACAATCGGCTGATCTTCGGGGACAACCTGCTGGCGCTCAAGGCACTGGAGGCGGAGTTCACGGGCAAGGTGAAGTGCGTCTTCATCGATCCGCCATACAATACCGGGAGCGCCTTCACCCACTACGACGACGGGGTGGAGCATTCCATCTGGCTGTCGCTGATGCGCGACCGACTGGAGATTATCCGGCGCTTGTTGTCGGAGGATGGGTCTTTGTGGATTACCATCGATGACAACGAGTGTCATTACCTCAAGGTCTTGTGTGATGAAGTGTTTGGGCGGGCGAATTTTGTTGCCAACATCATCTGGCAGAAGACACCTACCAGGGAGAACAGGACAGATGTCTCGACGGTCCACGATAGTATCTTGGTTTTCGCCACCAATCGGTTAAGGTGGAAAGAGATTCGCAACCCGCTGCCAGCCAGTGAGGCCCAGCTTGATCGGTATACGAACCCCGATGATGACGACCGGGGACGTTGGGCGTCGTTGCCAGCTCATGCGAAGGCCGAGAAAGGGAGACGGCAAGCCCAGTTCTTTACCATCACAACGCCCTCTGGCCGCCGAATAGATCCGCCGCCTGGGCGCTGTTGGCTCTATACCGAAGAACGGTTTCGTGAAATGGTTTCCGATAACAGGATCTGGTTCGGTAGCGACGGGAGCAATGCCCCTCGTGTGAAGAAATTCCTCACAGAAGTGCAGGCGGGACTTGTTCCATCCAGCATCTGGCTCTACACGGAGGTTGGGACGACCGGCAGTGCCAAGTCGCAATTGGTGTCTCTTTTCCCAGGTGAGGTCCCATTTTCCACGCCAAAGCCAGAAGAGCTGATTAAGCGGATTATCGGCATCGCGAGTGATGAGGGGGACTTGGTGCTCGACTCCTTCGCCGGCTCCGGCACCACCGGCGCAGTAGCCCACAAGATGGGCCGCCGCTGGATCATGGTGGAGTTGGGCGAGCACTGCCACACCCACATCATCCCGCGGCTCAAAAAGGTCATCGACAATGATGACCCCGGCGGCATCACCAAGGCAGTGGGCTGGAAGGGCGGCGGGGGCTTTCGCTATTACCGGCTCGCCCCCTCGCTGCTGGAGAAGGACACCTGGGGCAACTGGGTCATCAATCACGACTACAACGCCGCCATGCTCGCCGAGGCACTGTGCAAGCTGGAGGGCTTCCGCTATGCCCCATCCGATTGTGTCTACTGGCAGCACGGGCACTCCACCGAGCGCGATTTCGTCTATGTGACCACCGCCGCCCTGACCCATGAGCAGCTGGCGCAATTGAGCGACGAGGTGGGGCCGCAGCGCAGCCTGCTGGTGCTCTGTACCTCCTTTCGCGCCCGCGCGGACCTGTACCCCAATCTCACCGTGAAGAAGATCCCCCGGCAGGTCCTCTCCCGCTGCGAGTGGGGCCACGACGACTATTCGCTGCGGGTGGAGAACCTGCCGAGCGCGCCGCCGGCGCCGGGGCAGATGGACCTCTTCGACCCGGAGGAATTATCATGACCCACCTCGTTCCCACGCTCTGCGTGGCAGCGCCTCCGCGGACGCTCTGCGTCCCGAGTGTGCAGGATGTCGGCGGGAATCGAATTCAGCCCGGTTCACTGGACGCGGAGCGTCCAAGACTGCATTCCCACGCGGAGCGTGGGAACGAGAGAGGTCAGACATGAATAGAGAGCAGGTCTTGTCGATATTGGGATGTCGTGCTGCACAAGGTACCGGACATCGATTCATCGGCGCGCAATCTGCATCGACGATTGAACGCTGGCGACCAGTGATGACACCACAAAGGACGGCTATCGCATGAACCCCCACGTCAATGCCATCGCCGGCCGTCTGAGCCTGCGGCCTCCCCAGCGCCGCTCGCTTGAGGTCCTGGACCGGATCATGGAGATTACGCCGCCCGGCAAGGGCGCCGACGTCTCTGCGGTGCTGGAAACAATCCGCAGTGAGTTTCCATCGGTCACGGACTTCGAGCGGGACTTCCCGTCCCTGTGCTTCGCGCTCGCCACCGGCGTAGGCAAGACCCGGCTCATGGGCGCCTTCATCAGCTATCTGCACCTGGCCCACGGCATCGACAATTTCTTCGTGCTGGCGCCCAATCTGACCATTTACAACAAGCTGATCGCCGACTTCACCCCGAACACGCCCAAGTATGTCTTCCGCGGCATCGCGGAGTTTGCCACCGAAGCGCCGATGGTCATCACCGGCGACAACTACGAACAGCAGAACGTCACCGGCGGACGCCTGTTCGGTTCCGTGCGGATCAACATCTTCAACATCTCCAAGATCAACTCCGAGGTGCGCGGCGGCAAGGCCCCGCGCATCAAGCGGTTGTCCGAGTATATCGGCGCCAGTTATTTCGACTACCTGGCCGGGCTACCGGACCTGGTGCTCCTGATGGACGAGTCGCACCGTTACCGGGCGGGCGCGGGCATACGGGCGATCAATGAATTGAAGCCCATCCTGGGGCTGGAGTTGACCGCCACGCCTTACGTCGAGACCGGCAAGGGTACCTTGCCGTTCAAGAACGTGATCGTCGACTACCCGCTGGGCCGGGCGATGGCCGACGGCTTCGTAAAGGAACCGGCGGTGGTGACACGCAAGGACTTCGACCCCAGCGGTATGTCGGCGGACGAAATCGAGCGCCTGAAACTGGAGGACGGGGTGCGGCTGCACGAGGGCGTCAAGGTCGAATTGGAGACCTATGCGCGGCAGTTCGACAAGCCCATCGTCAAGCCCTTCGTCTTGGTCATCGCGCGCGACACCACGCACGCGGGCCAGTTGTTGGCGCTGATCCAGTCCGATGCCTTTTTCGAGGGGCGTTACAAGGATAAGGTTATTCAGGTGGATTCGAGCAAGACGGGGGCCGAGGAGGAGGCGATGATCACACGCTTGCTTAAGGTGGAACATACGGAGGAGCCGACCGAGATCGTCATCCACGTCAATATGCTCAAAGAGGGCTGGGACGTCACAAACCTCTACACCATCGTGCCCCTGCGCGCGGCCAATGCGCGGGTGCTGATCGAGCAGTCCATCGGCCGCGGGCTGCGCCTGCCCTACGGTGTGCGCACCGGTGTGACTACGGTGGACCGGCTGAACATCGTGGCGCATGACCGGTTTCAGGAGATCGTGGACGAGGCCAAACGGCCGGGATCGCCGATTCAACTCCAGACCTTGGTGCTGGACCTGGATCAGGTGGGGACGAAGACGGCCACGATGGTTTCCCAGTCCCAGTTGGCGACCCAGCTTGGATTCAAACCGGCGACACCCACCAGCAGTACCCGGGTGGCGGGCCAGGACCAACCCGCGGCGTTCGATAAGCCCCAAGAGCAGGCCCTCGCGCAACTGGCCTATGCGGCGATCCGGAAACTGAGCGGCAACCCCCAGAGGGTAGGGTGTTCAATATCCCACCTATATCACAATTTAATGTCATACAGTTTTCGTGTTTGACGCCAAATCAATGAGAGCATGCCGACGCCGGGCCAGCATCGACGCACCGAGATGCGTTGTCGCCCAGTGCTCG
>NZ_CAIKKU010000100.1 GCF_903828115.1 uncultured Thiodictyon sp. | reverse complement strand
GTCGTTGTCGTAATCGAGGTTATCGTAGCGCCCCGGATTCTCTCGCACGCCAAATTGCATCGCTTCTCCGATTACGATTACGACAACGACAACGACAACGACAACGACAACGACAACGACAACGATTGTGTTTAACTTGTTCTTGACTCGTTACTAATCCAGAGAGGTCAAGCGATGGGACTCACCTATGCCGAGGTGGTGCTCGAGAGCACCTTCAGACAGCGCAAGATGTCGGTCAAGGCACTCGTCGATTCGGGTGCCGTCTTCATGATCATCCCCGGGCACGTCGCGCTCCAACTCGGGTTCGACCTGGAGGAAGTCGGCACCCGCGAGGTCGTTCTCGCGGACGGTTCCCGCAAACCGGTGCCGATGGTGGGGCCGCTGCGGGTCCATTTCGGGGACCGTTATTGTGACCTGTCCGCCTTGGTATTGGGCGACGAACCCCTGCTGGGGGCGGTGCCGCTGGAGATGATGGACCTGGTCATCAATCCCAGTACCCAGACGCTGACGGTCAACCCGGCCAGCCCCTATCTGCCGGTCGCCGTCACCAAGTAGCGCTTGCGCGGGCGCATTGCCGACCCTCAGCATGACCGCAACCCAGCGCGACAAACCCGAGCCGGGCCCCGCGGACGCCGCGACGGGCAAAGCCCTGTGGATCGAGGTGATCCGCAGGATGGACGAGACCCTCAGGGCAGGACGGGGCATTCTCCCCGTCCCCGCGGTTTATTCCGTCGCCCGAATGCCCTTCCGGCACCGACCACCGCCGGTCTACACTGTCGCCATGTCCACCCCGGTTATACCCGCCGATACCGCCCGGCATCTGCGCCGACGACGCGAAGCCGCCCAGTCTGAAGGCGCCCGCCGTGCCGCACAGTTGCGCGCCCGCCTGCCCGGCGCCGCCGCCCGCCTGCGCGACGTTTACGGTGTCACCGACGTCCGCCTGTTCGGTTCCCTGGCCAACGGCACCTGCCGGGCAGACAGCGATGTGGATCTGGCCGTGTCCGGTCTCGATCGGGCGCGTTATTTCGAGGCACTGGCGGACCTGATGGAGATCCTCGGCGCCCCGGTGGACCTGATCCGCATGGAAGAGGCACCGCCGACCCTGAGCGAGCGGTTCGAAGTCGAGGGAGAAGCGCTGTGAACGCCCTCGTGCAACGCCTGCGGGCGGAGCTCCGGTTCGACCGTGATGCCTTTGCCAAACGGGTGGCCGAACTGGGATCGGTCGATCTGGGTCCGGCGTCCGGGCCCGCGCCGCACGCCCAGGCCGCGGTGGCATTGCATCACGCCTATGGCTCGATCGAGGCCATCATGACGCGACTGGCCCGTCAGCTCGACGGCGACCTGCCCGCCGGCGCGGACTGGCATCAGTCTCTCCTGCACGTCATGGGGCTCGCAATCGAAGGCGTCCGGCCCGCCGTATTCTCACCGGAGTCGGTCCGCGTCCTGCGCGAGCTGATGTCATTCCGGCATTTCTTTCGCCACGCCTACGCGGTCGACCTGGACGCCGGGCGTCTCGACACACTGCGTCGGCGTCTGATCACCGCAGCGCCCCGCCTCCTCGCCGAGATCGATACGCTCGACCGCTTTCTGAGCGTTGCCGCCCACGACGAGTGACGCCCGGGAGCGCGCGGCCAGCCCCGGCAGCGGCTCAAGCCCCAACGGGGCGTGACATACCAGCCCAGGGCAACGCCCTGGGATAGCGTCGTTCAGTCGGCCCAGCCCTGAAAGGGCGTGACATCCGGCCGTCCCTATGTCGCGCCCTTTCAGGGCTGAACTCCATTATGTCTCGATACCCAGGGCGTTGCCCTGGGCTGGTATGTTCGACCCCGTTGGGGTCGCTACCCGTCCGCGGAGGTCGATCCTGTCGGCGCGGCGCGGAAGGCGTCCATCGGGTGGTACATCCAGTGCTCACCGTCCGGTGGCGGGGGCCGGTTCCGGATGGAGTTGCCGCTGGGGCGGTGAAATGAGAGCCCCCGTGGGAGCGGCTTCAGCCGCGACGAGGCCAGGGCCGCTTGCGAGGTCCGCGCCGACTCATGAGCTATCCGGGTCATGCCGCCTGCGCACCGCAGAGATTCACGCGGATCTGAATCTCCTCCCAGGGCACCCACAGGAGCCCCGCGGCAGTCTTCTCCACCAGTCCCAGGTCCGACAGCTTGAGCGTGTCGGCCTGCACCTCGGTCTCGCCGCGCCTCACATGGCCGGCCAGGGCCGCGACGGACGCGGGTCCCAGCACCTTGAGCGCCTCCAGCAGCGCCAGGCGCGCCGGGGTCAGTTCGCCAAAGAGCTGGGCCGCGCTGGAGTAGCCCAGGTGGTAATCCGCCTCCGGCACCGGCTGACCGGCGTCCACCAAGGCCGCAACCTCCAAGGCGCGCTGGAAATACTCCCCGCGGCGTGGGATCTCGACAATTGCCTTAGACATAAGCCTCTCCCGCCAGGCGCCGCACGTCGGCGCGAAGTCATTACGACGCCTGAGAAACCGCGGCGGTGCGGGTCCGCGCAGCGGACCCTACGGCCTCAACCCGCGAGCAGGCGGTCCCACTCATCCGGCGGCAGGCCGGACTCGCGCCTAAGTCCGCGAGTCGGCGGGCGGACTCCGCCGGGTCCGGTGACCAGGCGGCGAGGGGCGAGCGGTAGTTCGCAAGAAACAGGCGCAGGTGCGGGTGCGCGTGGCCGGTGGTGCGGGTGAAGGCTAGTAGGATCAGGAGCGCCCGGCGCAGCGGCGGCTCGGCCTCGGGCAGGCGGTCGGTCGCCTGCAACAGTTGGGCGAGGTGCTGGTCCGCCAGCAGGCCGCCCCAGTCGCGCGGGAAGCGCCGGTCCCAGCCCAGGCGCTCGCGGCCGAAGAAGACGAAGAGCACGCCGGGGGCAGCGGCCACCAGCTCGCGCACCCAGGCGTCGGTCTCCAGGGCCGCGGCGCCGGCCTTGTCCGGGCGGTCGCTCCAGAGCGCCTCGTAGGTATCGATGAAGACCACCGGCGGCAGGGCGCGCGGGTCGGCCCGGTGGGCGCACAGATCCAGGCCCAGGAACCAGGGCAGCTTGGCCAGGATCTCGGTGGTGTCGAGGCCCTCCAGGCCGTTGAGTGCCTCGCACGCCTGTTTGGCGCCGCGCTCCTTGAGCTTGCGGCGGGCGTAGTTCAGCGCCTTGACCCCGAGCCCGAGTCCGGCGGGGAGCGCCTCGGCCTGGTCCAGCCAGCCTGGGGCATTGTCGGCGTTGCGCCAGGTCGGGCTGATGCGGGGCAGCGAGGCCTGGGCGGTGAAGGCCAGGGCACGGAGCGCATGGCCCAGCCGCGCGGTTCAGATTTCTGCACTCCCCCCCTTGCGGTAGGCGTCCGCCTCCGCGGCGGTGAGGACACGCGCCTCCTCCTCGAGCATCACCGGGATGTCGTCACGGATCGGGTAGGCCAGGCGGCCGGAGACCGAGATCAGTTCGCCATGCGCCTTGTCGTAGATCAGCGGTCCCTTGGTGACGGGGCACACGAGGATCTCCAGCAGATTCTTGTCCAGCATCCTGATTCTCCAGTTTCTTGGGCGTTGCCATCGGGGTTGGGTGGGACCGGCCGGCGGGGGGTGCCGCGGTACCGGTCTGGTGGAGCGGGATGATGGCCTCAGAGCCATGCCGCGGTAAAGCACCGCGTCGCCCTGCGCAAGGGGCAATCGACGACGCCTTCCGGGATCACGGGCGCAGCACCCGCCCGGTGCGCCCGTCGCGGATGCTGGAGGGTCGGTCCGCCCCGCCGCAGGCGCCGACGAGGATCAGGTCCGGACCGCCCGGCAGGCCGCGGCGGACGCCGAAGGCGGAGCGCGCCGGCGGGCGCTCCGCCACGTTGGCGCTGGTGGAGACGATGGCCCCGCCGCAGGCGCGGCACAGGCCCGCGGCCAGGGGATGATTGGTGACCCGCACCGCCAGGGTGTCGAAGCGGCCGCTGAGCCAGTCTGGGGTCTCGGGCCGCACCGGCAGCAGCCAGGTGTGGGGGCCCGGCCAGGAGGCCAGGATCACCGCCATGCGCTGCGGCGGCAGCCAGGCGACGAAGGGGACCAATTGCTCCGGCCGGGCGGCGATCAGGATCAGACCCTTGGCCGGGTCGCGCCGCTTGAGCGCCAGCAGGCGCATGACCGCCGCGCGGTTCCAGGGGTCGCAGCCCAGCCCATAGACCGCCTCCGTGGGATAGGCGACCAGACCGCCGCCCGCGATGACCCGGGCGGCGAGGCGCAGCCGGTGATTGAGAAAGGGTGCGGTCATGGTCCTGGGCGGCCCTCGGTGCCGGGGTTGATGGGAGGTGGCGGACAACGCGACGGCTTCGGGCTTATTCTACGGGCTGGGCGCCGGTGACGAAAAACCCGGCGTGGTCCCCACCCGTGACTTGTCCATAACGGCTGACCTAATGATGTCCATCGCTGCAACCTTACCCCGCCCCCTGCGCGCCCTCGGCGCGGCTTGGCTGCTGGGCAATCCCGGCTTCTGGGGCTTCGTCTGGGCCGGCGGGGAGGACGAGGCGCTCACCGCCACCGCCCTGGAGTGGATCGCAAGCCAGGGCGGCGGCACCCTGGTGGAGCCCGATGGACGGGTCTCGGTGAACAATCCCCGCGCCCAGTTCGCCCTGCAGCGGGCCGCGGACTGGGTGCGCGGCATCACGCCGGAGGCGGTGCTGCACGCCACGCCGCCGGATAACCTGGCCGCCTTCGGCGCCGGGCAGGTCGCCTTCATGCGCCATTGGTCCGGCGCCTGGACGACCCTGCAGGGGGTCGCAACACCGGTCGCCGACCGCTTCGCGGTAGCACCCCTGCCCCAGGGCGAGGGCGGCGGCGCCCGCCCTCCCGCCCTGGCCGTGGGTGCGGCCCTGGGCCCGGCCGCAACCCTGGGCGGCGGTCAGTTGGCGGTGTCGCGCTACAGTCGCCACACCCCGCAGGCCGCGGACCTGGTGCTGTATCTCACCGGCGCCGCGGTGCAGCGGCAGCGCGCGCAGGCGGCCGGGTTCAATCCGACCCGGGCCGACCTCTACACGGACCCGGACCTGCTGGACGCCCGGCCGCACCTGTCCGACCTGGCAGGCGCCCTCCCCGGACTGGTCGCGCGCCCCTCGACCACTACCGGCCGGCAGTATCCGCAGGTGAGCGCGGCCTTCGCGGCGGCCGTGCGCGCGGTCCTGAGCGGTCAGCAGACCCCGGACGCGGCCCTGTCGGGGCTGGCCCGCCGGCTCAATGACCTGAGCCGCGACGGCAGCGCCTGGTGAGCGCGGCCCGGGGCCGTCAACGATGATCCTAAACTCCACAGATGAACACAGATGAACACAGATGAACACCGCTACGATCAGGTAGTGTACGTCGCTAGCCACTGGCGATGGCTCACTGCCTGCGGCGGCGCCAACCTGCCCCAATCCGCCGGCACCGGTTTGCGCCCCGTGGCGGTGATGCCCAAGAAATTGGGCAAGCCGCCCGGCAGCCCCTTCTGAAGCAGGACCCAACGCCGCCCCGCGGCCGGGCCCCCCGGGACGGCGCGGACCCGCTGCCCCCGCCGCGGGTGGTGACCGCCGAGCGGTGGCTCCTGCTCGGAGTCATCCTGGGCGTCGGCCTCGCCATGGCGGTCGCGCTGGCCTCGTTCCTGGCGATCTTGCGGCTCCAGGAGGACGGCGCCCGGGTGGCCCATGCGCAGGAGGTCATCGGTGCGCTGGAGGGCGTGCTGACCACGACCGCCGAGGCCGAAGCGGCGGCCCTGAACTATGTCACCCTCGGCGACGCCGACTTTCTGCGTGCCTTCGACGACGCCGCCCGGGACCTGAATGCGAACCTTGGCCGCGTCGGGCGTCTGGTCAAGAACCCTGAGCAGGTGCGGCACTTACCCGCGCTGGCGGTCCTGAGTGAACAGCGCATGGTCCAGCTCGCGGTCCTGCTCGAGGCGCGGCAGCGGGAGGGATTCGGGGCCGCACGGGAAAGGATCGCCCAACGCGATCAAGAGCGGTTACATCAGGCCATCCGGCGCCTCGTCACCGACCTGGAGGCCGGGGAGCGGGGGCTGCTGAAAAAGCGGCTGAGCGACTCGGAGCGCAGCGCCGCGGTCGCCCTGACGACCGTCGGTGTGGGCAGCCTGCTCTCGATCGGGCTCACCGGCCTGGGCCTGTATTGGATTCGGCGGGGGCTGGCCGACAGCCGCCGCGCCCAGGCGGCGTTGGAGACCACCAATACGGTGATGGATCGGCGCTTCGCCGAGCGCACGGCCGAGTGGCACGCCAGCCGCGAACTCTTGGGGCAGATCATCGACAGCGCGCCCTCCGCCATCTTCGCCATGGATCGGTCACACCGCTACACCTCGACCAACGCGGCGCACCTGCAAATCTGCCGTAAGCCCGCCGACCTGGTGCTCGGCCGGACCGAACGCGAGGTCTTCGCGCCGGTCACGGCCGACCGGCTCTGGGCCGACAATGAGGAGCTCATGGAGCAGGGCCTCACCCGGCAATTCGAACAGGAACTGCTGCGCGAGGACGGCAGCACCCGCATCGTGATCTCCACGAAATTCCCGTTGCGCAATGCGCAGGGGGAGGTCGCCGGACTGGGCGGCGTGACCACCGATATCACGGCACGGCGCGAGGCGGAGGAGGCGATCCGCACGCTCAATGCGGAACTGGAGCAGCGGGTCACGCGGCGTACCGCCGAGGCGGTGGCCGCCAACGCGGCCAAAAGCCAGTTCCTGGCCCAGATGAGCCACGAGATCCGCACGCCCATGAACGCCATGCTCGGCCTGGCGCAGGTGCTGGAGGCGGACACGCTGGCACCCGAGCAGCGGCAGATCGTGCAGCGGATCCGCGCAGCCGGCCGCTCGCTGCTCGGCATCATCAACGATATCCTCGATTTCTCCAAGATCGAGGCGGGCCAGATCCGGGTGGAGACCTGGCCCTTCGAACCGGCGCCCCTGTTCGCGCAAGTCGAGAGCCTCATGGGTGAGATGGCCCGCGCCAAGGGGCTTGGGTTCCGGATCGAGACCCCGCCGGACCTGGTGCCCCGCGTGCTGGGGGACCCCTTGCGACTCGAACAGGTCCTCGTCAATCTGGTCGGCAACGCGGTGAAATTCACCGAGCGGGGCGAGGTTCTGGTCCGGGTGCGCCAACAGGAGACCCCGGCCGCCGCGGTGCGCCTGCACTTTGAGGTCACCGACACCGGGATCGGCATCGCGCCCGCGGACCTGGGTATCCTGGGGCGGCCCTTCACCCAGACCGACGCCACCATCACGCGGCGCTTCGGCGGCACCGGGCTGGGCCTGACCATCAGCAAGCACCTGGTGGAGCTGATGGGCGGGACCTTCGGCTGCGAGAGCACGCTCGGGGTCGGCAGCCGCTTCTGGTTCGAGCTGTCCTGCGCACGGGCCGCCGACGCGCAGTCGCGCACGCCCCCGGTGGCGCCGGCCGCGGACCGGACCGGGCCGCGCCTGCACGGGCTGCACTACCTGGTGGTGGACGACAGCGATATGAACCGGGACCTGCTTGAACGGGCACTCGGGCGGGAGGGCGCCCGCGTCACCCTGGCCGCCGACGGTCGCCAGGCCCTGGAGCAGTTGCGCACGCAACCCGACGGCTTCGCCGCCGTCCTCATGGACATTCAGATGCCGGTGATGGATGGACTGGCCGCGACCCGCGCGATCCGCGACGAACTCGCCTTGGTCGACCTGCCGGTGATCGCCGTCTCGGCCGCGGTGCTGGCCGAACAGCAGCAGGCGGCGCGCGCCGCCGGGGTCAATGACTTCCTGACCAAGCCGGTGGACCTGGAGGAATTGGTCGCGGTCCTGCGGCGCTGGAGCGAGCCCCTGCCCGAGGCGCCGGTCCCGGCACCGGCCCCCGCGCCACCCGGGGACCCGGGCCCCGCAGCCCCGGCGGAGTTTCCCGCCATCCCCGGCCTCGACACCCGCGGGGCGGCCGTTTTGCTCGGCCACGACCGGACCTTCTTTCTCAGTTTGGTGCGCCGGTTTGCCGCCCGCTTCGGTGTGGAGACGCGGCAGATCCGCGACGACCTGGCGCATGGTCAGGGGTCCGCGGCCGCCCGCCGGCTGCATGCGCTGCGGGGAATCGCGGGCAACATCGGCGCCCGCGACCTGGCGGCGACCGCCTTGGCGCTGGAACTGGGCATCGCCGCGGGAGGTCCCGAGGTCGCGGGCCTGCTCACGCAGTTCGAGGCGCAACTCAACGCCTTGCTGGCCGCCCTGAATCCCTGGCTGGAAACCCCGCCCCCAGGGGCCGCGGACCCGGACGGCGCCGCACCGCTCGACCCGGCGGCGCTCGCGGCCCTGTGCGCCGCCCTGCGGCGCCGTGACCTGGCGGCCCGGGACCTGTTCAGCGAACTGCGCCCGGTCCTGACCAGGCACTATGGGGAGGCAGCGACCCAGGCCCTGGCCGAGCTGATCCAGACGCTGCGCTTCGATGCCGCATTGGCCCAACTGGAACCCGATCCGCAGCAGTAAACTGCTTGATTTTGAACCGGGGGCGAGGGGACCTCTGTGCGCCGCCGAGGCCACGCCGTCGCCATAAGGTAAATTATTGTAAATAAGAGACTTAATCGCAGGACTACAGGCCGGCACAAAGCGAGACCCCGGACTATTGGACGTATAATTGCGCAAGATCCTGTCGATTCTGCTTATTCCCCCAGCGGGTGGCGCGTCGGCCTTGATCATGGTTTCGGCCACGCGGCATCGTAGGGTGGACAAGCGCAGCGCAGTCCACCAGCGTCGGCGCGGGATTCGGTGGACTGCGCTGTCGCTTGTCGACCCTACGGCCGGAACGATGATCAAGGCCGGCGCGTCTTTCGATGCCTGGCGTGCGAGCCGCGGCTCGTCGGTCTGAGGCGAG
>NZ_CAIKKU010000099.1 GCF_903828115.1 uncultured Thiodictyon sp. | reverse complement strand
GTCGTTGTCGTAATCGGAGAATCGCTGCAACTTGGCGTGCGAGGGAATCCGGGGCGATACGATAATCTCGATTACGATTACGACAACGACAACGACAACGACGCGAAAAGCATTCATGGGCCAAAATCCAGCACCGCCGAAACCCGGGAGAGGCACGCTGCGCAAGACGCGCGGGGCCTACTTTACCCCGGCGGAGGTCGCCCGCTTCATCGCCGCCTGGGCCATCCGCGCGGCGTCCGACCGGGTGCTGGAGCCCTCGTGCGGCGAGGCCGCCTTTCTCACCGAGGCGGTCACGCGCCTGCGCGCCCTGGGCCTCACCGACGCCGGCTGGCCGGCCGCCCTGCACGGGCACGAGATCCATCCCCAGTCCGCGGCCATCGCGCGGCAACTGCTGGCCGAACTGGGCGCCGGGGCGAGCATCGCCGAGGGCGACTTCTTCGTCCGGGAGGCGCGCCCGGAGTTCGACGCGGTCATCGGCAACCCCCCCTTTGTGCGCTATCAGCACTTCAGCGGTGAGACCCGCGCCCGCGCCCTGGCCGCGGCGCTGCGCCAAGGGGTGCGGCTCAGCGGGCTGGCCGCCTCCTGGGCCGCCTTCGTGGTCCATGCCGGCGCCTTCCTGAAACCGGAGGGCCGACTCGGCCTGGTGCTGCCGGCCGAGCTCCTGTCGGTCAAGTACGCGACCGAGATCCGCCGCTTCCTGCTGCGGCGCTTCGCCCGGGTGCGGCTCGTCCTGTTCGACCACCTGGTCTTTCCGGGGGTCCTGGAGGACGTGATCCTGCTGCTCGCCCAGGGCAGCGGCGGGACCGACCATTTCGAGGTCTATCAGGCGGCCCGACCCCAGGACCTGATGCAGTCACTGGGGCAGGACTGGGTGGGCTTCCACCCCCGCCCGGACGCCAAGTGGACCTCGGCCCTGTTGCCCCCCGAGGTGCTCGCACTCTACAGCGCGGTGGTGGAGGGCGACGGCTTCGCGCCGCTGGCCCACTGGGGCGGGAGCTTCCTGGGCTCAGTGACCGGCAACAACGGCTTCTTCGCCCTCTCGCCGGCGCGTGCGCGCGCGCTGCGGCTGCCCCCGCACGAGTTGCTCCCCATCTCCCCCCCCGGCGGGCGGCACTTGAGCGGCCTGTACTTCGAGCGCACCGACTGGGAGCGGCTGGGCCAGGCCGGGGCCGCCACGCTCCTCTTCGCCCCCGGGGAGGACCCGTCCGCCGCCGCCCGCCGCTATATCGCCCTGGGGGAACGCGAGGGGGTGAGCAACGCCTACAAGTGTCGGGTGCGCACCCCCTGGTGGCGCGTCCCCCTGGTCGACCGACCGGATCTGTTCTGCACCTACATGAATCACCGGCGCCCGCGCCTGCTCGCCAACCAGGCCGGGGCCCTGGTCCTGAACTCGATCTACGGGGTGCGCTTGAGCGAGCCGTACCGCGCCCTGGGCGTGCGGCTGCTGCCGCTGGCGGCGCTCAACAGCCTGTCGCTGCTCGGGGCCGAGATCGGCGGGCGCATCTATGGCGGCGGTATGCTCAAACACGAGCCGCGGGAGATCGATGCCCTGCCGGTCCCGGCCGCCGCCCTGGTCGAGGCCTTGGCCGCCGACCTGGAGGCACTGGCCCCGGAGGTCGCCCGTCTGCTCGCCCTGGGGGAGGAGACCCGCGCCACGGCCCGGGTCGACGACCTGGTCCTGCGCCATGGCCTGGGGCTCGCCCGCGAGGCGCTCGACACCCTGCGCGCGGCCCGCGAATACCTGCTCGATCGCCGTCTGACCCGGGGGCGCGGCACCCATGGCTGAGATCGACGAGCGCCTCGCCGAGGCCCTGGGGTCCCTGCCGCCCAAGCCCGGGGACGAGGCCCCCCAGGCGGCCAAGAAGCGCTACAGCGAGTTGGTCTCCCAACAGGTCGCCCTCGCCCTGGGGGCGGAGCTGCGCCGCCGCGGGCTCAAGGAGGCACGCCCGGCCCCCGGCGGGACCGGTCCGGATGCGGGCGCCGAGCGGCGCATGGCCGGCGGTCTGGGGGCCAAGAAGGTCGACGTGACCTGGGCGACCGAGGAGTCCGGGCTGCTGCTCGGCATCTCGGTCAAGACCATCAACTTCCGCGACAGCAAGACCCGCAATTTCCAGAAGAACCTGGTCAATCGGCGCGGCGACATGCTGATGGAGGCGGTCACCCTGCATCGGCGCTTCCCCTACGCGGTGCTCGCCGGGCTCTTCTTTCTCGACAGCGAGGCGGCCAACGACGGCACCGAGAAGCGCCGCTCCACCTTCCTCAACGCCCACGCCCGGCTGCAACTCTTCACCGGCCGCAACGACCCGGCGGACCGCGAGGAGCAGTTCGAGCGCTTCTACCTGATCCTGCTCGACTCCGCCCGGACGGGACTGCGCCCCGCGCCGCCGCCGTTGGTGCCGCCACCCCGGTCCGGGTCCACCGCTGACCTCTTTGCCCCCGCCCCCCTGGCGGAGGCGGCACCCGACCCGGCCTCCGAGCCCTTGCTGCGCCCCTTCCAGGTCGGCGCCCCGGAGCGTCAATTGGCACTCGCCGACATGCTCGACGACCTGCTGAGCCTGGTGGCGCAGCGCAATCCGGACTTCTATGAACTGCGCGACGGGCGGCTGATACCGGCCTGAGCCGGCGACCGTTGTCGTTGTCGTTGTCGTTGTCGTTGTCGTTGTCGTTGTCGTTGTCGTTGTCGTAATCGGAGAAGCGATGCAATTTGGCGTGCGAGAGAATTTTGGGCG
>NZ_CAIKKU010000098.1 GCF_903828115.1 uncultured Thiodictyon sp. | reverse complement strand
GTCGTTGTCGTAATCGTGGTCGGATTATTCGATTACGACAACGACAACGACAACGACCGCGTACCCGGGATCTCGGTCATCGCATCAGTTCTGATCGCACCCGGAGGGCGGGGCTAGGCGCGCCGGATCGAAGGGGGGCCCAGACCTTGGTCATAATCCCGGCCCGGCAGCCAACGGCGGGGTCGGTGGTCCGCGCAGCGGACCCTACGGGGGCCGTAGGGTCGGTTGGGGTCAGGAACGAACCCCAACACGTTTGCGTCTTAACCTCAGGCTGCCCGTTGGGCTTCGTTCCTCAGCCCAACCTGCCATGCTGTTCCTACTCCCCATACCCGCCGCGGCGGGAACCGTCAACATCCCGGGCGAAATAGCTCACGCGGCCGGCGGGGATGACGGTGACGCCGCCGGGGGTGACGGTGAAGCGCAGGCGGTCCTTCTCCGGATCAAAGCCGATCGCATCCCCGGCCTCGATGAGGTTGTGACGGTCCACGATGACGTTGCGCAGGCGGGTCCCGCGGGAGATCCGGCAATAGTCCATGACCACGCAGTTCTCCAGCACCACGTCCTGCTCGATCACCGTCTCGCGCCGGATGATGGAGTCGGTGATGCGCGCGCCCTCATGGACCACCGAGGCCGCCCCGAGCAGGCTGTTCCTGATCTCACCACCCAGGATGCGTGCGACCGGACCCTGATAGTTGCTGGAGTAGATGGGCCACTCGGGGTTGAAGATGTTGAAGACCGGCTCCAGGCCGAGCACGTCCTGATGGGCGTCGAAATAGGCGTCGATGGTCCCCAGGTCGCGCCAATAGACCGGGTCCTCATAGGGCTGGATACGCGGGATCGCATTGGTGGCGAAGTCGTAGGCGAACAGCCGGTGGGTGCGCAGCAGGCGCGGCAGGACATGCTGGCCGAAGTCGGTCTCGCCCGCGTCCTTGCTGTCGCGCAGGGCCTTGAGCAGCACCTCGGTGTCGAAGACATAGTTGCCCATGGAGGCGAAGGCCTGGGTGGGGTCCGCGGCCAGGGGGGTGGGATTGGCGGGCTTTTCCTCGAAGGCGTGGATGCGCCCGTTCGCCTCGGCGGCGATGACCCCGAAGCCCTGGGCGTCCTTCAGCGGCACCGGCAGGGCGGCGATGGTCACGTCCGCCTCGCTCTCCCGGTGGAAGTCGACCATCTGGCGGATGTCCATGCGGTAGATGTGATCGGCGCCGAAGATCACCACCAGGTCCGGGCGATGCTCCTCGATCAGGTTGATGTTCTGGTGGATGGCATCGGCGGTCCCCTGAAACCAATGCTCGCCGTAGCGCTGTTGGGGCGGCACCACGGTCACGTACTGATTCTGGAGCAGGGGTGAGATGGTCCAGGCCTTGCGCACATGCTCGATCAAGGATTGGGACTTGTACTGGACCAGCAGATAGATGGTCTGGATCTGGGAGTTGACCAGATTGCTGAGGACGAAGTCGACGATGCGGTAGCGCGAGCCGAAGGGCACCGAGGGCTTGGAGCGCGCCGCCGTCAGGGGTTGCAGTCGCGCCCCCTGGCCGCCGGCCATGACAAAGGCAATGATACGATCGGTGTTGCTGCGAACAGTCTTCATATCTCCTCCAGGGTGCCCGTGAACCGGGCTCGTTTGGTGATGCCGCCCAATGCCCGGTCGCCGGCGTCCGCGGACCGGACCTGCCCAGGGTCGCGACCGTGCCGCCGCCGCGCCCCCGCCGTTATCAGGCCTGTATGTTACGGCAGAACCGGCCAAGTTTCCCGCGGTCCCGAGCGGCCGCCGATCGGCGCCGGGCACGCCCGTCCCGGTGCTGCTGCCGGGCACGGCTGGAAGGCGGCCGTCGGCAGTCCCATATCGTCGCCCAGGGTAGGGGTGAAACTTTGCGCCACCGCACCATCCCAACCCACTAAACTGGCAGCCCCGGCGCCTGCCCGCCCGGCCCGCGGGCCGCGCCGCCGAAAATTCCGCGCACCGGCGGTCACCCTGACCGAAGGACCAACCCTTTAATGAGCGACACCATGAGCACCCCCCTGACCCAAGCCCCGCGCCGACCGGTGATCCTGATCATCCTCGATGGTTTCGGCCTCAACCCGAGCAAGGCCAACAACGCCATCGCCATCGCGCAGACGCCCAAGCTCGATGACTACTTTTCGCACTTCCCCCACTGCGCCCTGCAGGCCTCGGGGCTCGCCGTGGGCCTGCCGGACGGGCAGATGGGCAACTCGGAGGTCGGGCACATGAGCCTGGGCTCTGGCGGTGTGGTCAAGCAGGACCTGGTGCTGATCGACGCGGCCATCGCCGACGGCAGCTTCTTCGAGAACCCGGTCCTGACCGCCGCCGCCCGCGCCGCCGCCGCCGCGGGCCGGCCGGTCCACCTGATGGGACTGGTCTCGGACGGGGGCGTGCACAGTCATGTGAACCAACTCGTCGCCCTGATCGAACTGTGCCGCCGTGAAGGCGCCCGGCCCATGGTCCACGTCTTTACCGACGGGCGCGACACCCCGCCGCGCTCCGCCAAGGCCTTCCTCGCCCCGGTCGAGGAGGCCCTGGCGGCCGCCGGCGGGGCCATCGCCACCGTCACCGGGCGCTATTACGCCATGGACCGCGACCAGCGTTGGGAGCGTACCGAGATCGCCTGGCGCGGCCTGGTGGAGGGGGCGGGGCGCCACGCCGCCGACGCCCGCGCCGGGATCGATCAGGCCTATGCGGCGGGCGAGGATGACGAGTTCATCCGCCCCACCATCATCGCCGGCGGCGAGTTGATCCGCGACGGCGATCAGGTCATCCATTTCAACTTCCGCAAGGACCGCCCGCGCCAGATGGTGGAGGCCTTCTTCCAGCCCGACTTCAAGCCCTTCCACCGCAACGGCGTCACCGGCGTGAAGGTCACCTGCATCATGGAATACGACGACACCTACGGCCTGCCCTTCGCCTTCGACCACGACATTCCCCGCATCACCCTGGGTCAGGTCTTGAGCGACGCCGGCATCCCGCAGTTCCACTGCGCCGAGACCGAGAAATACGCCCATGTGACCTTCTTCTTCAACGGCGGGCGGGGCGACCCCTTCCCCGGTGAGGAGCGTGGTCTGATCCCCTCGCCCAAGGTCGCCACCTATGACCTGCAGCCGGAGATGAGCGCCCCGGCGGTGGCCGATACGACCATCGCGGCACTTGAGAGCGGGAACTTCCCCTTCATCGTGGTCAACTTCGCCAACGGCGACATGGTGGGTCACACCGCGGTGCGCGAGGCGGTGATCGAGGCGGTGCGGGTACTCGACCGGGAGGCGGGGCGGGTCATGGACGCGGCGCGGGCGGCGGGCTATTCCATCATCCTCACCGCCGACCACGGCAACTGCGACGAGATGATCGATCCGGCGAGCGGTGAGCCCCACACCCAGCACACCGTCTACCCGGTCCCCTGCCTGGTCGCCGACGAGACCCAGTGGCGGCTGTCCACCGGCGGCGGCCTGGACGCCATAGCGCCGACGGTACTGCAACTCATGGGACTGCCGATCCCCAAGCAGATGCAGGGGCACTCGCTGCTGCTGGGGCCGGCGACGGTCTGAGCGCGTTCTGCGCCGGTCGGCCGGAAGGCCGACCGGCGGCCGATCAAATCTTGCCTCCTTGATCCTCAGCTTGCAGGATAACGCGGATAACCGCTGCCTGAACCCCCGCCGGAGCCCCGATGCGCCAATACCTGGACCTGCTGCAAGACGTGGTCGACCACGGCAGCGACAAACCGGACCGCACCGGCGTGGGCACCCGCTCGGTGTTCGGGCGCCAGGTGCGCTTCGACCTGCGCGAGGGGTTTCCGCTGCTGACCACCAAGCGCGTACACTTCAAGAGCGTGGCCCAGGAATTGCTATGGTTTCTGTCCGGTTCCACCGATAACACTGAACTGAAGGCCCGCGGGGTCGGCATCTGGGACGAGTGGGCGGCGCCGTCCGGCGACCTGGGGCCGATCTACGGTGCCCAGTGGCGCAGTTGGCGCTGCCCGGACGGGCGTACCATTGATCAGCTCGCGGACCTGGTCGCGACCATCCGCGCCCGTCCGGACTCCCGCCGCCTGGTGGTGTCCGCCTGGAACCCGGCGGACCTGCCGGACGAGACCCGCAGTCCCCAGGTCAACGCGGCGGCCGGGCGCATGGCGCTCGCCCCCTGCCATTGTCTCTTCCAGTTCTATGTAGTGGATGGGTGCCTGTCCTGCCAACTGTATCAACGCAGCGCCGATCTCTTCCTCGGCGTCCCCTTCAACATTGCGAGCTATGCGCTCCTCACCCACCTGGTCGCGCAGCAGTGCGACCTGGGGGTGGGCGAGTTCGTGCACAGCTTCGGCGATCTCCACCTCTACCGGAACCACATAACCGATGACATCGTCTTTGCGCAACTGGCCCGCAACCCCCGGCCGCTCCCCCGGCTGGCACTCGCCCGGCGTCCGCCCAGCCTGTTCGATTACCGCTTCGAGGACCTCGCGGTCCTGGGCTACGAGCCCCATCCGGTCATCCGTGCCCCCATCGCGGTGTGAAGGCCAGGGCGCCCGGGAAGGTACACGATGATCGCTATGCTGCTCGACTATGTGCTGTTCCTGGCCAAGACCCTCACGGTGCTGGTGGCCATGGTACTGCTGGTGGTCTTCGCCATCCGCGCCCGCCACACGGGGGGCGGCGCGGACGACGGCGAGCGTCTGGAGATCCTGGATCTCAATGAGCGTTATCGCAGCCTGGCGCGGGCGCTCAAGGAGACCTGCCTGTCCAGGAAGGACTTCCGGGCCTATCTCAAGGCCGAGCGCAAGCGTGAGAAGGCGCGCGCCAAGGCCCAGACGGAGGAGCGCAAGCGGCTGTTCGTCATCGACTTCAGCGGCGACATCCGGGCCACCGAGGTGGCCGCGCTGCGCGTCCTGGTCACCACCATCCTGCTCGACTCAAGGGCGGGTGATGCGGTCCTGGTGCGGGTCGAGAACGGCGGCGGCACCGTCCACGAGCACGGCCTGGCCGCCTCCCAACTGGCCCGCCTGCGGGCGCGCGGGGTGCATCTGACGGTCGCGGTGGACAAGATCGCCGCCAGCGGCGGCTATCTGATGGCCTGTGTGGCGGACCGGATCGTGGCCGCCCCCTTCGCCGTGCTGGGCTCCATCGGCGTGCTGGCCGAGTTGCCTAACTTCCACCGCCTGCTGGAGCGCCACGGGGTGGACTTCGAGTTGCAGACCGCCGGGCAGTACAAGCGCACCCTGACCCTCTTCGGGGAGAACACCGACGCCGCGCGGCAAAAGCTCCAGGAACAGTTGGAGGAGACCCACAACCTGTTCAAGGGCTTCGTGCACGAGTACCGCCCCGCCCTGGACCTGGAACTGGTCGCCACCGGTGAGTATTGGCACGGCAACCGGGCGGTGGAACTGGGCCTGGTGGACGCCATCCAGACCAGCGACGACCTGCTGCTGACCGAAAGCGAGCAGCGCGACCTCTTGCAGCTCAAATACACCGCCAAGAAGAAGCCCATCGAGCGGCTGCTGGCGAGCCTGCAGGGGGCCCTGGCGGGGCGCCTGGCGGCCTGGGCCGGGCACCTGACGCAGAGTCCTCGATGAGTCCGCGCGGCACCCGCAAGGAAGGGCCTTTTTTGTGTCATCGCGAGTCCTTGGGGTTGCGCCGCGTGAAAATGGCTTCTACGCTCATGAGTGCGCGGCGGGTACACCCTGGCACCGCGCCACCACCCACTTTGGAAGGAGACCACAGATGAAATTGTATAGCCCCCGTTTCGTCGTGATTGCGCTCGCGTCCGCGGCCCTCTGCGGCGCCCTGGTCAACGCCCCGGCCGGTGCCGCCGACTCGGCCTGTAAGGGTCTGGAGGAAGCCAAGTGCGCCGCCATGGACGGCTGCGCCTGGACCAAGGAATACACCCGCAAGGATGGCAAGACCGTCGCCGGCCATTGTAAGAAGGCGAGTGTGCCGGGTGCCAAGGCGGCCACCAAGGACAAGGGTTCCACGCCGCCCGCCGACATGGGCACGGGCATGGCGCCCGCCGGCACCGCGACCGGGAAAGCGCCCGTCGGCATGGGTACCGGGGCCGGGCAGATGCCGATGCAGAAAGCGCCCTAGTCCGTGTTCCGGCCCGGGAGCCCACTGCCGTTAAGTTAAGCGCCGCAGCCCAAGCGCCTGGAGTCCAAGGCTTCAGCCTTGGCCCGCTCCAAGGCTGAAGCCTTGGACTCCAGGCAGAGGCGACGCGGTCGGCGAGTGCGCCGTAACTTAATGGCAGTGATCTGGGAGCCCCGGCCGTCCGGCGGGGGGCTTCGCGGGTCCGGTGCCTGGTGACACCGCCCGCGGTTCAGCAGAAGTCCCGCGAGCGGGTGACGAGCCCGCCGAGCAGGGCCGAATAGTCCGTCAGGCGCCGGGTGATCAGGTGCGTCACCCCCGCCTCCCGCTGCACCTCCCCATCGACCCCCAGTAACCGCGCCCCCAGGAGCACCGCCCGCTGCTGCTCAGCGAGTTGCTTCCACACCACCAGGTTGACCTGGCCCGTCTCGTCCTCCAGCGTGACAAAGGTGACGTCGTGGGCGGTGCCCGGGCGCTGGCGGTTGATCACCAGCCCCGCGGTACTGATCCGCGCCCCCGGCGGCACCGCCTCGACCTCAAGGGCGGTCAGCAGGTGCCGGGCGGCGAGGTGTGGGCGCAGCAGGGCCAGGGGGTGGCGACCCAGACTGAGCCCCAGGCTTGCGTAGTCGGCGACGATCTGCGCCCCCTCGGTGGGCGCCGGGAGCGGCGGCAGGCCGACGGCGGCCCGCGGGGGCGGGAGCGCCAGTTCGTCCTGGACCGGCCGCCGGGGTGGACCCAGGCCGATGAGCCCGGAGACCGACCAGGCCGCCCGGTGCCGATCGCCCGCCAGGGGGGCCAGTGCATCGGCGCGGGCCAGGGCCTTCAAATCGCCCCGGTCCAGGCCCGTGCGGTCGATCAGGTTCGCCAGGTTCGCCCAGGGTGCCGCACTGCGCTCCGCCACCAGGCGCCCGGCACCGGCCCGCGACAGGCCCTTGACCAGGCGCAGGCCCAGGCGCAGGGTTTGGGGGCGCGGGCGTCCCGCCCGCGTGGCGTCAGGAGGCTCGGGCTCCTCCAAGGTGCAATCCCAGTCACTCGCGTTCACCGTGACCGGCCGCACCTCCACCCCGACGCGCCTGGCCTCCCGGAGCAACTGGGCCGGGGCATAGAACCCCATCGGCTGGCTGTTGATGAGGGCCGCGAAGAAGGCGGCCGGTTCGTGGTACTTGAGCCAGGCGGACACATAGACCAGGAGCGCGAAGCTCGCGGCATGGGACTCCGGAAAGCCGTACTCGCCGAAGCCCAGGATCTGGTGATAGATCTGCTCGGCGAACTCGCGCGTATAGCCGCGCTCCAGCATCCCGCCGATGAGCCGCCCGCGCAGCGCCTCCAGACCGCCCCGCCGCCGCCAGGCGGCCATGGAGCGGCGCACCTGGTCCGCCTCGCCCGGTGAAAAGCCGGCCGCCACCGTGGCCACCTTGATCACCTGCTCCTGGAAGATCGGCACCCCGAGCGTCCGCCCAAGGACCTCCTTGACCGCTTCGGACGGATAGCTCACCGGCTCCAACCCCTGGCGACGACGCAGATAGGGGTGGACCATGTCCCCCTGGATCGGGCCGGGGCGCACGATCGCGACCTCGATCACCAGGTCATAGAAACAGGCGGGCTTCAGGCGCGGCAGCATCGACATCTGGGCGCGCGATTCGATCTGGAAGACCCCGGTGGTCTCGCCGCGCTGGATCATGGCGTAGACCCGCGGGTCCTCGGCCGGGATGTCGGCGAGCGTCAGCCGGCTGCCGCGGAAGCCATTGATCAGGTCCAGGGCGCGGTGGATGGCGGAGAGCATCCCGAGCGCCAGGCAGTCCACCTTGAGCAGCCCCAGGGTGTCCAGGTCGTCCTTGTCCCACTGGATCACGGTGCGCCCGGGCATGGCCGCGTTCTCCACCGGCACCAGGCGCGACAGCTCCCCGCGGGCGATCACGAAGCCGCCGACGTGCTGGGACAGGTGGCGCGGAAAGCCCAGGACCTCATGGACCAGGCGCATGGTCTTGAGCACCAGCGGGTTGAAGGGGTCGAGCCCGACCTCGCGCAGCCGCTCCGGGGCCACTGCCTGCCCGTCCCACCAGTTGAGATTGCGCGCCAGCCGGTTGACCTGGTCGAGATCCATCCCCAGGGCCTTGCCGACATCGCGTACCGCGCCCTTGGGCCTGTAGGTGATCACCGCGGCGGCCAGGGCCGCCCGGTCGCGCCCGTACTTGGCATAGAGATACTGGATGACCTCCTCGCGGCGCTGGTGCTCGAAGTCCACGTCGATGTCCGGCGGCTCCCCGCGCTCCCGGGAGATGAAGCGCTCGAACAGCATCTCCATGCGCGCCGGGTCCACCTCCGTGATCCCGAGGCAGTAGCAGACCGCCGAGTTGGCGGCCGAGCCCCGGCCCTGGCAGAGGATGCCGCGGGCGCGGGCGAAGCAGACGATGTCGTGGACGGTAAGGAAATAGGGCTCGTAGGCCAGTTCCGCGATCAGGGCCAGTTCGTGCTCGATCTGATCGCGCACCCGGGGCGGGCAGCCGTCCGGCCAGCGGGTGGTCACACCTTCCTCGGTCAGGCGTCTCAGGTAGGCCGCGGGGGTGACGCCCGCCGGGACCAACTCGTCCGGGTACTCGTAGCGCAACTCGTCCAGTGAGAAGCGGCAGGCGGCGGCCAGTTCCAGGGTCTGCGCCAAGAGGTCGGGCGGATAGAAGCGCGCGAGATCCGCGCGGGTACGCAGGTGATTCTCCCGGTTCTGGGCCAGGGCCTCGCCCGCCTGGTCCACCCGCACCCCGAGCCGGATGGCGGTCAGTACATCCAGGAGCGGGCGCCGATTCGCGGTGTGCATCGCCGCCTCGCCGCAGGCGGTGAGTTTCAGCCCCAGGTCCGCGCCCAGGGCCCGCAGCCGCGCGAGCCACGCCAGGTCGGCGCCGCGGCGCTGCTGGACCACGCCGATCCAGAGCCGTTCGTCGCACAGGCCCTTCAGCCACTCACCCTGCGCCCGCTGCTCTGCGTCACCGTCCGCCGCCGTCGGCAGCCAGACCAGCAGACAGCCCGGCAGCCCGGCGGCCAGGTCCGCCGCCAGCAGCCGGTCCGTCCCCTTGGGCGCGCGCCGCCGCGCCGCCGTGATCAGGTGCGCGAGGTTCCCGTAGCCGTCCCGATCCATCGCCAGTGCCGCCAGGCGCGGGCCTGACTCCACCCGCAACTCGGCCCCGATGATCAGGTGCAGCCCCAGGGTGCGCGCCTCGGCGTGGGCGCGCACCACCCCGGCGAGCGAGCACAGGTCGGTCAGGGCCAGCGCGCTGTAGCCCAACTCATGGGCGCGCCGGACCAGTTCCTCTGGGTGCGAGGCGCCCCGCAGGAAGGAGAAATTGGAGCGGCAGAGAAGTTCGGCGTAGGCCGGGGTCGGGGTCAAGGTCGGGTGTGTCTGGTCGATAACTGTTGTTATATACAGTATCGGCCAGTTTGACGGGGATTGCAGCACGGGTTTGCGTCCCGTCGGCGACCGGCTCCATAATCGCCACCAGGCGAGAGTGTCGTCAGGCCCACTGGAGGCGGATACATGACTTGGCAACAGAGAATCCGCATCGACCCGCTGATCTGCCACGGGCAGGCCTGCATCAAGGGCACGCGCGTGCCGGTGTCCGTCGTGCTCGACAACCTCGCCGCCGGTCTCGCCGAACAGCAGATCATCGCCAGCTATCCATCCCTGACCACGGACGACGTCCCGGCCGCGATCCGGTATGCGGCGGAGTTGGCTCGCGAACAGGTCATTGACCTGCCGGAACGCGATGCGGCATGATATTCAAGGGCCGTAGGGCGGATGCCCGCAGGGCGATCCGCCATTGCGCGGGTACCTAAAGAGGCGGAACCGCCTGCGGCGTTCCGCCCTACGCGGGCTATTGCTATGCAAGGAACCGGTCCCGCGTTTTTCGGGATACGCCTCCCGCTGATCGCATTTCGATATTTAATCCAATGAATCACGAACACCCAGAGATGATCAGCATTATAGGCTCGGCCTACTGCCAGCCAATTGCCGACCTGCTGGAGAAGTTGCTAAAAAAGGAGAGAGTAGAAGATAGTAGACTCCACTCCGGCTACCATGAGTCAGGATACGCGGCGTCTGTTATTCTGTTACTGGTTGCGATGCTTGAATCATATGTGGCGCGCTTGCACTATTGCAACCGAGAACAAATCACGGCGCCGAGCGAAGACAAGCTGAGCGCGGTCGAGGTAATACGTTATGTTTTTCCAGATTCGACGGCTTTGGAAGAGCTGGCTGAAGTTTACATTGTGCGCGACGCGCTGATTCATTCCCATCTATGGGAGCTTAATGTTAGGGAGGCGACGAGAAATATCAGATGCGGCGATAAAAAGTTCAAGAAGCGGGTAGATGAAAAAACTCGGCGCACGAAGAATCTTGGGCTAAATGTCGTGCCGACTTCTATTGATCGGGAAGATGCGCTTAAGGTCTTTAATGCGATTTGGACGGCGCTTCTTGACTTCAAAGGTAAAGATAGCTCTACGCTCGCTTCATCAGACCATCCAATCAGATTTAACGGCGAGCAGATGCCGTTCTCAAAGCTGCGAGACGAAATAGAAAAGTCACGGTCGCGGGGGCGCGAAAAGGAAGGGACGCCCTTTTAGCGTGAGTTACAGCTAAACGGCGATCGAGGTTTTCCCCCAATATTCTCGTTCTTCGGAAATCGAACTTAGGTCTGTTCTATGCGCACCCGCCTTCTAATTGCGTTTTGGTTGCTTGTTTGGGCAAGCGGCCTGAAAGCCGGATGGTTCAGCCCCGACAACTATGCAGAATGTATGAGCGAAGCTATAGACGGTAAACGTGGATTATCTTTTAAATACGCCTTGGAAGGTGCAAAAGTTCGTTGCTTTAAGGAGCATTGCGAAGGACGACTTGAGACGATTGTTGTCAGAACGAAAGAGGAAAGCATGAGATGTAAAGCGGCGGAAGAGAAGATGAGAGCGGGAAAAATGCCAGGCCGCTTCGACGATTTGATCTTGGGCCTCTGCGAAGAAAAGGAACAGGTTTTCAAAGATTCCACTTGCCCATAGGAAGCAGCAGATAGCGCCTAAATCTTACAATCATCCTAAGCGAGCGAGTCCGGCATGAAAGGCTTCGTTTACGTCATGTCCAACAAGGCAATGCCCGGCCTGGTGAAAATCGGCTATTCGACAAAGCACCCCGAGTTGCGTGCGGAAGAGCTATAGTTAACCGCAAAAATTACTGTACTAAAAGTCAAGTGAAGGAGCCCCTGTCATGAATAATCATACCCCCGTTATTGATAATGACGTCCT
>NZ_CAIKKU010000097.1 GCF_903828115.1 uncultured Thiodictyon sp. | reverse complement strand
GTCGTTGTCGTAATCGTGGTCGGATTGTTCGATTACGACAACGACAACGACAACGACAACGACAACGTACCCGGGATCTCGGTCACCACCGTTCGGGACGGGGTTGCACACCCCGTCTCGAGGGGAGGGCAGCCGGGCCGGGGCGCCCTCCGCGGGCCGCCCCGCCTTGCCGACTGCGCGCTACGTTGTTAGATTACCGCCCTCTTTTCTGATGGACTCCCCAGCGGATTCCCCAGCGGACCCCAACGGATGCACCCCGGCCCCCGGGTCGATCGGGCGCCGTGCCCCCGTTTCTTCAAGGTAAAGACCTGATGTTTTTCAGACGTTTTCGTGGCATTTTTTCCACCGATCTGGCGATCGACCTGGGGACCGCAAACACCCTGATCCACGTACGCGGCCAGGGCATCGTGCTCAATGAGCCCTCGGTGGTGGCGATCCGTCAGGAGCGTGCCGGGGGCACCAAGACGGTGGTGGCGGTGGGCGAGGAGGCCAAGGCGATGCTCGGGCGCACGCCCCAGAACATCACCGCCATCCGCCCGATGAAGGACGGCGTGATCGCCGACTTCACCGTCACCGAGAAGATGCTCCAGTTCTTTATCCACAAGGTACACGAGGCGCGCATGGTGCGCCCGAGCCCGCGGGTGCTGATCTGTGTGCCCTCCGGCTCGACCCAGGTGGAGCGGCGCGCGATCAAGGAGTCGGCGGCCGGGGCCGGGGCGCGCGAGGTCTATCTGATCGAGGAGCCGATGGCGGCGGCGATCGGGGCCGGGCTGCCGGTGGGCGAGGCGCGCGGCTCCATGGTGATCGACATCGGCGGCGGGACCTCGGAGGTGGCGGTGATCTCGTTGAACGGCATCGTCTATTCCAACTCGGTGCGGATCGGCGGCGATACCTTCGATGATGCGATCATCAACTATGTACGCCGCAACTACGGCACCCTGATCGGTGTCGCAACGGCTGAACGCATCAAGCACGCCATCGGCTCCGCCTTCCCGGGCAACGAGGTGTTGGAGATCGAGGTGCGCGGGCGTAACCTCGCCGAGGGCATACCGCGCAGCTTCACGCTCAACAGCAACGAGATCCTGGAGTCGCTCCAGGAGCCCCTGTCGGGCATCGTCGGCGCGGTCAAGTCGGCCCTGGAGCAGACCCCGCCGGAGTTGGGCTCGGACGTGGCCGAGCGCGGCATCGTGCTGACCGGCGGCGGCGCCCTGCTGCGCGACTTCGACCGCCTGATCGAGGAGGAGACCGGGCTGCCGGTGGTGGTGGCGCAGGACCCCCTGACCTGTGTCGCCCGCGGCGGCGGCAAGGCCCTGGATATGCTCGATACCCGGGGGCTGGACCTTTTCTCGACCGAATAGTGCGTTGTGGAGTGGCTTCGTAGTCGGAGCCGTACAAGTTAAAGACAGCACGGTCGTTGTCGTTGTCGTTGTCGTTGTCGTTGTCGTGATCGTAATCGGAGAAACGATGCAATTTGGCGTGCGAGAGAATTCGGGGCGCTACGATAATCTCGACAACGACAACGACAACGACAACGACAACGACAACGCTCCACCCGCGCCGCGCGCCCGAGTTCGCCTTGCCTGCCGAGGGGCACCGCCATCAAACCCCTGTTCCTACATGGACCGTCCCCCACCTTCCGGGTGATCCTGGCGGTGCTCCTGGCCATCGGGCTGGTCGTGGCCGATCATCGCGCCCGGCACTTAGGCGCCCTGCGCTCGGCCCTGGCGGTGCTGGTCTATCCGCTGCAATTGCTGGCCGACCTGCCGGTGCACTATGCCCGCGAGGCGCAGGACCGGCTGGCGGACGCGCGGCAGTTGCGCGATCAGAATGACGGCCTGCGCCGCGAGAACCTGATCCTGGGCGCGCGCTCCCAGCAACTGGCGTCGCTGGAGGCGGAGAACATGCGCCTGCGCGACCTGCTCGGGTCCTCCTTCAAGATCGGTGAGCGGGTCCTGATCGCGGAGATCCTGGCCGTGAATCTCGCCGAGTATCGCCGACAGGTCCTAATCAACAAGGGCAGCAACTCCGGGGTCTTCGTCGGGCAGCCGGTCCTGGACGCCAACGCCGTCATGGGCCAGGTGATCCAGATTAACCCCTTCTCCGCCACGGTCCTGCTGATCACCGATTCGGACCACGCCCTGCCGGTCCAGGTCAATCGCAACGGGCTGCGCAGCATCGCGGCCGGGTCCGGGCTGGGCCACGAGTTGGACCTGCTGTATATCCCGAAGAACGCCGATATCCAGGTCGGCGACCTGCTGGTGACATCCGGGCTGGGTGGGCGCTTCCCGCCGGGCTATCCGGTGGCGCGGGTCACCTCGGTCGGGCACGCGCCGGACAACCCCTTCACCAGCGTGAAGGCGGAGCCGATGGCGCGGCTCGACCGCAGCCGGGAGGTCCTGCTGGTCTGGACCTTGAGCCCCGACCAGCGTCAGGACGCCCTGAGCGGGGCCGCGCCCGGGGCGCGCCCGGCGGCGGAGCGCACGCCATGAGCGCGGCGCGGCGCGGCGCCGCCGCCGTGGTCTGGGGGAGCCTGCTCGTCGCGCTGTTTTTGAGCATCCTGCCCATGCCCGCTTGGATCGATGAGTTTCGCCCCCCCTGGGCGGCCCTGACGCTGATCTTCTGGTGTCTGACCCTGCCCGAACGGGTGGGGGTCTTGTCCGCCTTCGCGGCCGGGTTGGTGCTGGATGTGACCACCGGCGCCCTGCTTGGTCACCACGCGCTGGGGCTCGCGGTGATCGCTTACGTGGTGGTGGAGTTGCACCAGCGGGTGCGCTCCTTCCCCCTGTGGCAACAGACCCTGTTCGTCTGGTTGTTGCTGTTGGTGGAGCGGCTGTTGTATCTGTGGGTGCTGGGGGCCACCGGTCAGCCGATGCCGACCCTGGTCTACTGGGCGCCGACCTTCCTGGGCGCCTTGCTGTGGCCCTGGGTCTTCGTGGTGCTGCGCGATCTGGGGCGGCGGGCCGGGCTCTTTTGATGCGCCTGGACTCCATTCTGGCGGATCGGCAGCGCGAGTGGCGGCTGGTGGGGGCGCGTGCCATCGTCGCCGCCGTCCTGGTCCTGGCGGCCCTGTCATTGGTCGTGGTGCGGCTCGCGCACCTGCAGATCGCCGATCACGAGCACTTCTCCGTGCTGTCCCAGGACAATCGGGTGAAGGTCCAGCCGGTCCCGCCCAGCCGCGGTCTCATCTATGACGCCAAGGGTGTGGTCCTGGCCGACAATCATCCCTCCTTTTCGCTTGAGATCACCGTCGAGAAGGTCGAAAACCTGTCCGCGACGATCGATGCCCTGGCGGCCATCATCCGCGTCGATGACAAGGACCGGGAGCGTTTCAAGCGCCTCAAGGGTCAGCGGGTGCGCTTCCAGGGCGTGCCCCTGCGGCTGAATCTGACCCCGGAGGAGGTGGCCCGCTTTTCGCTCGACAGCTACCGCTTCCCCGGCGTGGACGTGCGCGCCGAGTTGATCCGCAGCTATCCGCACGGGGAACTCACCGCCCATGTCCTGGGCTATGTGGGGCGTATCAACCAGGAGGAGATGGACCATATCGACACTAGTGCCTATGCCGGCACCCACTTCATCGGCAAGGGCGGGGTGGAGAAGTACCATGAGGGGCTCCTGCACGGACAGGCCGGTTACCAGCAGGTGGAGGTGAATGCGCGCGGCCGGGTGCTGCGCACGCTCGAGGCCAAGTCCCCGGTCGCCGGGCAGGACCTGCACCTGTTCCTGGACATCGCCCTGCAGCGCGCGGCCACCGAGGCCCTGGGTGACAACCGCGGTGCGGTGGTGGCCATCGACCCGCGCACCGGCGGCGTGCTGGCCTTGGTCAGCAAGCCGAGTTTCGACCCCAATCCCTTCGTCGAGGGCATCGGCAGTGCCGACTATCACGCCCTGCTCTACTCCCCGGACAAGCCGCTGTACAACCGGGCGGTGCGCGGTCAGTATCCCCCGGGGTCCACGGTCAAGCCCTTCGTCGGGTTCGCCGGGCTCGCGGCGGGGGTGACCAATGCCCGCAAGACCACCTATTGCCCGGGCTATTACCGGCTGCCCGGTCAAAGTCACAGCTATCGTTGCTGGCGGCGCGGCGGGCACGGGGCGGTGGCGCTGGAGGCCGCGCTGGTGCAGTCGTGCGACGTCTATTTCTATGTTCTCGCCCACGAACTGGGGATCGAGCGCCTCAAGGATTACCTGGGCGGGTTCGGGTTCGGAGCCCGCACCGGCATCGACGTGGCCGGCGAGTTGAGCGGGCTGGTGCCCTCGCGGGAGTGGAAGGAACGGGTGCGCAAGCAGCTCTGGTATCCCGGCGAGACCCTGATCGTCGGCATCGGTCAGGGCGCCTTTCTGGCCACCCCCCTGCAACTGGCCGTGGCCACCGCCACCCTGGCCAATCGCGGTCACTTCTTTGCGCCCCGCGTGGCCCGCGCCGCCCAGGTGCCGGGCGCGCCGCGGGCGCAGGAGTTGCCGGTCTTCTCCCGCGCCATCGCGGCGGGCGACGCGACCCAGTGGGACCAGCTCATCCACGCCATGACCCAGGTAGTGGAGAGCCCCCGCGGGACGGCCAAGGGGATCCGCAGCCGCGATTACCGGATCGCCGGCAAGACCGGGACCGCCCAGGTCTTCACCCTGGGCAAGAACCAGACCTACAACGCCGCCCGGCTCGCCGAGACGATGCGCGACCATGCGCTGTTCGTCGCCTTTGCCCCGGCGGACGACCCGCGGATCGCGGTGGCGGTGATCGTCGAGAACGGCGGACACGGGGGCACGGTGGCGGCGCCGGTGGCGCGCAAGGTCATGGATGCCTGGCTCGGCGGCTCCACACTGATCGACGATCCGGGGGTGGCCGATGGCGACTAGGCCCGTCGCTGCAGGGCTGCACCAGTTGTCGGACCCGGGTGACGCCGGACTCCTGACGCGCCTGCACATCGATGCCCCGCTGCTGGCGGGGCTGCTGCTGCTCTGCGCCTGTGGTCTGGTGGTACTGTTCAGCGCGATGGACCGCGACCTCGGCGGGGTGGAGCGCCAGTTGGTGCGGCTCACCCTGGCCTTCGCGCTGATGTTCGCGGTGGCCCAGGTCCCCCCCTACCAACTGCGGCGCTGGTCGCTTCCGCTGTATGTATTGGGGGTGCTGATGCTGGTGGCGGTGCTCTTGGTCGGTGACGTGGGCAAGGGCGCCCAGCGCTGGCTCGCGCTGGGCGCGCTGCGCTTTCAGCCGTCCGAACTGCTGAAGCTCGCGGTCCCCATGACGGTCGCCTGGGTGCTGGCGGACCGGCCCCTGCCGCCGCGCCTGGCGCGGGTGTTCGCGGCCACGCTGCTGATCCTGATCCCGGTGGTCCTGATCGCCAAGCAGCCCGATCTGGGCACCGCGATCCTGGTCGCCGGCGCCGGGATCACGGTGCTGTTCATCGGGGGCCTGAGCTGGCGGGTCATCCTGATGGTCGGCGCCGCCGCGGCGGCCCTGGCGCCGCTCCTGTGGTTTCACATGCGCGACTACCAGCGCCAGCGTGTACTCACCTTCCTGGACCCGACGTCCGACCCGCTGGGCACCGGTTACCACATCATCCAATCCAAGATCGCCATCGGCTCCGGCGGCCTGCACGGCAAGGGGTGGCTGAACGGCACCCAGTCCCACCTGGAGTTCCTGCCGGAGCGCCACACGGACTTCATCTTCGCGGTGATCGGGGAGGAGTTCGGGCTGACCGGCATCCTGGTGCTGCTGGCCATCTACCTCTTCATCATCTACCGCGGCCTGCGCATCGCGGTGCAGGCCCCGGACACCTACGGCAAGCTGCTCGCCGGCGGTCTGTCGCTGGTGTTCTTCATCTATGTCTTCGTCAACACCGGCATGGTCACGGGCCTGCTCCCGGTGGTGGGGGTCCCGCTGCCCCTGATCAGCTACGGCGGGACCTCCATGGTTACCCTGATGGTCGGTTTCGGCCTTCTCATGGGGATTCAGACGCATCGCAAATAGCTTTGAATTGAGCGAGTTTGCGGATATACTCAAGGTAATGTGTCAGGATGGCTCAGGGACCGGAGCCGCGGCGCGCCCAGCGGTCGGGGTCCGCAACCAGGCCGAACCTTGGCCCTGACCGAGAACCACGGGGGAAGCGATCGATGAATCTGCACACCGAGCCTCATCAGAACCCGCCATCTGGGAGCGCGGGCGTCCCGCCCGCCGAGCGGAAAACCCGCGGGCGGGACGCCCACGCTCCCATCGCACTGATCCTGCCGGCGCTGCTGCTGTTGGCCGGCTGTGCCGGCCAGGGCTCCCGCGACGCCGATGGTGGCCCCGACTACCGCCGGCTGGACCCCACCGGGATCCCGGACGCGGTGCCCCGCGTGGAGCCCAGGTCCAAGTACGGCAACATGGCCAGCTATAAGGTCCGCGGCAAGGTCTACCGCACCAAACAAGACGGCCGCGGTCATGTGGAGCACGGGTTGGCCTCCTGGTACGGGAAGCAGTTCAACGGCCGCCGCACCAGCTCCGGCGAGCGCTACGACATGTACGGCATGACCGCCGCCCACAAGACCCTGCCCCTGCCCAGCTATGCCCGTGTCACCAACCTGGAGAATGGGCGCAGCGCGGTCGTACGCATCAACGATCGCGGACCCTTCCACGGCACCCGGGTCATCGACCTGTCCTATGCCGCCGCCACCAAGATCGGGGTCTTCCCGAAGGGCACGGCCACGGTGGAGATCCGGGGGATCGATCCCGCCAACCCGGGTGCGGTGCCTGCCCCCGCCGGCGGCGCTGGGTTTGGAACCGATGCGGGGTTTGTCGCCGCGGCGGCGCCGGCGCCCTTCTGGACGAACCAGCCGGGGCGGGCGAGCGGCGACGCCATCGCCCGCTCATTGGCGATTGCCAACCGGGGGTCGGCGCCACCGCCGCGCCCGGCGGCCAGACCCGCGGACGCGCGTGAGCGGGCCGCGACGGCGGCGTTCGCCGCGGTGGATGCCGAGCCGGGACCCGCGCCGTTTGCCGATGCAGCGCCGACGCCGGCCCCCGCCGCTAAGGTCGTGGCGGCGCGCCCCCGCGCTACCGGCGCCGACAGCAACGCGGCGGACGGTGCGGCCGACACCGCGGGGCCCGGCCGCGGGCTGTTCCTCCAGGTCGGCGCCTTCGGGGACCCGCGCAACGCCGAGCGTCTGCGTGAGCGCCTGCGCCCCCAACTGACCGAACCGGTGCGCGTCCAGCGTAGCGCCGCGGGCGCGTCCGACCTCTACAAGGTCCGGGTCGGTCCCCTGGGTTCCGAGAGCGATGCGCGGCGCCTCTCCGCCAAACTGACGGCGCTGGGCATCGGCGAGGCGCCGCGGCTGACGTGGAACTGATTCGGCCGCCGGCTAACGGTCATGGCGCCCGCGCCACCCCGGCAGATGAAAGTCATGCCGATCGCTGGCGAGCGAGCCTGCGTAGTCAGGGCTTCCAGCCCTGACTGTTCCAGCCTGGCCAGGCCAGGATGGCCTGGCTACGCAGGGGACTTTCACGGTAATGCCTTGGACTCTAGGCGCGGTTGGTGCCAAACCCCCGGCGGACGGGTAGAATCGGCGCTGTCTTTCGCCCGCTACCCAGATCTCCGGTTACGCCCCATGAAGTTGCAACCCGCACTGCTCCTCCTGTGCCTGTCCGTCCTGCTGCCGCTGAACCTGAGGGTCGCCGCGGCGCCGGCCGCCCCCGCGGTCGCGCCGGCTCCGGCTTACACGCCGCCCCCGGCGCAGGCCGTCCCGGCCGCTGTCCCGCCCCGTACCACGGCCCAGACCGCAACGCCGCCGTCGGCCGCGCCGTCGGCACCCCCGACCGCCGCCGTCCCGGCCGCGCCCCAGGCCGTCCCGTCACCCCCCGTGGTGGATGCCAAGGGCTATCTCCTGATCGACTTCAACACCGGGGCGGTGCTGGCCGAGTCCCGGGCCGACGACCGCCTGGAGCCGGCGAGCCTGACCAAGATCATGACCGGCTACACGATCTATCGGGAGTTGCTCGCGGGGCATGTGCGCCTGACCGACCCGGTGCTGATCAGCGAAAACGCCTGGCGGACCGGCGGCTCCAAGATGTTCATCGAGGTCGGCAAGCAGGTCCCCCTGGAGGACTTGCTCAAGGGCATGATCATCCAGTCCGGCAACGATGCAAGCGTGGCCCTGGCCGAGCATGTGGCGGGCAGCGAGCAGGTCTTCGCCGAGTTGATGAACACCAATGCCCAGCGCCTGGGCATGACCAACTCGCACTTCGTCAATGTCACCGGCCTGCCGGACCCCAATCACTTCACCACCGCCCGCGACATCGCCCGGGTGACCGCCGCCCTGATCCGCGAGTTCCCCAAGTTCTATGAGTGGGACGGGACCAAGGAATACGAATACAACGGCATCAAGCAGCAGAACCGCAACCGCCTGCTGTGGCGGGACGCGACCGTCGATGGCGTCAAGACCGGCTACACCGAGGCCGCCGGTTACTGCCTGGTGGCCTCCGCCCGGCGCGACGGGATGCGCCTGGTGTCCGTGGTGCTGGGCGCCAAGAACCCGGAGGCGCGCGCGGTCGCCAGTCTGGAACTCCTGAACTACGGCTTCCGCTTCTTTGAAAGTCACCTGCTCTATCCGGCCGACCAGCCGCTGGAGAACCTGCGGGTCTGGAAGGGCGACCTGAAGGAACTGCCGGTCGGTCCGGGCCGCGATGTCTACGCGACCATCCCGCGCGGGCGCTACGCGGAGCTGAGCCCCCGCCTGGACAAGGCCCAGACCCTGACCGCCCCGATTGCCCGGGGTGCGCGGGTCGGGGACATCGTCGTCTTCCTGGCCGGTACCGAGGTCTCGCGGGTGCCCCTGGTGGCACTCCAGGACGTGGCCGAGGGCAACCTCTGGCAGCGCACCAGGGACACGGTGTGGCAGTGGTTCTGATTGAGGTCCGCACGCTATGAGTGAAATCTTTCTCAACGGCGCCTTCCTGCCGCAGGAGCAGGCCCGGGTCTCGGTGATGGATCGCGGCTTCATGTTCGGCGACGGCGTCTACGAGGTCATCCCCAGTTACGGCGGACACTTTCTGCGCCTGGAGCAGCACCTGGACCGGCTCGACGACGGCCTGTCGGCGATCCGCCTGGACAATCCCCTGGGCCGGGAGCAGTGGGAGGCGATGCTGACCCACCTGATCGGACCGGCCCCGGCGCCCGATCAATCCGTCTATCTCCAGGTAACCCGCGGCGCGGCGCCGGAGCGCGACCATCTGTGTCCCGACGGGGTGGTGCCGACGGTCTTCGCCCGTGCCAAGCCCATTGCCCCCCGCGACCCGGCGGTCGCCGCAGCGGGCGTGGCCTGCATCACCCGCCCGGACATCCGCTGGCACCGCTGCGAGATCAAGGCCATCTCGCTCCTGTCCGCCGTGATGATGCGCCGCGAGGCCGCGGACGAGGGCGCCCTGGAGGCCATCCTGCTGCGCGACGGCATGGTGACCGAGGGGTCTTCCGCCAACGTGTTCGTGGTCGTGGGCGACGAGATCATCACCCCGCCCCGGGGCCACCTGATCGTGCCGGGCATCACCCGGGAACTGGTGTTGGAGTTGGCCCGCGACCAGGGTATCCGCGCCCTGGAGCGGCGCATCCCCATGGAGGAACTGACGGCCGCGCAGGAGATCTGGATCACCAGTTCCACCCGCGAGGTCCTGCCGGTCACCCGGCTGGACGTGGTCCCCGTGGGGGCCGGCGTGCCGGGGCCCCTGTGGCGGCGCATGGACGCCCTCTATCAGGACTACAAGGCGCGGGTGCGCCGCGGCCGTGCTTAAGCCCTCGCTCTGGGCGCCCAACGCCGCCAAGGAAAAGCCCCGGTACTTCCCCCGCCGCTACGCGATCAAGGTCATGGGACGGGCCGACGCGGACTTCCAGTCCGTGGTGCTCGCCATCATGCGCCGCTACGCCCCGGACCTCGACGAGACCGCCATCAGCGCCCGCGTGAGCAGCGGCGGCAAGTGGCTCGCGGTGACCGTCACGTTCGTGGCCCAGAACCGTGCCCAACTCAATGCCATCTACCGGGACCTGTCCGCCCACGAGCAGGTCGTCTGGGCCCTCTAGTGAGGAGTCAACAACAAAGTTAAACACAACGACAACGACTTCGGTCGGGATCCCACCCCGGAGGCCGCGATGCCCGTCCCATCCCCCGGCCTGATCCTGCGCCGCCTAAGCGGCCTGCAGGACTACCAGGCCACCTGGGACGCCATGCGCGCCTTCACCGCGGCGCGCGACGCGGCGACTCCGGACGAGATCTGGCTCCTGGAACACCCGCCGGTCTTCACTCTGGGTCAGGCCGGACGCCCCGAGCACGTGCTCGATCCCGGCACGATCCCGGTCATCCGCACCGACCGCGGCGGCCAGGTGACCTACCACGGACCCGGCCAGCTCATCGCCTATGTGCTCTTCGATCTGCACCGCGGCGGGATCGGGGTCAAGCGCCTGGTCCACCTCCTGGAGCAGGCGGTGATCGACCTGCTGGCCGTCCGCGGGATCGTCGCCGCCGCGCGTGCCGATGCCCCAGGGGTCTATGTGGATGGGGTCAAGATTGCCGCCCTGGGTCTGCGCGTGCGCCAGGGGTGCAGCTACCACGGGCTGGCACTGAATGTCGACCTGGACCTGGAGCCCTTCGGGCGCATCAATCCCTGCGGCTATCCGGGGCTGGCGGTAACGCGGGTCGCCGACCTGCGTCTTCCCGCCGACCTGGGCGCGCTCGCGGCCGAGTTGGGGTGCGGACTTCGCAGCGCCCTGGCGGCCGCGGGCGCGTCACGGGCCTGAATCCCCGGGCGGCTGGTACCGGTTCGGCTAATGGCCCGCGCATTTCTACCCGGCGGTACTCGCGCCTTGGACTGCGGGCCTTCGGTCGATGGGACCCGTGCTAGGCTATGTCGCTAACCGCCACCGCCTCGGGAGACGCCCATGTCGCAGACCGCCCTTGCCGAACAGCGCGCCGCCGCCGAAGCGAGCCGTGCCGACACCGAGGCACAGGCGCGTCGGCAGGCCGAGCAGCATGCCGCCGCAGAGTCGAACCGCGCCGACATCCAGGCACAGGCGCGGCAGCAGGCCGAGCGGCGAGCGCAGGAGGCAGAGCAGGCACTCGCCCGGCTCCAGGCACCATTGGCTGGCCGCGATACTGCGCAGTGACCGGCGCTTCGTGACGCTCAGCGAACTCCTGGCCGCCGTGCGCCCGGTCGCGGTGCAGGAGTGTTACGAGCGGCGTTTTGCCGACAACCGCCGCTATGACAAACTCTTTGCGCGCGGGGCTGGGCGATGAGCGGCGGGCGTCTTGAGTTCGTCGCGCGGGCCGCCCAGGGGCGCGAGCAAGCCGCGGCCATCGGCGCCGCCCTGGCCGGTATGGACCCCTGGCGGACCCTGGGTTACCAGGCCGAGCCCCTGGCGCGGGGTCTTGAGTCGGCCCACCCGGACCTGACCCACTACCTCGCAATGCGCGACGGCGAGTTGCAGGGCCTGGTGGTGGTGCGTCACCCCTGGCTGCGCGGGGCCTACATCGAACTCTTCGCCGTGCTCCCGCGGGCCCAGGGCCAGGGCGTCGGGCGCGCGGCCCTCGATTTCATCGAGTCGCACTACCGTCGGCGCACCGCAAACCTTTGGCTGCTGGTCTCCGGCTTCAATACCGGCGCCCGGTGCTTCTACGAGAAACAGGGCTTTCACTCGGTCGGCGTCATCGCCGACCTGGTGGTCGCAGGCCAGGACGAGATGTTGATGCGAAAGGTCATCCGTCCCGCGGCCGGGCTGCCATGATGGCCGTTGACGATCCTGGTACCGTTCCCCTCCTAATCCAACCTCAGCCAGCCCAACCGGAGCCTTCATGGTCTTTGATCTTCCTCAACTCTGCGCGCGGCTCGCGGTCCCGGTGCCGACGCTCGGCCCCGCCCTGACGTCCCCCCAATTTCATGGGGTCAATACGCTGCAACTGGCTGGGGACACCGACCTGTGCTTCGCCGAGGGGGCGGATCAGGCGGACGCGGTGCACCGCTCGGGCGCCGCGGCGGTGCTGGTGCACGAGGACTTTCCGGCGGTCGGGGGGCCCCTGTTGATCCGGGTGGCGGAGCCGCGGAGCAGCTTTTTTCTGCTCGCGGAGTCGTGTCGGCCGGCCTCGGAGGTGCAGGGGATACACCCGAGCGCGGTGATCGACGCGGGAGCGGTGGTGGACGAGGGGGTGGCGGTGGGGGCCTGCGCGGTGCTTGCGGCCGGGGTTCGGGTAGGGCCGCGTTGTACCATCGGTCCGGGTGCCTACCTGGGGCCTGGGGTGACCCTGGGGGCGGACTGCGTGATCGAGGCCAATGCGACCCTGCACCGGGATACCCGTGTCGGCGAGCGCTGCATCGTGCACTCGGGGGCGGTGCTCGGCGGGGACGGCTTCGGCTTCCGCTGGGACGGGCAGGGTCATCGCAAGGTCCCGCAGCTCGGGTGGGTAGTGATCGAGGACGACGTGGACATCGGCTGCAACTGCTGCGTGGACCGGGCGACCCTGGGTGAGACCCGGGTCCGCCGCGGGGCCAAGATCGACAATCTGGTGCAGATCGCCCACAACACGGACATCGGTGCCCATGTGATCATTGCCGGTCAGGCCGGGGTGGCGGGGAGCAGCCGGGTGGGAGCTGGTGCGGTGATTGGTGGTCAGGTGGCGGTCTCGGACCATGTAGAGGTGGGGGCGGGGGCGCGCCTGGGCGGCCAGTCGGGGGTGACCAAGGAGGTGCCGCCGGGTGCCGCGGTGTTCGGCACCCCGGCCCGGCCGCTCAAAGAAACCATGCGGGAGATGGGTGCATTGGCCCAACTGCCGGGGTTGCTCAAGCAGTTCAAGCGCCAACAGCAGGAACTCGCGGACCTGCGGCGGCGGCTCGATGGACTGGAGGGCGGCGCTCCTGCTGATTAACCTGGTGGGCACTAGCCTCAAAACTCCAGCGGCGCTGAGAGCGGCCCTATGTCACGCCCCTTCAGGGCTAAGCGTCCTCTGTCGGATAACCCAGGGCGTTGCCCTGGGCTGGTATGTCACGCCCCTTCGGGGCTCTGCTTCATGAAGGCAAACCCGGACAATCCTGCCTTAGTCTTTAGCGACGCCGAGCAGGCGCACGGCCTCCTGGCCGAGCGGATTGTCTGGCCCCAGGTCGCGCGCCCGGCCCAAGGCCTCGCGGGCCTTGGGTTTGTCGCCACTCTCCAGGGTCACGTAGCCCAGGGTCAACCAACCGCGCTGGAACCTCGGGTCGGCGGCGGTCGCCGTGCGCAATTGCTCCAGTGCCCCTGAGGCGTCACCGGTGTAATAGAGGGCGAGCCCCAGGTCGTTGCGGGTCTCCAGGTCCTCCGGGGCCAGTTCCAGGATGCGCCGATAGACCGGTAGCGTCTCGCGATAACGACCCTCACTGAAGAGCGCATCGGCGCGTCGGCGCAACAGGTCCGCATCGGTCTCGGTGAGCGCCGCCGGGACGGCGTCGCTGCCGCTGCGCGGGGCCGCGCCTGGGGCGCGGGTTGCCGGGTGCCCGGCGGGCGCGGCGCCGCCGCCACGGGCGGCCGGCGGGCGCACCGGATGGCGGACATAGTAGTCGCGGGTGACGGCGAAGACGGCGAAGCCGTAGAAGGCCAGGAAGACGGCGGCCAGGAGCCAGTGCAGGGGGGTGAGTTTGGGCATGGGGCTTAGGTCGCGCAGTGGTGGGGGGCGGATGCTAGGAACCTTGGGCCGCGGTGTCAATCGGCGGATCCGCGCACGGTGCGATCAGAACTGACGTGGTGACCGAGATCCCGGGTACGCTGCCTGGTCGTTGTCGTTGTCGTTGTCGTGATCGGATCGTTCGATTAC
>NZ_CAIKKU010000096.1 GCF_903828115.1 uncultured Thiodictyon sp. | reverse complement strand
CGGCGCCATCCCGTAGGGTCCGCTGTGCGGACCTTACGCGCTGCTGGCCGCAACGATGATCGAGGCTGCGGCTGAAGCCCCTCCCACCGGGTCCCGACCTGAGGTTTGCGGGGTCAGTCCGCCTTGGGCCGGATGGCCTTCCTGGCCTTCGCCTGCATGGGCCGTTGCAGGTTCAGCGCCAGCAACCGGCGAAGAATCTCCTCGTCCGGCAACTGCGCGGTGTAGTCCGTCCATTCGTAGGCCGCCGCCACTGCCGCATCGAGCGCCTGGTGGGCGTAGTTGAGCCAGGCCGGCGGTTTGTTGTAGAGGTTGGTGAGGGTCCGCGTCTTCAGCTCGGCCTCATGCCCAGGCGCGGGGATGATCCGGTCCGGATAGCCGGGCACCACCTCGGGGACCCGCTCAATCCACTCCTTGGGATTCAACCAGCTTTCGCGACGCGCGTTCAGGCTGTAAGCGGCTTCGGCAATCCTGGCGGCAACCGCGCGCCGGTCGGCCGCCACGGTGGGCAGGACCGCGCCCGACGCCAGGGCCTCGGTCGGCCCCTTGGTGTCTGCCGGGGTCAGGCCATCGGGGAAGGGGAAGGTTCGGAATGTGCTTGATGAGGTGTAGCGCGGACGATTTTCCAGGCTTGTGCCCATCTTGAGAGCCCAGACTCTATGCGGCCGGGAGTGCAGCACGCCAAACGTCGCGTCGTCCTCACGCACGATGGCCACGAGATTCTTGTCAGGAATCGTCGCAGCGTTGAGCCAGACGAAAACGCGGTGCTTCGAGACTTCTGGCGTGGCGATATACCGACTGACGAGGGATAAGGCAGCGCGTAAACCGGGGGCTGGTTCATTGAATTGCCACCAGTAACGTTTCCGACGCTCGCGGGCGACCCCTTGTCGTGCCGGAAATACGCAAACGCGGACGTGCTCAAAGGGTGCCTCGTAAAGGCTGGCATCCGCCTCGTCCATGTCGGCGAAATCGATGATCCAGTTATCCAGGTGTCGGCGCGTTACATCAAGCCCGTTGAGCCACGGCTTGAGGACGTCGGAAGTCGGCTTTCCGTGAATGTTTGGCAGCACGAGCCAGCCGCGTGCCGTTACCCCAGGGATATCGAAGGCCCCACCTTTTGTCGGACCCTGGATGGCCGCTCGCAGGTTTTCGGACAGCACTCTCGCACCAGTTAGGTCGTTCTCGTGCTCCGCGGTTGAACCTGATAGGTCGGCGTAGATGGCTGGGATGGGGTTTCCGTCAAGCACAATGGGTCGCTCGGCGGCAGTCGCAGCAAAGGCCACCAGCGACACCCGCACCGCCGCCCCCTCATTGACCCAAGGCTCATCCGACCAGGCGTTGAAGATGGCGCCGGTCTCGACGATGCGGTCCAGGACCTTGCGGTTCGCCCCGCCGCGAATGCTGTTGGTGGCGACCAGCCCCGCGCAGCGCGTCTTGCCCGCGGCAATCTGCGCCCGCGCCTTCTCGAACCAGTAGGTCACCAGGTCGGCGCCGCCCGGTACCCGGCCATCGTAGCGCTTGCGCAGCCGTGTCACATACGCCGTGCCCAAGCCGCCGAGCATTTTCTTATCACCGAGAAACGGCGGATTCCCCACGATCACATCGGCCGTCGGCCATGCGGCCTCGGTGCCGTCCGGATTGATCAGGGCGTCCCGATGCTCAATCGCGTCGAGCGGCTTGAGGATGGGGTTTTCGCTGTGCTGGTAGCCGTTGCGCCGACACCATTGAATGTCGCCGATCCACACCGTGACGCGCGCCAGTTCGGCGGCGAATTCGTTGATCTCCAGCCCCAGGATATTATGCGGTCCGGTCTGCAGGAACTCATCGGTGGTCGGGATGCCAAGGTCCCTGGCCTCCACCTGGACGCGCTTCTCCAGGTCGCGCAGCGCCTTGAGGGCCAGGTAGAGGAAGTTCCCGGACCCGCACGCGGGGTCCAGCACCCGGAATTCATAGAGTCTAAGCAGAAATCCTTGATAGGCATCGCGGGCCTTACGCGTTGGCCCCTTTTTGCCTTGCCCCGCCTCAATGACGGCCTTGGCCGTTTCCCACTCCCGCAGCAGGGGTTGGGTGATCACCGGATCGATCAGCTTGCCGATCGTGTCGACATCGGTGTAGTGGGCGCCCAGGGGTGCGCGGGCAGCCGGGTCGAGTCCGCGCTCGAACAGGGTCCCGAAGATGGTGGGGTCGATCGCCCGCCAGTCCATGTCGCGCGCGGCGCAATGCAATTCAGCCAGGTCTGTCGGCAGCAGCGGGGGGATGTCGATGGTATTGAAGAGCCCGCCGTTGAACCAGGCGATGTCATGGTCGCCATATTCGCCATGCGGGCTTTGCATCGCCAGGAACAGCGTACCCAGACGCTTGGCGGCCTTCCCGGTATCGCTTTGCGCATTCTTCAGCAGATCGGCGAAGAGGTTGCCCGGCAGCAGCCGCTCGTCCTCGGCGAAGAGACAGAACAGGCACTGCACCAGGAAATGGGCCACGCGCTGCCAATCCTCGCCCCGCTTGCGCATGGTTTCGGCGAGGTTGGCGAACTTGGTCGCGGCCTCCTTGGTGATGGCTTGGCAGGACTTGGTGGGCTTGAGTTTCTCGGGATCGGTGAAGACCCAGCGCAGAATCTCGCGCTGCGCCGGGTCGCCCAGGTCATCGATGCGGATTTCGCGGGGTTCGTCGGGGTAGCCGGTAAAGGCGGTATGGATGATGATCCGTTCGCGGTCGGCAACGACCAGCAGCGGCGGGCTCTCCAGATTCAGGGCATAGTCCGTGAGCTGCTTGAGCGCGCCGTTCAGGTCACGGCCGGGCTTCTTGTTTTCCCAGCCGAAATGCCCCCGCTTCCAGACATCCGCCCAGCCCTCGCCGCCGCCGGATTTCCTGGCGCCGCGCTCGAAGCAGTAGTTGTCGGCATCCCGGGGCTTGGGGACATCGAGCAGGTCGCACAGGTCGCTGAACCACTGTTGGGCGCCGGCCCGTTCGGTCAGCGGGTTGTCCTTCCAAGCGGCGATGAACTCGTCGGGTGTCATTCGGTCCTGTCTCCTGTGTTGCCGTATCCGGCGCCGGAACATCCCTCGCGTCGGCCTCGATCCTCGTTCCGGCCGAGATCTCGTAGGGTGCGCCGCGCGCACCCGTGCCACCGCGACGCCATTGCGTCCCTGCGCAAGGTGCGCGCGGCGTACCCTACGCCGGGCGCCGCCGCAACGACGATCAAGGCCCACACGTGGGGTTCCTACCCATTCGGCCGGGCATAGCGCCGCCAAGGCTAACGGTCATGGCGCCCGCGCCACCCCGGCAGATGAAAGTCATGCCGATCGCTGGCGAGCGAGCCTGCGTAGTCAGGGTTTCCAGCCCTGACTGTTCCAGCCTGGCCAGGCCAGGATGGCCTGGCTACACAGGGGACTTTCACGGTAAAGTCTTGGACTCCGGGCCGCCGCGGGCTTACCGCGGGGTGCCGCCGCCGAGCATGGTAAAAACCTGGAGGAAGCCATTGGCGACGCCGGCGCCCAAGCGGTCGGCGAAGCTCTCGAACAGGTCCTTCTTCTTCGTATAGTTGACCAGGGTCTCGGCGCCGATCACCTCGCGGGCGACTAAGCTTGCACTGCCCAGGCCGTCCACCAGGCCCAGGGTGAGCGCCTGGTCGCCGTTCCAGAAGAGGCCGCTGAAGAGTTCATCGCCGCCCTTGAGGCGGTCGCCGCGGCCGGTCTTGACCGCGGTGATGAATTGCTGGTGCAGTTGGTCGAGTACCGTCTGGATGAATTGTCGCTGGGCCTCGGGGAGTGGTGAGAAGGGGTCGAGGATGCCCTTGTTGGCGCCGGACGCCAGCAGGCGCCGTTCGACGCCTAAGTCCTTCATGGCCTCGACGAAGCCGAAGGCGTCGATACGCACGCCGATGGAGCCCACCAGGCTCGCCTTATCGGCGTAAATCTTGTCGGCGGCGACCGCGACGTAATAGGCGCCGGAGGCGCAGAGGTCCACGGCCACGGCATAGACCGGCAGGTCATGGCCCTTGTCCTTTTTGTATTTCTCCTTGAGCCGGCGGACCTCGTCATTGATATAGCCGGATTGGACCGGGCTGCCGCCGGGGCTGTTGATACGCAGGATGACGCCCTTGACGCGCGGTGCCTCGAAGGCGTCGCGCAGGGCCGAGATCACCCGGTCGGCGCTCGCCTCGCTATCGGCTGAGATGACCCCCTTCACCTGGACCAGCGCGGTATGGTCCTGGCCGGCCTTGAGCCCCTCCCAGGCACTGCGCGACAGGGCCACCGCCAGGATGCCGACGAGATAGAGCAGGATCAGGAGCTTGAAGATGTTGCCCCAGCGCCGGCCGCGACGCTGGTCGCCCAGGTATTCCAGGGCCACGCGGTTGATCAGGGCGCGCTCCCAGTCCGGGTCGCCGGGGGCGGGCATGGGCTCGGTGCGGCGCTGCCAGAATTTCCAGTTCATCATTCTTTCTCGGGTGAAGGGCTGAAAGGCTCGGATTTCGCCTGATATAGCGAGCTGGCAGGGCGTTCCACCCTATTCTGCGTTTCGCGTCAGCCCCGAAGGGGCGTGACATACCAGCCCAGGGCAACGCCCTGGGTATGAGTGTGAGATAACGGAGCCTAGCCCTGAAGGGGCGTGACATAAGGATCGACGCCGTTATGTCACGCCCTTTCAGGGCTAAGCCGAGTGAACGACGTCATCCCAGGGCGTTGCCCTGGGCTGGTATGTTCGACCCCGTTGGGGTCGGTACGCAACATAAAGATGGAACAGGATGCCAGGCCCCGCCCGCCTGACGCGGCCAATCCGGGGCTCCTGGTCCGCGCAGCGGACCCTACGGGGCGCAACCAATCGTAGGGTCCGCTATGCGGACCGAGCGCCGCCGTATCCTTGGGTTCTGCTCAAGCAACCCAAGCCCCACCCGTCTGCCGCAGCCACTGCGGAATGGCGGCGAGCGAGTCCAGACAGGCCAGCGGGTGCAACGCGCGCAGCCGCTCGGGTGCGTGGACCCCGTAACAGACCGCCAGGGCGCCGGCACCGGCATTCGCGGCCATCTGCAGGTCGTATTCGGTGTCGCCGATCATCAGGGTGCGGGCGGGCGCAACGCCCAGCTCGTCCATGATCTCCAGCAACATTTGGGGGTGCGGCTTGGAAAAACCCTCGTCGGCACAGCGGGTGGCCTGAAAATGCCCGGCAAGCCCGGTCTCCGCCAGGGACAGGTCGAGCCCGCGGCGGCTCTTGCCGGTGGCCACGGCGAGCAGATAGCCCGCGGCGCGCAACTGCTCCAGGGTCTCCCGGGCCCCCGCAAAGAGTGCCGAGGGGGTGGTGTTGCCGCCCAGGAAGTGCCGCCGGTAGTGGTCGGCGACCAGTTGTCGCTGCGCCGCAGCGGCCGCGGGCCACAGGCGCGCCATGGCCTCGTCCAGCCCCAGTCCGATGATGTCGGCGGCGGCCTCCCGACTGGGCACGGGTTGGCCGACCTCGACGAAGGCGGCCTGGAGGCAGTCGACGATACGTGCCTGCGAGTCCATCAGGGTGCCGTCCCAGTCGAAGACGATGAGTGAAAAGGTCATCCCGGCCCGCCCCCGCCCGGTTGCGCACCGGGGTCGCCCGCCGCCAGGCGCGTCAGCACCTGTTCCAACTCGGCCGGCAGCGGCGACTCCACCCGCAGCGGCGCGTCCATGTACTCGGCGCGCACGCCGAGCACACTGGCGTGCAGGAACAGTCGGCCGAGCCCCAGGGCCTTGAGGCGGCGATTGGCCTCGAAGTCGCCGTACTTGGGGTCCCCCGCGAGTGGCGTCCCCAGGTGGGCGGCATGGACGCGGATCTGGTGGGTGCGCCCGGTGAGCAGGCGCGCCTCCACCAGCGTCGCCCACCCCGCGCCACCGTCGGCCCCGGCCAGCGGCAGCCGGCGCAGGCGGCGAAACTGCGTCCGCGCCTCCTTACCGGCGACGCGGTCCACCTTGACCACCCGCTCGCCGCCCTGGTCGAGGTTCTTGGTCAGGGGGGCGTCCACCGTCACCTCGGCGTCGGCCAAGTCGCCCAGGATCAGGGCCAGATAGCGCTTGTCCATGGCGCCGGCGCGGATCAGCCGGTGCAGTTCGCGCAGCGTGCTGCGGCGCTTGCTGATCGCCAGACACCCGGAGGTGTCGCGGTCCAGCCGATGCACCAGTTCCAGTTCCGCCCCGGGGCGCAGTTGCCGCAGTGACTCGATCAGCCCATAGGACAGGCCGCTGCCGCCGTGCACGGCGAGCCCAGAGGGCTTGTCGATGACCAGCAGGCGCTCGTCCTCGAACAGGATGGCCGCGGCGAGGCGCTCCAATTGGCTGTCCGGGGCCCGCACCGGGGCCTCGGGCGTGGGGGTGCGCAGGGGCGGAATCCGCACCAGGTCGCCGGTCTTGAGCCGGTAGTCGGCTTGTATCCGGCCCTTGTTGACACGGACCTCGCCGCGGCGCAGTACCCGGTAGAGGTGGCTGCGCGGGACACCCTTCAAGTGACGCAGCAGGAAGTTGTCGATGCGCTGACCCGCCGATTCCGGGTCGACACAGACCACGACCACGGCGGGGACACGCTCGAGCAGGGTCGGCGGGGCGGCGGCGACCGGGGCCTTGACCGGCGCCGGACGACGCGCAACGGCGCCCTTGGCGGGGCGGGGATCCGGCTCTTTGCGCGAGCCGGGACCCGAGCGGGGATAGAAACGGGACTGACGTGGGTTCAACGGACTCGCACCCGGTCCCGCGGCTTCATTGCTGGCATAAGGATTCACTGTTAGTATTCGGCGCTTGCGCTGGCGAGCGAAAGACGCAAGAACGTTTTCGTCAGCGGTGCGCGCAGCCCTGAGGCCCCGTGCGCGCCGCGTCGGCGCCGGTCGCCGGACGAGCCCGGCGGGCCAAGGTTTAAGAAGGTTCAAGATGGCGGTTCGAGAGGCCGGCTCCCAATGGGCCGGTGTCGGTGCAGTCCGCGGGTCGACGTGGATTCTACACCCTAGACCGCCCGGCGCGCCCCGCGGCGCAAAGCACGCTCATGGTCGACCCCAGACACCGCTTTAACGGCGGGACGCCGCCCAGACCGGGGGCGCCCCAAATAAACGCGGTCACGCCTCGAGGCGCGACCCTAAACACGTAGAAATCGGACGCGCATGTCCTAACCCCGGTGCGGCCCGCGATCATCGCGGCCCGCCGGTGAGAGACCGGACCCGGCCGCGCGCCGCCGCCCTTGCGGCGGCGGCACCCGGCCCCGCGGCGGCTGACGGCCCCCGCGTGCCGCCGGGGCCGGCCACCGGCG
>NZ_CAIKKU010000095.1 GCF_903828115.1 uncultured Thiodictyon sp. | reverse complement strand
GTCGTTGTCGTGATCGGAGAAGCGATGGAATTTGGCGTGCGAGAGAATCCGGGGCGCTACGATAACCTCGATTACGACAACGACAACGACAACGACGCGACCAGCATTCCCTAATGGACTTGCTTAACTTATTAGTGAACCGTTCCTCAGCCATCTTTATTGCAGAGCGATCCCATCGACATGCTGATCCACGAACAATCTCAACCCGGCCGCCGCGCCACCGCCCAGGCCCCGCTCCAGCTGGCGGACTGCGCCGACCTTCCCGCCGCCCAGCGCCGCGCCACGCGGCCGCTGCTGCCGGAGGTCTCGGAACTCCAGGCGGTGCGTCACTACACGCGGCTGTCGCAGAAAAACTTCTCCATCGACACCCATTTCTATCCGCTGGGCTCCTGTACCATGAAGTACAACCCGCGCGCCTGTCATACGCTCGCCTCATTGCCCGGCTTTCTGGGGCGGCACCCGGCGGCGCCGGAAAGCCACGGACAGGGGTTCCTCGCCTGTCTCTTCGAGCTTCAGGAGATGCTCAAAGAGGTCACCGGGATGCACGCGGTGTCGCTGGCGCCCTCCGCGGGTGCCCAGGGTGAATTCGCGGGCGTCGCGATGATCCGCGCCTATCACCTGGCCCGCAATGACGCGGCCCGCACCGAGATCCTGGTGCCGGACGCCGCCCACGGGACCAATCCGGCCTCCGCCGTCATGTGCGGTTTCGTGGCGCGCGAGGTCCCGACCGGTCCGGATGGGGACGTGGACATCGCCGCCTTGCGGGCGGCGGTGGGTCCCCAGACCGCCGGTATCATGCTGACCAACCCGAGCACCGTCGGGGTCTTCGACCGCAATATCCAGGAGATCGCGGGCATCGTGCACGCGGCCGGCGGACTCCTGTATTACGACGGTGCCAACCTCAATGCCATCCTGGGCAAGGTCCGCCCCGGTGACATGGGATTTGACGTGATCCACATGAACCTGCATAAGACCTTCTCCACCCCCCACGGCGGCGGTGGTCCCGGGGCCGGTCCGGTGGGCGTGTCCAAGCGGCTGGAGCCCTTCCTCCCGGTGCCCCTGGTCGCCCGGGACGCCGACGGCTATCGCTGGCTCGTCGAGCGCGACCGGCCCCAGTCCATCGGCCGGCTCACCGCCTTCGGCGGCAACATGGGCATCCTGCTGCGCGCCTATGTCTATGCGCGGATGCTGGGGCGCGAAGGCATGAAGCGGGTCTCCGAATTCTCCACCCTGAACGCCAATTACCTCATGGCCAGACTCAGGGAGGCCGGCTTCGAGGCCGCCTATCCGCGGCGGCGGGCGAGCCACGAGTTCATCATCACCGTCAAGCGCGAGGCCAAGGAGTTCGGCGTCAATGCCATGGACTTCGCTAAGCGCCTGCTCGATTACGGCTACCACGCCCCCACCACCTATTTCCCCTTGCTGGTGCCCGAATGCCTGCTGATCGAGCCCACCGAGACCGAGAGTAAAGAGGAACTCGACGGCTTCGTCGCCGCGCTGGTCGCCATCCGTGAGGAGGCGCGAACCAACCCGGAACTGGTAAAGGGCGCCCCGCACACCATGCCGGTACGCCGCCTCGACGACGTGCGCGCGGCGCGCCAGTTGGACCTGGCCTGGCGGCCTGCGTCGACCCCGGCATAGCCCATGGCCAATCACAATGAACGGGGCTGGAAGCGGGTCATCTACGCCTTCGGCTTTTCCATGCAGGGGTTCAAGGCGTGCTTTCAGGCGGAAGAGGCATTTCGCCAGGAGTTGTTCCTGCTCCTGTTTCTGGTGCCCCTGGGACTCTGGCTGGGGGAAACCCCAGTGGAACGGACGCTACTGATCGGCTGCCTGCTGATGGTCCTGGTCGTGGAGTTGTTGAACTCCGCGATCGAGGCCAATGTCGACCGCGTCGGCCTGGAGCGTCACGACCTGTCCGCCCGCGCCAAGGACATCGCCTCCGCCGCGGTCTTCATGAGCATGACGCTCACCGTGGTCACCTGGGGGCTGATCCTGATCCCCAAGTGGCTTTAATAACGGGTCAAAAACAGGTCAAACACAACCGTTGTCGTTGTCGTTGTCGTTGTCGTTGTCGTTGTCGTTGTCGTAATCGGAGAAGCGATGCACTTTAGGGGTGCGAGAGAATCCGAGGCGCGACGATAACCTCGATTACGACAACGACAACGGTGCTGAGAACGTTCCCTAATGGTCTTGCTGCGGCAAGACGTTTTTCATTTGCCGCTATCGGCCTTGCAGGAGACCAGATTGCGATGAGCACTCACTTCACCGACCAAGGCTTCGTGCCGCTTGCCGTCGCCATCCTGACGGTTTCCGACACCCGCACCGCGGCCGAGGACAGTTCCGGGGACCTGCTCCAGGCCAAGGCGCAGGAGGCCGGACACCGGGTGGTCGCCCGCGAGCTTGTGCGCGACGATGTCTACCAGTTGCGGGCGGTCTTCTCGCGCTGGATTGCCGACCCCCAGGTACAGGTGGTATTGAGCACCGGCGGCACCGGCCTCACCGGCCGCGACAGCACCCCGGAGGCGGTGGTACCCCTGCTCGACAAACAGGTCGAGGGCTTCGGGGAGCTGTTCCGGACGGTGTCGTTCGCCGAGATCGGGGCCTCCACGGTCCAGTCCCGGGCCTTGGCGGGGCTCGCCAACGGCACCTTCATCTTCTGCCTGCCGGGCTCCACCGGGGCCTGCCGGACCGCCTGGGAGCAGATCCTCCTGGCCCAACTCGACGCCCGTACCCACCCATGCAACTTCGCCCAATTGATCCCGCGGCTGCGCGAGCGCTGAACGGGCCCGCGCGATGACAATGAACCAGCACCAGAAACCCCACCGGCACGGCTGCCCGGACCCCACCGGGCGGCCCCTGTTGACCAAGCAGGAGGCCCTGGACCTGCTGCTGGCCCACGCCGCCGCGCCCGACGCGCAGGAGTGCGTCCCCACGGACCAGGCGCTAGGCCGGGTCCTCGCCCGGCCGCTCGTCAGCGCCATTGACGTACCGGGCTGGGACAACAGCGCCATGGACGGCTATGCACTGTGCTGCGCCGATCTGTTGCCGTCGGGCGCCACCCGGCTGCGGGTCGCCCAGCGCATCCCGGCCGGTGCGCCCGGCCGCCCCCTGGAGCCCGGCACCGCGGCGCGCATCTTCACCGGTGCGCCCATCCCCCCGGGGGCGGATACGGTGGTGATCCAGGAGCGCTGCACACGCGACGGGGACTGGGTCGAGGTCCCGGCGGATCTCACCCCCGACGCCAACATCCGACGCGCCGGCGAGGACATCCGCGCGGGCACCGCGGTGCTGGCGGCGGGAATGCGGCTGCGCCCCCAGCACCTGGGGCTCGCCGCCGGCGTGGGCGCGGCACAGTTGCCGGTCTACCGCCGACTGCGGGTGGCCATGTTCGCGACCGGCGATGAACTGGTGTGGCCCGGGCAGGCCCTGGGGCCGGGGCAGATCTACAACTCCAACCGCTTTACTATGAAGGGCCTACTGGAGGGCCTGGGCTGCGAGGTCAGCGATCTGGGGCTGGTCCCGGACACCCTGGAGGCGACCATGGAGACCCTGAACCGGGGGGTGGACGGCGCGGACCTGATCCTGGCCAGCGGCGGGGTCTCGGTGGGGGAGGAGGACCATGTAAAGCCGGCCATCGAACGGCTCGGCACCCTGGACCTGTGGCAGATCGCGGTCCGCCCGGGCAAGCCCCTGGCCTTCGGTCATATCCGCGGCACCCCCTTCCTCGGCAGTCCGGGTAACCCGGTCTCGCTGTTCGTCAGCCTGCTGCTGTTCGCCCGGCCGCTGCTGCTGCGGATGCAGGGAGTCACCGGGGACCTGGAGCCGCCCGGCATCGAGGTGCCAGCCGGCTTCGACTGGCCCCGCCCGGACCGTCGGCGGGAGTTCGTCCAGGCGCGGCTCGTGCGCGGCGCGGCCGGCGACTGGGAGGCCGTCACGCACCAGTCCCGTTCGGCCGCCGCGCTGTCCGCCGCCGCCTGGGCCGAGGGCCTGGTCGAGATCGCGCCGCAGCAGACCATCGCACGCGGCGACCCCGTGGTCTACCTCCCCTTCGCGGGGCTCCTGTCCTGAGTCGGCCCGACATTGCTTATCGGCTCGTGATGCGCGTTCATGCGCTTTTTTGGCGCACCAGCGCGCGTTCCGCGGCGGCGGCGCTTGCGGTCTTGCCCCGCCGGTCTTAGTCTGGACCCGCTTGGTCGCATCCCTCCCTGCAATCTGCCCGAAGGCCGCCAACATCGATGATCCGGATACGCTACTTTGCCCACCTGCGCGAGACCCTGGGCACCGCTGACGAGCAACTCGCCCCGGTGCCCGAGATCGCCACCGTGGCGGACCTGGTTGCCCACCTGCGCGCGCGCGGCGGCGTCTGGGCCCAGGCCTTGGTCCCGGGTGAGCGGCTGATGGTCGCCGTCAATCAGGAGTTGGCGCGCCCCGAGACCAGGGTCCGGGATGCCGACGAGGTGGCCCTGTTCCCGCCGGTGACCGGCGGTTGAGGCCCATTGCCCCTTTCCACGGCGTCGGCGGCCAGCGCGGGATAGCATCCGCCGGCGACCGCGACCGGAGGTGCTTCCCGTGACCTATGCCGATCTCCCACGTCTGTTGACCATGACCATCGTCTGGCTGCTGCTGTTGACCTGGCAGCTCAATGCCTATCGCAGCAACTGTGTGGCGACCCTCGCCCTGGTCGTTCTGGTCACCCTGCTCCTGTTCGTGTCGGGCGCCGAGCTGGCGCTGTACCGGCGGCGCGTCTTCCTCAACGAGTGCATGGAGCCCGGGGGCCTGCTGTTTCGGTGGTTACGGCGCCGTTACGTCCTGCTCGGCCTAGAACTCCTCAAGTCCGCCGGACTGGCTGTTTTCCTCCTGGTCAGCGTGATCAGCTTCTCCCCCCGCCACTGGTCGCTGCTGTTTGCCGACGTCCTGCTGGTCGGTCTGCTGTTGCCGCGCTTCTACGGGGCGCTGAGCGGCCAACTGCGTGAGGAGTACCGCTTCACCACCGCCCGCCGCTGGGCCCTGTGGGTCAGCACCCTGCTCTTGTGGCTGGAATCCATGCTGGTCCTGGTGTTCACGGTGACACAGGATTACGACGGGCTGCGGTGGCAGGAGGTCATCACCTACGGTGCCACCGACCCCGACGTCCTGTGCCGCCCCCTCGCGTCACTCGCCGCACTCGCCGCCGCCGTGGACGCACTGGGACAGTGGTCGATCCAGAATCTGGCGCGCAGCCTTCAGGACCTACCCCAGGCCTTGATGGCGTCCATCAGCCTCCTGGTCTGCGCCGGCCTGTCGCTGCTGCTCTCCTACGCCTATAGCCGCGCCCTGATCGGCGCGGTCGCCCGCCCCTGGACCATGTGGCGGCTGAACCCACGCTCGGATGACTGACCCGGCTCGACCGGCGGCGCGCACATGACCGAACCACTGGATCTGAGGGGCCCCGCGACCGGCACCGGCGATGCCGAGGGGCTGCGTACGACGCTCGAGGAGATGCGGCGGCAGACCGAGCACGAGATCGCCCGCCTGAATCGCAAACTCGCGGAACGCGAGTACGCCATGGAGCAGACGGTGTCCTCCGCGACCGAGCGGCAGGCCATGCAGCAAGAGCTCGGCACGCTGCGCCATTCACTGGGCGATCGGGAAAAGACCCTCGACCGGATCACCGAGGAGTGCCGTCGGCTGGAAAACGACCTGGAGGACCGCCACGTCCAGGTCGACAATCTCCAGCAGGAGGTCCAGCGCAAGGAGGCGTCACTGAAGGCGGCGCAGGATCAGGTCGCCCGACTCAAACGCCAACTGGCGGAGATCCAGGAGCAGTCGGTCGAGATCTCCGCAATGATCGACCCGCTGGAGTCGCCCAACCGGCTGCCGCTGCCGCCGGTGCAGCCGGATACACCGCCCGGCCCGGCGCCCCAGGTAATCAGCTTCTCCGCCGGGCTGATCTCGGGCCTGGCCGTGATCGCGGTGGCCGTGGTGATCTTCTGGGGCCGGATCGAACTGCCCCAGTTGTGGAGTCCCTCCCCGAGCGTGCCGAGCGCACCGACCACTGCGCCGGAGGAGCCGGACGCCGTGACCGCGGTCCCGCCCACGGCCCCGACCGACACCCCCGCGGACGCCCCGGTCGTTCCGCTGCCGCCGACCGCGTCCCCCGCCGCCCCGCCGCCGACCCTGCGTGACCGGCTACGCGACGGCAGCCCGGGACCGACCATGGTGGTATTGGCCGGCGGCAGCTTCCGGATGGGTCAGAACAGCATGGGGGGCAGCGACAGCGGACCCGAACACGAAGTGCTGTTGGCACCCTTCCTGATCGGGGCCTACGAGGTGACCTTCCAACAGTACGACCGCTTCGTGCGCGCCACCAGCCGCCGCTTCCCCGATGACTTCGGCTGGGGGCGCGGCGAGCGCCCGGTGGTCGGCGTCTCCTGGTCCGATGCACAGGCCTACGCGGACTGGCTGACCCGCCAGAGCGGCAAGCGTTACCGGCTCCCGAGCGAAGCGGAGTGGGAGTTCGCGGCGCAGGCCGGGATGCGCAGCGCCTATCCGTGGGGTTTCAGCATGGAACCCGGGCGCGCCCTGTGCTTCGACTGCGGCAGTCAGTGGGACAATCGCTCCACCGCCCCGGTCGGCAGCTTCGCACCCAACGCCTTCGGGCTCTACGACACGGCCGGCAACGCCCTGGAGTGGGTGGCGGACTGCTACGCGAACGGCTACGACGGCGCCCCGACCGATGGACGCCCGCGCGGCGACGGGAACTGCGCCAACCGCGTCGCCCGGGGCGGTGCCTACAACAAACCGGCACCCTCACTCAAGACGATTGCGCGGGCCAAGTTCGTACCCGAGACCCGGTTGAACAGCCTTGGGTTCCGGGTGGCACGCGAGCCGTGAGCCGGGGAAGACCTTCGTTGTCGTTGTCGTTGTCGTTGTCGTTGTCGTTGTCGTTGTCGTTGTCGTTGTCGTTGTCGTTGTCGTTGTCGTTGTCG
>NZ_CAIKKU010000094.1 GCF_903828115.1 uncultured Thiodictyon sp. | reverse complement strand
GTCGTTGTCGTGATCGGATTGTTCGATTACGACAACGACAACGACAACGACAGCCAGTCCGTGAGAAGGTCCGGTCGCTATAGGGTACGCGATGCGTAACCTACGGGATCGCCGTCAACCCATCAGTTCTGATCGCACCCAAGATAGCCCCTGGAGTAACCCCATGACCATCCTCGCGGGTATCTTCTCGCCCGGCGGCTGGACGGCGCAAGACCAGCAACTCGCCGACGAGATCCGCACCCATATCTCGCGCACCGACAGCGATGTGCGCGAGCAGTTTTTCGACGGCACCGTGTTCGCGTGCAAGGTGGACATCGGGGCCTATGGCGAACCCGCCTGGCACGACGACGAGGCCTGGTTCGCCACCCTCACCGGGCGCCCCTGCTGGGCGGGGCCGATCGCCGGTCCGATCTCACGTCACTGTGCGGCCCGGACCCCGGGCGGGTGATCGCCGCGGGTGGTCACGGCGTCTTCTGCGCCCTGGTCTATGACAAGGCGGCGCGGCAGGTGCGGCTCCTGACCGATCCCCTGGGGCTGCGCCCCTTCTATGTGTGCGAACAGGCCGGACGCTGGCTCTTCAGCACCAGTCTGCGCGTCATTGCGGCCCTGTCCATCGACCTCAGTCTGGACCTGGACGGGGTCAGCGAGGTGGCCACACTCGGCTATTTCCTGCTCGACCACACCCCCTATGACGAAGTCCGGGGGGCCGCGCCGGGCGCCTGCTGGACCCTGGACAGCACCGGTCTGCAACGGACCTCCTACCTGCCGTGGCAGGACCTGAACGGCGAGCCGCTGGGGCTGGAGGAGGGCGCGGCGGCGGTCCACGCGGCCTTCGAGGCGGCCCTGACCGCCGGCCTTGCCGGGGGTGACGGGCGCGAGGCGGTCAGTCTCAGCGGGTCGCTGAACTCGCGCCTGATCGCCGCGGCGCTGAAGCGGCGCGGGGTGCTGGTGGAGGGACTCGCCATCGCCGCGGCGGACCCGGTGAGCCGCTATTGCACGAGCACCTTCGCCCGCGAACAGGGCCTCGCCCTGTCCCTGGTGGACGTGGAAGGCCACACCATGAGCCTGGAAGGGCGTGTCGGCCACCACTGGCGCCACGCCGGGGCCGACCTCTACCGGGAACTGGCGCACCCCCGGGTGGTGTGGACCGGCAAGGGCGGCAGCGTCGGCATGGGCGTGCTCCCCATCGACGAGACCGACGTGGAACTGGCACGCTGGGGGGGACGCGACCAGGCTCGCGGACCGCTTCATCGGCCGCACGGCGATCGCCCTGCCGCCGCGGATCATCTGCAACTACCGGGTCCTGGAACAGAATCTGCGTACCAGCCTGATCGCCAGCCTGGGCGCCTTCCCGGGGCTGTCACAGGAGCGCGCCCTGATGCTCTTTCTGACGATCCAGCACCAGCGCCGCCACTTCATCCTCCAGCGCGAGGAGGTCGACCGGCACCGGGTGGAACTGCATCTGCCCTTCTGCTCACCCCTGGTCGCCTGGGCGGCCCTGGCCCTGGCCATCGAGGATATGCGCGACTACCAGGCCTATCGGCACCTGATCGAGCGCTACTACCCGGAAGTCATGGCGAGCCCCTGGCGCAGTTCGCCCGGCCACTTGCCGTGCCCGCTGCCCATCCCGGTCAAGGTCAAGGGACGCCTGTTCCGCCGCAAGCCGGACCCCGCGCGCCGCGCCACCTTGAAGCGCGCCTGGCGCCTGGTGCGCGAGTGGCAGATACCCGCGGGCGTGTTGGATCGCAAGGGTCTCGCCCTGACCTGTGCCCTGACCCAGGCCCATCTGCGCGAGGGCATCTACAGCCTGCGACTGGCCGCGACCTTCGCCCGGTGGTTGCAGCGTTGAGGTCAGGCTCAAGGGCGCGCTCGGGCGGAAGAAAACGGTCGGGACGGGGTTGCAAACCCCGTCCCGCGCGGGAGCACAATCGTTGTCGTTGTCGTTGTCGTTGTCGTAATCGGAGCAACGATGCAATTTGGCGTGCGAGAGAATTCGGGGTGCTACGATGACGTCGATTACGACAACGACAACGACAACGACGACGCGAGCTGCATCAGGCATTTATCAAACCGAGGGCCGGCATGACCGCTACCCTGTTCGTGTGTACCGCTGCCGCCATCCTCGTGCTGGCCCTGCTGATCCTGGCCGCCCGCCCGCCTTGGTGGTTGTCGCTGCCCGCGCTGATCCTGGGCGTGACGAGTCTGCTGGTGCTCGTTGCCGAGGGACCCCATGCCGCCGCTGAGGTCTGGGGCGAGCGGCTCGTCGGCGTGGTGGCCGCCACCCAGGAATCCGTCCGGGTCGAGTCGGCACGGGCCGGCGGCGCGCGCACCAGTCACACGGTGGTGCGCCATCGCTTCGGGGCCATCGTCTGCTACCGCGCACCGCAGGCGCCGGGGTTGGGGGCGGGTGCCCCGATCGACCCGGCGATCCTGGCCGCGATCGGTGAGACCGAGACGGCGGCCGACCGGCACTGCCGCCAGGCGCCCGGCAGCGGCATCCTGCGGCAGACGCAGGTGCGGCTCGATGAGGCGTCGTTCGATGCGGCGCAGCCCGGCCAGACCCTGATGCTGCGGCGGCTGCGTCCGTTCGGGCTGCTGGAGTGGACCTGGCCGGTCGACGCCCCCCTGCTGCCCATGTTGCCCCGCCCCCGACTCGGCGGCGACGGGCCGCGGGTCGCGATCCCGGCCCAGGTCACCGCCATCACCGTCGATCGGCGCGGCCGCGGCTTGCTGAGCCGCCTGGCGTATGACTATGCCGTGCCGGTCGCCTATGTCCGGCTGCGTTACGCGCCCCCCGGCCACCCCGCGGGCGTGGAAGGCGTGGATACGGCCGACGCGCCCTCGGTGAGCGCACTGGCGGTGGGCAGTCCGGCGCTCGTCACGGTCGCGGCCGCGGCGCCGCGTCAGCCGCGGCTGCTGGGCGTGGAGCGGACCTACTGGTGGCGCAACGTCCTGGTGGAGGCGTTGACGCTCGTCGGTCTCATCGCGACCGTCCTGATCATCCTCGGCGTGCGGCAGCGCCGTCGTCGGCGGGACGCGCGGCCGGGGTCGCGTTGAGGCGATGTCGGTTGACCCGGGTCAGGACTTGGACTCTTCCGCCAAGCCGCCCGCCAGCGGCATCAATTCCAAGGTCAGCCACTGCTCCCGCGGCGGCAACCGCGCCCGCGCCACCGCGGCGATGTGCCCGGGGGCGGGGATGCAGTGTATGACCTGGGGGACCTGGGCGCCGGGTTCGCGCGGGCGAAAGAGGCCCCGTCCGTCGGCCTTGGCGTCGGCCTCCAGGGCGGTCCAGGCGCGGTAGAAGAACGCCAGCCGCTCGGCCTGGGGGGTCGCCAGCAGGGCGCGGACCTGCGCTGGGCTGAACATGCGCCGGGCGATGGCCTCGAGGTCGCGGCGCGGGCGCAGCCATTCGCAATCGATGCCGACCTCGCCCCCGCGCGAGAGGGCCACCAGGGCCAGGTCCGCGGTGGTGGTGAGATTGAATTCGAGCACACCCAGGGCCTGGGCGGCGGCTGGCTTGCCGGCGGGGCCATAGGTGAAGCCCAGGGCCTGCGGCGGCAGGCCCAGATACAGCCCCAGGACCCGGCGCAGGCCGGCCTGGGCGCGGATATAGCGCTCCCGGTAGCCCTGGTGGGTCATGCCCAGGGCGCGGCGGCGTTGGCGCTCACCCAGCAGCGCCAGGGCGCTCTCAAGGTCATCGCCGCGCCCGTCCGCGTGCAGGTGCCACAGATGCAGCTCGCCGGGGGCGATGGCGGGGGCGGCCGCGGCCGGGTGCCAGTGGAGCGGGGCGTCGGTCATTTAGCTCGCGCAGCCAAGGCGCAGGCGCAAGCCGTGCGTGCCCACGCGCTGCCCCGGCGCCCGTACCGGCCGGCTGGTTGCGCCGCCCGGCCGAGAAATTGGTAAGCTGTAGCGCTGATTTTTCACTCCTCCGCGTCTTTTTCGTTCAGTTCCAGAACGCCAATCCAAGCAGGACCGCTCGCCCCATGCAGACCATCACCCAGACCATCAGCCAGGAAATCCAGGCCCGCGCCGACCAAGTGGAGGCGGCCGTCCGGCTGTTGGACGAGGGCGCTACGGTGCCCTTTATCGCCCGCTACCGCAAGGAGGTCACCGGCGGCCTCGACGATATCCAACTGCGCCATCTCGAGGAACGCCTGGTCTATCTGCGCGACCTGAACGAGCGGCGCGCAGCGGTGCTGGCGAGCATCGAGGAGCAGGGCAAGTTGACCCCGGACCTGCGCGCCGCGGTCGAAGGTGCGGACACCAAGCAGCGTTTGGAAGACCTGTACCTGCCCTATAAGCCCAAGCGCCGCACCAAGGCGCAGATCGCCCGCGAGGCGGGGCTCGAACCCCTGGCCGACGGGCTGCTGGACGATCCCACCCAGGACCCGGTCGTCCTGGCCGCGGCCTATGTCGATGTCGGCAAGGGGGTGGCCGATGTGGCCGCCGCCCTGGAGGGCGCGCGCCAGATCTTGATGGAGCGCTTCGCGGAGGACCCGGAACTCACCGGACGGCTGCGCGACCGACTCTGGGAGGAGGGCATCCTGGCGGCCAAGGTCGTCGATGGCAAGGAACAGGAGGGCAACAAGTTCTCCGACTATTTCGATTACCGCGAAGCCATCGCGAAGGTCCCCTCGCACCGCGCCCTGGCGCTCTTTCGTGGCCGCAATGTCGGGGTGCTGAACCTGGATCTCATCCCCGGGGAGGGGGAGGAGCCGGACCTGCCCTATCGCGCCCTGATCGCGGCGCGCTTCGGCCTGCGCCACCAGGGCCGGGCGGCCGACGACTGGCTGGCCGAGACGGTGCGCAAGACCTGGCGCATCAAGCTCCTGACCCGGCTCGACCTGGATCTCAAGGGGCGGGTGATGGAGGCGGCCGAGGCCGAGGCGATCCGGGTCTTCGGGCTCAATCTCAAGGCCCTGCTGCTCGCCGCCCCCGCCGGGCGCCTGCCGACCCTGGGGCTGGACCCGGGCCTGCGCACCGGGGTCAAGGTCGCCATCGTCGATGCCACCGGGCGGGTGGCCGCCACCGATACCATCTATCCGCATCAACCCAAGAACCAGTGGGACGCATCGATCGCCCGGCTGGCGCTGCTCTGTGCCGCCCATCAGGTGCGTCTCATCAGCATCGGCAACGGCACCGCCTCGCGCGAGACCGACAAGCTCGCCCGGGAACTGATCAAACGCCACCCGGACCTGGGCCTGCGCTCACTGGTGGTGAGCGAGGCCGGGGCCTCGGTCTATTCGGCGTCTGAATTCGCCTCCAAGGAACTGCCGGATCTCGACGTATCGCTGCGCGGTGCGGTCTCCATTGCGCGCCGGCTCCAGGACCCCCTGGCGGAACTGGTCAAGATCGAGCCCAAGGCGATCGGCGTCGGCCAATACCAGCACGATGTGAACCAGGGCCGACTCGCCCGCACCCTGGAGGCGGTGGTGGAGGACTGCGTGAACGCCGTCGGGGTCGATCTCAATACCGCCTCAGTGCCCCTGCTGACCCAGGTCTCGGGGCTCAATCGCGGTCTCGCCGAGCACATCGTCGCCTTCCGCGAGGCCAATGGCGCCTTCACCAACCGTAAGCGGCTCATGGCCGTGCCGCGCTTCGGCGACAAGGCCTTCCAATTGAGCGCGGGCTTCCTGCGCGTCCCGGATGGCGACGAGCCGCTGGACGCCTCCGCCGTCCACCCGGAGGCCTATCCGGTGGTGCGCCGTATCTGTGAGCGGGCGGGCAAGGGCATCCGCGAGCTGATCGGCGATGTTGCCACCCTGCGCCGCCTCGAACCCAAGGACTTCATCGACGAGTCTTTCGGGCTGCCGACCGTTCAGGACATCCTGAACGAACTGCAGAAGCCCGGTCGCGACCCCCGCCCCGAATTCAAGGCCGCCGAGTTCAAAGAGGGTGTGGAGACGCTCAAAGACCTGGAACCCGGGATGATCCTGGAGGGCGCCGTGACCAACGTCACCAACTTCGGCGCCTTCGTCGACATCGGTGTTCACCAGGACGGCCTGGTGCACATCTCCATGCTCGCCGATCGTTTCGTCAAAGACCCCCACGAGGTGGTCAAGTCCGGCGACCTGGTCAAGGTCAAGGTCCTGGAGGTCGACTTGCCGCGCAAGCGGATTGCGCTCTCCATGCGCCTGTCCGAGCCCACACCGCAGCGTGCCGACGCCAGCGCTGGGGAGCGCCCGGAGCGCAGCGCACCGCGGCGTGACCAGCCGCGGCAGGGTGAGCAGGCCCGCCGCCCGCGCGACGACCGGCGTGCGCCGACTCAGCGGCAGCCGTTGGAGCAACAGCAGCCGCCCGCCAACAGCGCCTTCGCGGCGGCCTTTGAGAAGGCGAAGAAGGGTTGAGGCTGAGGCCGAGTTTCATTTCACAATCAACCGGGAAGGAGGCCGTAGCGCGACCAGAAGCCCCGAAGGGGCGTGATATACCAGCCCAGGGCAAGGCCCTCAATGCCATTAAGTTAAGCCATTCTGGCTCCCACGCTCCTGCGTGGGAGCAAGTGCGGGCGCTCCGCGTCCG
>NZ_CAIKKU010000093.1 GCF_903828115.1 uncultured Thiodictyon sp. | reverse complement strand
GTCGTTGTCGTGATCGGATTGTTCGATTACGACAACGACAACGACCACGACAACGACCGGGACAGCGTACCCGGGATCTCGGTCAGCACATCAGTTCTGATCGCACCCGAGCCGGGGACCCGCGTTACCGAATCCGCGCCGCAATGCCGCCGGAGCCCCCGGAGTCGCCGAAGGAGTCCCAGTCGGTGGTCGCGCCCCCCCGGTCGCCCCAGGAGTCGAGCCCCCGACCACCGTCCGGACCACCGCCGCCCTCCTCGAGCGCCCGCTGCAGCCGATCCAGCACATCGGCAGCCAGCCGGGTAGCGCCCCGGCCCTCGTAATAACCGGCGATCTCCAACAGCTTGGACTTGGCGAGCAGGGCCTGCTCGCTCCCGTGATACTGCCCCACGACCTTGAGATACAGGTCGGCCGCCTGGTGCAGCCGACCCTGCGCGTGGCGCTGCGCGGCCATCCGCGCCATCAGGTCGCGGCCGGCGCTGTCCGGGTCCGCGGCACCCGGACTGACCGGGGGGCGCGCCGACCGGGGCTCTGGCAGCAGGGGCACGGCCCAGGGCCGGGCCTGCGGATCGGTGCACAGGATTTGGGCAATCAGGGTCGCGATGACCTCCATCAGTGCAAGGTCGCACTGGGCCGAGCGCTCGTGATTGCGCAGCCGGTGGGCGGCCAGGACCCCGACCGGCAGGTGGTCGCGCACGATGGGCACGGCGAGAAAGGCGATCTGCTCGGGCGGCAGCGAGTCCCGGGCCACGGCGCGGGCCAGATAGCCGGGTTCGTCGTGCACATTGGCGACCAGCGCGGCCTCGCCGGTCTGAAAGACCCGCCCGGACACGCCTTCACCGATGCGGTAACGGCCGCGCTCCAGCTCGGCCGGGGTCAGGCCGTGGGCGTAGCGGATATAGATCTCGCCCGCGGACGGGTCCGCCAGCATGACGCGGCCGCGCACCAGCCCGGGGGAACCGGCCAGGTGGCGCAGGATGTCCTGGATGCGTGACTCGGCGTCGTCCCCGCGGGACACGATGCGGGCAACTTGCTGGAGCGCCAGCAACTCGGCGCCGGGGGCGGTGTCGATTCCGGTGGTGTCCATGGCAATTCCGATTGAAAGTGTGACGTGAGTCACATTATGCAATCATTGGACCAGTCGCCGCGGGACTTGGTTGAAGTCCGGCATCAAGTCCCCGCCGCAAGACCGACAACGAACAAATAAAGCATTTTTCGTCAGGATGTTATGCGCGCTTTCCCGAACGCTTCCGAAGACTTGCGTAGCCCTTCGCCGTGTTTCGCGGTCATTCGCGGACTCACGCGGCCCAGGATCATCCGCGGCTGAACACGCATTTTCGGACGCTTCCTGCCATGGGGCTGCCCCACGCCGGTCGACGACCTTTTGTCGGACCGCGTCGAAAAGCTAACATAGCCCACCCCGTAACCAGGTGCGCAAGGGCACCGGCCGCAGGGCTGGTGCCCGACCTGACCAGCGACGGGTCAGGCCTCTCCCACGTTTCCAAGGTGCCCAGATGTCTTTACCGCGGTCCCTGTCGTTGCCCTCCTGGCCCCTGCTCGCGTCCCTCATCGCGCCCCAGGCCGGGGCGGTCTGCCCGCCCGGCGGGGGTCTCACCCTGCTGCATTTCAACGATTTCCACGGTCAACTGGAGTCCTACACGGACCCCCGGGAGCAGGTCGAACGCGGCGGCATCGCCCACCTCGCCGGCACCATCGCGGACCTTCGGGCGCAGGTCCAGGCCGGTCACCCGGGCCGCCCGGTACTGCTGCTGTTCGCCGGCGACCTGCTGCAAGGCACCCTGACCTCCAGCCTCTTTCTGGGCGCGCCGGACCTCGCGCTCTTCGGGCGCATGGGGGTGGACGCCATGGTGATGGGCAATCACGAACTGGACTATGGGCAGGACACCTTTCGCCGCCTGGGCGCGCAGGCCCCCTTCCCGATCCTGACCGCCAACGTGGAATCCAACCCGGAGCCGCTGCCGGTGCGGCCCCAGGTGGTCATCGAGCGACCGGTGGCGCCGGGGGCGGGCGCACTGCGCGTGGCAGTGCTGGGGCTTACTTCCCCGGAACTGGCCACCGCCACCCACCCGCGCAACATGACCGGCCTGAGCGTAGAAGAGCCGGTGGCCGCCGCCGGGCGCCTGGTGCCCGGCCTGCGTGAGGGGGCCGACCTGATGGTCGCTCTGTCGCACATGGGGATTGCGGACGACCGCCGCCTCGCCCGCACCGTCCCCGGAATCGACCTGATCGTGGGCGGCCACAACCACAATCTCTATACCGGGCCGGTGCTGGAGGGCGAGACCGCCATCGTCCAGGTCGGCGAGCGGGGCGGCTGGCTGGGGCGCATGGACTTCGCCTGCCGCGACGGACACCTGGCCCGCACCGGTTACCAGGTCATCCCGATCACCACCGCGAGCCCCGATGACGCGCAGATGGCAGCCGAGGTCCGGCGCATCGCCGCGCAGGCGGACCTGGAACTCGACCACCAGGTCGGCACCAGCACCCGGGAACTGAGCGCCCAGCGTGAGTTGATCCGCCGGGGCGAGGCCCCCTTCGGCGACTTCGTCGCCGACCTGGCGCGGGAGATCACCCTGACCGAGGTCGCCCTGTTCAACGGCGGCGGCTTTCGCGCCGGCATCCCGGCGGGGCCGGTCACCCTCAAGGCGATCTACCAGGCCTTGCCCTTCCGCAATGAACTGGTCGTCGGCGATCTGAGCGGTGAGCAATTGCTCGCCGCCCTTGAGCGCAGCGCCGCCCTGGACCCGCAGGACAACCCCGGGGGCTTCCTGCAGGTCTCTGGGCTGCGCTATGTCATCGCCGGAGGGCATTTGGCCTCCGCCACCCTGGCCGGCGCACCTATCGATCCGGCGCGGCGCTATCGCGTCGTCACCTCGGACTACCTGGCCGCGGGCGGCGATGGTTACACCATGCTCAAGGCCATGGACCATCAGGTGATGACGGGGCGCCTGATCTCCGACATGGTCATCGAGGCCTTTCGCACCGCCAGCCCCATCGACCCGCAACCGGATGGGCGCATCCAGATTCAGGATTTACGCGCAGAGCATTCCGCGATCCCGGACGCCCGGAGTCGCGTAAATCCTGAAAAATAAGGGATGGAAATGCTCGGACCATTGACCACTCCGCAACCGTAGGGTGCGCCGTGCGCACCACGGCGCCGACCGAAACCGTGGCCGCGGCGATCAACCGCAGCCCCTCAAGGTGCGCACGGCGCACCCTACGCCATATAGTCCGAGCTATTGCGTCAGGTGATACCAGACTCTCAGCCCGGACGCGCCGGTCGCGGTCGCCCGCGCCGCCCGGCCGTCTCCGGCAGCCCGAGTGCGGACAGGATGGCCAACCTGGCCTGGCCGGACAGGGAGCGCGGTCCGGCCCCCGGTCCCGGGTGGATCGGCGCGAGGAACTGCACCCTGGCGGCCAGGCCCGGGTGGCGCAGGACGCCCCAGAGATTGGCGGCCAAGGTCTGGTCACCCACATAGGCGATACTGCGATCGGGCGGGGGCGCGTCGGTGCAGCGATAGCAGAGTGCAACCGGCTGGACCCCCAGGCCCGGTTGCAGGGCGATAGCGAAGAGGGGGGGATAGAAACGGGCCACCCCGGCCCCGTCGGTGGTGGTGCCCTCGGGGAAGATCACGAAGGTACCGCCGCGGGCGATGCGTGCGCCAATCTCCGTGGTGACCGCGCCGACCTGGTTGGCACCGCGCGCGATGAAGAGGGTGCCGACCACGGCCGACATCCAGCCGATCACGGGCCAATGACGGACCTCGGACTTGGACAGGAAGCCCAGATGCCCCTGGGCGCCCAGTACCAGCACGTCCAGCCAGGTGATGTGATTGCAGACCAGGAGACAGCGCGGCGCAAGCGTTCCCGCGACCTCCACCCGCACCCCCAGTGCCCGGCAGGCCCGCCGGTACCACCACTGCACGAGCGCGGGCAACCAGGCGGGGCGCGTCTCGGCCCGGGAGACCAGGCGGACCCAGCCGAGGATCAGCACCCCGGTCGTCACATGCTCGAGGTAGCGCAGGCCGCGCCAGAGGGTGGTCAGGGCCGCGGCGCGTCTTGGTTCGGGGTTGGACATCGGCTCAGGCACCGGGTGCGGGGCGGCGCCGACCCGACACGATGGCCCAGAGCGCGACGACCAGACAGGCGCTGAAGCCGATCAGAGCCCACTGCGCCAGGCCGAGCCCGAGGATCGGCGGCCCGGCCTCGTCACAGAACCCGGTAGCCAGGAACAGCGTCGGCAGGCGTTCACCCAACCAGTCGACCACCGGGTCGATGAAGCCCAGCGGCCCACCGCCGCAGGAGGCGCTGTCCGACGGTTGGAGTTGCAGCCACACCTGGTAGGCGCTGATCCCGATCCCGTCCAGCGCGCAGGACAGCGCGAGCAGCCCCGGGACCAGGGCCGCGCGCCGCGGCTCGAGCCCGGCCGCCGCCAGGGCGAGCAGGCCCAGGATAATGAACAGCAGGCGTTGGAAGATGCACAGGGCGCAGGGGCGCAGATCCATCCAAGCGGTGAGGATCAGGCTGCCGACCACGAGCGCCAGACAGCCGACGCCCAGCACCGACCAGAGCAGGCGCGCGCTCGGACGGATCATGACGCCGCCCCATCGGTGAAACCGAAGTCCACCGGCACCCGCAGATAAAAGAGGTTCAGACCCTGCGCCACGATGTGGGCGAGAAAGCGGTCCGCCTCGTCCGCCGTGACGACAAATCCCACCTCCACCGGCAGGTCCCCGGCCAGCTCGAAGAATTGCTCCTCGTGCAGCCGCCCATGGCGCCCGTAGCCGGCCAGGGCGCGGAAGGCCGAGCCGCCGTGCAGGCCGAGCGTCTTCGCCTCCTCCAGCAGCCATTCATAGGCCAAACGATGGCGGTGGCGGCGCTTCTCCGCCACATAGAACTTGAGAAAGCAGCCGGTCATGATGGGTTTCCTATTGGTTCGTCAGGGTCCGCGGCGGCCGATACCATAGCAGTCATCCACAGATGAACACAGATGAACACAGATGATTCACTGGCTTACGCTTGGTCATGGGCTCACCTTGCGGGTGACTGTGACAGCAGCGATAAGCGCATGACAATTCAAAGAACATCTGTGTTCATCTGTGTCCATCTGTGGATTATATGGTTAAGGGCAAGCGTCAGGACCGGAGCATGATCAGGTTGGCCAGGGCCATCCCGAGCGCCGTCAGCGCGAATGAGCCGGCCAGGTGCGAGCCCGCGGCAGCCAGGCCCCAGCCATATTCGCCCCGGGCCAGCAGGGCGACCACCTCCGCCGAGAAGGTCGAAAAGGTGGTGAGACCGCCGAGAAAGCCGGTGATGAAGAAGAGCCGCAGCTCCGGCGGCAGGCCCGGATGACGGCTGAGCCAGGCCACCGCGAACCCGACCAGCAGCCCGCCCAGCAGGTTCGCCGCCAGGGTCCCCAAGGGCAAGGTGGGAAAGACCCCATTGAGCCGCAAACCCAGGCCCCAGCGCAGCAGGGCGCCCAGACCGGCGCCGGTGAAGACGGCAAAGACGGCAATCACGTTTTCAGGTCCCCTCAAGGCATGGCCGACGGGATCGCAGGGCGGCGCGGCCGGGCTGGCGCCGACCCCAGGGGTCCGGGCGTGCTGGGACTGGCGCACCCGCCGGCCGCACCGGCGCCTGGAGCGCGCTGCCGTCCCCTCGACCCACATGCTAACCCGCTCGGCCGGGGATCGCCACCGGGCGACCGCGAATCGGCAGTCCCCTTACCGTAACGTCTGAGCCTGACGCCGCCGAACCACGAACGGCCGACCACGGCCGTCAGACAGGCCCCCTGCCGACACCGGTCTGTCGTAGAATCGGCGGAAGACTTGGCCCACCCGCAACCTGCCTTGTCGGCGGGATCCACCACAGATGAATGACCTGAGCACCAAGCTGCGTCTGGACCTGCGAAGCGGACTGGCGGCGATCTATGGCCCCAGGCTGAAAGGGCTCTTTCTGTTCGGCTCCTACGCCCGCGGTCAGGCTCAGCCTGAATCCGACCTGGACGTCCTCGTCGTCCTGGATCGGATCGACCACTACGGCGCCGAGATTGACCGCACCGGTCATCTGGCCTCGCGGCTGTCGCTGGAGCATGGGGTTACGATTAGCAGGGTTTTTGTCTCTCAGGCCGACTGGAAGGAGCGCCGGACCGCCTTCCTGGTCAATGCGCGTGCAGAGGCCGTGGCGGCGTGACCAAACCGGCGACCTCGACCCGCGCTACCACCGCTGGCTGCTGGACGCCTTCGATAAGCGCCAAATCGGGGATTACGGCATTGATGCCGTGCTGACGCAGGAAGAAGTCCGGGAGATGATCGAGCGAGCCGACATACTCCTGGCGGAGACGACAAGATATTTGACGGCGCCGGAAGGCAGCTGATGCCCCCCCTCAGGTGGACGCCAACCGGGAGCAGAAGGCGAGCAAGTTAACCGGCGACAGATCAGGTTTCAAGACGTCTGCCCGAAGTCCACCGGCACCCGCAGATAAAAGAGGTTCAGACCCTGCGCCACGATGTGGGGTCGAAAAGGTGGTGAGACCGCCGAGAAAGCCGGTGATGAAGAAGAGCCGCAGTTCCGGCGGCAGGCCCGGATGACGGCCGAGCCAGGCCACGGCGAACCCGACCAGCAGGCCGCCCAGCAGGTTGGCCGCCAAGGTCCCCAAGGGCAAGGTGGGAAAGAGCGAATTCAGGCGCAGACCCAGGCCCCAACGCAGCAGGGCGCCCAGACCGGCGCCGGTGAAGACGGCAAAGACGGCAATCACGTTCGCAGGTCCCCTTAAGGCAAGGCCGACTGGATCGCAGGGCGGCGCGGCCGGGCTGGCGCCGACCCCAGGGGTCCGGTCCGGGCGTGCTGGGACGGGCCCGTCCGCTGGCCGCACCGGCGTCTGGAAAGCGCTGCCGCCCCCTCGATCCACATGCTAACCCGCGCGGCGGGGGACCGCGGATCGGCAGCGGGATTCAGCGGGTCCTCGATGCCGTGCCCTGACCAACGATCTCCACGTAACCAATGAGTTCCGCCGAGTAGCTGCCATCGCCATTCGCCGCGCCCTTGTGCCTGAGCTCCCGTTGCAGGGTCGGCTCAACGATGCGCGTGAACAGGTCGATCCGCTCATCCGGCTGGAATACCGGTGCGGCGTCCGTGGCGAGCAGCCAGGCTTCGCACTGGCGCTCGACTGCCGGAACCCGGGTACCGTCCGGCTTGACGGCGATTGGCTGGATCAGGACGCGGCGCTCTCCATGACCTGCGGATGTCTCAACCATCCACAGGGACAGCAACACCGTTGAATCCAGGTCGCCCGCGACGGCGACGCCGATCTCCTCGGGCGGCAGGCTCCGCCAGCGGCCAAGCTCCTCCCGCACCAAGGGGTGATCCAGACCCATCAGCTCCAGGTCGTCCCGCTCGGTGGCAAGGTCACGGTTCAGCGTGAACCTCACGCGGCGCGTGCCCCCGGCCTTCACCAGGTCGTAGGTCTCCTCGTCGACCTTGACCAGCCGCTGCCCAGGATCCGCGACCGCGGCGGACAGGAACCGGACCAGCCGCTCCAGACTCGACGAGACGTCGGAGAAGGGTTTGTAGTCGTCCAGGCTGAATCCTTCAAGGTCCTGGAACAGATCGAACACCACCTGCCTCGCCTCACGCGAGTTGGACAAAGCGGCCTCAAGCTCCACCTGGGTGCGCTTCAGCTCGGGATCGGACAGGGCCTCCTGATACAGGCGGTCGTAGTTGAGCCGCTCGGAGAGCTGTCCCAGGATTTGTGCCCGCAGGTCCTCGGCGATGTTGCCTTGCTCATCCACCTTGCCGACCGTGCGCGCGATCTCCGTCAGCTTTTCATCCAGCAGCAGGAAGATGCGCCCTTCAATGGTGTCTGAAAGTACCAGGTTGTAAACCTGCGCGGTGAAGTTCTGACCGTAGCGGTGAATGCGACCGATCCTCTGCTCCACATCCATCGGGTTCCATGGCAGGTCGAAATTGAACAAGATGCGGGCGAATTGCAGGTTGATCCCCTCACGCCCCGCTGCGGTGCAGACCAGGACACGCGGGCCGTCCCTCTGGCGAAAGCGGCGCTCGGCTGCCACCTTGGCCCCATGATCGCCGCCGCGCAGCACCACCACGCCCTGGCCCGGGAAGGTCCGGTCGATCTCACGGGCGATCAGGTCCACCGTGCCCAGATAAGTCGCGAACACGACGATCTTCTCGTTCGGGTTCTGCCGCCACAGGGTCCCCAGGCCGTCGATCAGCTTTTGGGCCTTGGTCTCACACTGCTGCGGGAAAATCCGCAGCAAGTCGCCGATCCGCATCCGCTCCTCGGGCAGATGCAGGTCCACCACCGCAGATGCCGCCTCCTCGGCATGCGTCGATGAATACTCGCTGCCGTAGGGGTCGGAGGCCATCTCCAACGCCTCCTCGTCCAGCTTCTTGACCAGCCGGTACTTCAGATCGGCCAGTACACGATCCACCTCGCTGCGGCCGATGGCATCGCAAGTGATCCCGAACTCCTCGTGGATCAGCTCACGGGCCTCAGTGAGCAGGCGCTCCCGGCCCTCGATGTCGAGGTCCTGATCGCGCAGAAATGCCTCATGCAGCGTGAGCATCAGCAGCCGGCGCTTCAGGGTCCGTCGCACGGCGGAGAAACTGGAGGCCGCAATCTTCTGGAAGATGGCCATCAGAAAGCCCAGGACACGGCCCTTGTTGCCCTGGCGGCGCGCAAGATCGAAGCCGTCCTGCAGGTACTCGCGCAACCGTTCGTAAAAGAGGCGTTCCTGCGCACCCATCAGGAAGGATTCGGTGTGGACCCAACGACGTGCGAACAGCGGTGAACCATCCGGTTGGCAAGCGTCGGCCTTGGTCCGCCGGAACATGACGGTGTTCAGGCGATGCCGGTTTTCGAGCATCTCCTCCGGACTGCCAAATAGCGTCGGATTCAGGAGCTGGGCCAGCATCCAGAACTGGAAGTGGTTGCCCTGGTGGGGCGTGGCGGAGAGCAGCAGCAGGTCGCGCGAATGATCCTTCAGCGCCTCGGCCAGCTTGTAGTTCTCGGTCTTGCGGACCTTGCCGCCCATCCGGTAGGCGGCCAGATGATGCGCCTCATCGAACACCACCAGGTCCCAGCGGGGGGCGTCCAGCAGTCGCTTGATCCGGGCGGGACGTTTCAAGGTATCGATGCTGGCGATCAGCCGGTCATGCTTGGCGAAGGCGTTGGTCCTGCGGTCGGTGATATCACCCTCGGAACCGAAGACCTCAAAGTCCAGGTACTGAAAAAGGCACGCAGGTAACCATCGTGAACGGGGTCAAGGACGACGCCTTGTCCATACTCATAATGGAGTATCCGGTCGCCGGGTTGAAACTGGGTTTCGATTTCCGCTTCCAAGCGTGGGGCTCAGGTGATGCGCAGGTGGAACAGCCCAGCCGGCTTGGCGCCCTCGCGCAGCAGGACCTCCTGCGGATAATCGAGCGCCTCGCCCCACAGGACGCGACCGAAATCCAGGGTTTCTTGGCCGTGCGGGGCGGCACAGCGCCAGGTTACCGCCTCGGTGGCCGGATTGACCTTGATCCGTCCCTGGCCTGAGGGTAGCCAAAAGATCAGGGCCACCTCTCCCTCGTAGTGGGACTGGAACGACAGGATGGCGTCTTTGATGACATCGCTGAGCCAGAGCTCGGCGTCCTCGGGCGTCAGCAGGTCGAGGCAGCCCTCCAGTCCCGCGACCACGAGGGTGCTGTTGTCGTTGCTCGGCAGGTCTTCAGGCCAGTGGCTCACGGCACGTAGGAACTGACGCAGACTCCATACCTCGCGGGCCTTGCAAACCTGATTGCGCGCCTCCTCGTCCCAGATCCAACTGGTGCCGCGGCGTTGCCAGACGGTATCGAGGGTCTGTCTCATGGGCTGATGCTCCACTGTAATCCCGTGCGCCGGGCAACCTCCTCGGCAAGGGTCAGGAAGTCCCTATAGCACTGCAGCACATTCGTCTGATGGGCTCCGATTGCACCGTCCGCCGGCTTAAGCAGAAACATCGGTTTGCGTGCATCCATCGCCAGGGGCATCAGGCTGCGGTAGTGTTTGATGCGGGTTATCTGATCACCAGCGGGTGCTGTGGGAGCAATAGCGAAAGATGCGTCCTCGCCGAGCACCGACTCGCGATAAACCCCTGGTATACGCGCGTGCCACCGTTCATAAGCCTTGGTAGGTCGCCCGAGACGCTCGGCGTGCTGCATCAGTACGTAGCCGATCGGCGTCATCTCACCCAGGGGCAAAGCGACACCTTTGAGGGGTGATTTAGCATAGGACTGGCGCCAGGTCTCACGCCATTGGCGCAAGACCGGCCCCAGGTTCTTCAGGCCTTGCAGCGAGAACAGGTCCGGCGCGACCGGCACGACCACATGACTGGCCGCGATGAGGGCGGCGCGATTGATGGCACCGAGGTTGGGTCCGACGTCGATTAGAACGACCTCCGCCTCATAGCCCCGTGCCGCCCTATCGATCAAGCGCCAAAAGGCGGAGGTCACACGGAACGCGCGCTCCCTTCCTTCCAGACACCGCGGCCATTCTGTAGACAAATCGTCTTCGAGCCGCGCCAACGCCAAGTCGCCAACCAGCAGCGCAACGCGCTCAGTGACCGGTTCTACATGCGCATCGCGGATATCCCCGGTCCCGCCAAAGAGCGGTTGCACAGCCCCGTAAATGGTTTCTGGATGCTCATTATCGGGCCACAGTTCCTCCAACCGCTCCTCGTTGAGGGCCATAATGGACAGATTCGCCTGGGGATCGAGATCGGCGGCCAAGACCCGACAGCCCAACTCCCCGAACATCCTGGCCAGGTGGTAGACCAGCGAGGTCTTACCGACGCCGCCCTTGTTGTTGAAAAAGGCGATGGTGATCACCTGCTATCCCTCACGATGGCCGCGACAAAGCCAGGCTGTACCTCAAAACACAACCGTTCGCCAAGCAATCGCCGGGCGATGCTGATACCGGCGCCGAACCGCTGTACATAACCGAGCGCCCGCAAGGCCTCCGCCAGATTCGGATTGCGATAGTCGGTCACGCCAGGCCGGCCGAAATTCTCTGGTGTCACGCTGCCGAATGGACCGCCAGGGTTGTGGATCTCGATTCGATCATCGAACCAGTAGACCCTGACCGGCGAATGTGTGGACTCATAGGTCCGGTGCATCAGCGCGTTGCGAACCAATTGGCGAAGCGCGTCGAGCGGATACGCCGCCTCACGCGATTCGCGCGCTACATCCCCGAAGCGGACGCCCTGGACGTTATGCGCGTTCAGCTTATCCTCCAGGCGAAGAATCTGATCGGCGACCGTACCATCGATCAGGGCCTCGTCTTGCACCGGGTCGGCTAAGTCGACCCCAGCGACGCGCAGGAACTGCGTGTAGGCGCCGGGCAGCCAATCCATAGGACTCTTGCCGACGATCAGCAGACCCAATACCGTCGGGATGGGCTCGACATCGGACAGAATCATCTTGGTGGCAGCAAGGCGCTGCCCGAGGTCCCGCTCATTGAACATCAGAACGTCCGGCGCAACGGCCGAGGGCAGATACTCCTGCTCGAAGCGCAGACGGTCCAGATCGTCGATGCTTGCCGAAGGGACCGGTTGCACGTCGAACGGGCGATCACGATGTCGGCGGCGCTCGTTTAGGATGCGCTCATCCTGAGCACTGGCCAATCCCCGCCGCGGTCCCCAGCGCACATGAACCCGGCCGCGGCAACGCGCCGGCGGTGTATCACAAGGCCAAACCGTGATGACCGCGAGATCATGCCCACACAGGTGCCGCTTCTCCACCAACAGGGTGGGCGGCGGCGCGATGTTGCCGTCGGTCTTGATGTCCGCCAGCTGCCGCAAGAACTCGTCCGAAACATCCAGTCCGAGCGGCGTGCCGTCATCTCGCGCGCCGATGAACACGACCCCCGGCGTGCCGTGTCCAGCCAGATCGTTGGCGAAGGCACAGACAGCCTCGCGCACCGTGTCCGGCGCCTTGCCCTTAAACGACTCCTTGCGCTCGACCCGATCCGATTCGAGATCGGTCAGCATGGCTTCGAGTTCCAAATCAGCATAAGGTGTCACAACGATACCCCCTCGCGCCGGATGGCCGCGATCAAACCCGGATTCGGAAAGGTCTCAGGGACGTCCCAATCGTCTTGCCACAGGGGTAAGGGCTGCATATGGATGCCGGTCTCCAACAAGACGTCATAAGCCAGATCGTCCAGCGTATCGAGAAAACGCCTTGCCGCGTCGAGCGTCAGCGAGTCAGGAGTCATGGATGCGACCATTGATCATCAAGCAGCAATTTCATAAGGCAGGCTCACCGAGAGACGGCGTTCGCGCTGCGCCGCAAACATCAGCACGGCCCGCACATGCTCGGGTTTGAGGCTCGGGAAATCTGCCAGCAGCTCCGCCTCGGTCATGCCGCCGGCCAGGTATTCCAGGATGTCGTAGACCGTGATGCGGGTACCGCGAATGCAGGGCTTGCCGCCGCGGATATCGGGGTCGATGCTGATCCATTCGGTCAAGTCGATCATGAGTAATCCTCGTTCGCAAAGAGAGTGCCCTGTCGGGGTTTGACGGCCTGGGTTGCCGCCCAGGCGTTGTAGATTACGGCGGCGCGGGTCGCGGCATTGCGGGTGGATTGGTCCGGGCCCTGTTTGATCAGCCAATCCAGCAGCGGCTTGAGGGCCACATGCGGCTTGAAGTTCTCGTTCTTCAGCGTGTCGGAGGCGTTGATGCCGCTGCCGTCGAAGCAGGCCCCGACCAGCACCAGCGCCTGATCCAGGTCGGCGGTGAGTCTGTGCTTGTGCTTGCCGGACCAGTCGCGGGCGAAATCCAGCGGGTTCGCGCGGGTGTAGACCTTGTTCTTCTCGCTGCACCAGCCACGCTGAACGAACTCGTCAGGTGTGGTGATGGAGCCTTTGAGGAATTTCTGTAGTTGGTCGCGCTTGATCTCGTTGACGTTGCCGAAGGTGCGCAGGAACTGGCGGGTGATGGGCTCGGCGTTGACCGGTGGCGGTTCCTTGCCCTTGTCCGCATCCTCGTCCATGAGCTGGTTGATGCCGACCAGCGCATCTTTGACCGAGATCGGCCGCCCTTCATCGACATAGACCTTGCCGTAATGACGCGAGAAATATTCCAGCGCCTTGCCGCGCCGGATCACCTGGAGGTCTGCCGCCGGCAAACCAGCCTGAGCGTGATTGGTCAGAAGGACTTGCAGTTGCCGCACGTCGGCCAGGACTTCGCGGCGCATCCGGCCCCAGCTTACCGGCGTGGGCTCTTCGGTTCGCTTGCGGCAGAATAATATCATATTCAATCAGTTGCGAGCCAAAGGTGCCCGGCTTTGCTCCCTCTCCTTTCGTTTCGTCACTTCTAATTGGATATGCAGTTTCTAAGTAGAAGCCAGCATCAAAAAGCGACTCAAGCACCGCTGCCCACGGCTCATCTTCGCTATGGTGGAAAGTAAATGCTAAGATACCGCCTTTCTTGAGAATACGGAAAGCCTCCTTCCAAGCGGCGGTGAGAAGGCGGGAATAAAATTCATCTGGATCATCTTTTTCCCTAACAGGATTCGTCACCACCTCCATAGCCTTTGGCGTGTGCTCCGAGTCAAAATTATTCGGATACCGTGCTCGTAGAGCCATTCTTAACCAGACATAAAAGAAATCCGCTAGTTCCGAGTATTGAATATTGTTTCCAAAAGGAGGGTCAGTGATAACTAAGTCAATTGATTCCGAGTCATAGCACGCGAGTTCCGTTGCGGATGCTCGAAGTACATCGGCTCCCGTCATTAAGTCTCCAGGATAAACCTTCTCGCTCATCCCTGTAAGCTGATCTGCGAGGGAGGCATGAGTTTTTCTCAGGTACGCAGTCGAAACAAGCTCCCAAGGATCATTTTTCCAAGCTAGACCTTTATACATTACATCCGTGGTCGAACTCCATGGGCCGTAACCCATCGGAGAAAAAACGCCTACCTCGACAACATTCGTCTTCGGATGATAATTGTTATTTGACATTGATGGCGCTAGCTTGTCAAGCTTCATGTGCCAAAAGGAAAACATACACTGGTTGCGTAGATACTGCTGGAATGATCCGAGTACGAATTCCCGCGTTTCCCACCTATGGCAATCGGGATTCACCGTCAGGATGGCCTTGAGCAATTGGGAATGTACTAGAAGCTGGCGTGGGTTAAACATTTCAAAAAAATGAGGGTATCCGTGCTCTGGAATCCGCTGATAACTGGTCTTGAAACCTTCCGGTAAGGCTTCACGCGGCCAGTAGTCGGCGAGATCAGCATTCCTCCGCGCTTCCCATTCCCTATGTGCTGCATCAAACTGGGAGGATACAGAATGATCGGCAGCGAGAAAAAAACGTCCTCCGTATGCGCCTCCGGTTTTTGCTAGTTTTGTCGAGTATCCCTGCAGCGCATATAGTGCCATGGGTCCTGACTTACCGAATGCTGTCATTGTCGCAAGAACGTCCTGCGTCGTACCACACGCAGCACACGTAAATGTCGAACGTCTTGGAACGTTGCCCCCAGCACTGCCAGATTTGAACGACACCGATGTTTCTGAACAGGTGACTTCATCGGGAAGTTCGCCTCGTACCTCAAGGAGCCGAATCCTTGATGCCCTTTCTTGATTCCAGCGTGCCGACGACGCTGCATCGTCTTGAGCTGATCCACCAAATGGCAGACCGCATTTATCTTGCTTTGAGCTGCCCGAGAGCCAGTACGGGTGTACCAGAAGGCTGAGAGCTACTTTCTTATTTTTCCCTTTGCCGAGCTTCACTAACTCCGTGTGTCCGCAGTGCGGGCACACGACACCTTTCTTGCGGTCAAGCACTGAGTACGGTTGCTCTGAAGGGGCAACGTAAAGTCGCACGTCGGGTGCCATACGCACAGCCTCTCCTTCTACGTGGAAACGCCGACAGCACTTGCTGCAGCTATGCTCCCAGTGTTTGACGCTGAGCGTCTTTACCGCCATCAGTGGACTGGCCATGATCGGCGTGCGATGACCGCATCCGGTTACCTGACAAGGTCCGTGCTTCGCCCAAAAGGCATAAATGATCTCCGGCCCTTCGTAGCTGTACTCGCGCCGCTGTTCTGGGGTCAGTGCCAGCGGATCGAACCCATCGCCCTCGACCCGACCGGTCGGCAGGTGGGTCCACTGGCCCTTCTCGCCATTGGGTCCGTCGCAGTAGTAGTAAGGCATGATCTGCGGCTTGACCTCGGCCTCGATGTCGGCGAGCAGCCGCTTCACCTCATCCAGGTCGACATTGGCCAACTCCTGCTTGACGACAAACCAGGCGACTGGGTTCAGGTCGTTGCCGATCATCTGCATCCCGAGCCGTGAGCCCTCGACCAACGTGGTCCCGCCGCCCATGAAGATGTCAGCGACCTTGAGGTGGCTGAATGCACCCTTCCTCTGGTGATTGGCGTAGTAGTTGTCCCACACCAGCTTGGCGGCGTGCGAGGGGTCATCCGGGGCTTTGGTGGCCGCCGCAATCAGCATGGAGCGAAAGACGCTGGAGCGCCGCCGTGCCCACCATTTCGACATCTGATAGATGGGCTTGCCGGCGTTACCCTCGATGATCGCCACCTGATTCACCGGCAGGATCGGAAAATCCACCTCCAGACAGGTCTTCGGACGGTTGGGGTCGTTGAAATCGACGGTTTCCAGCGCAACGATCTTGCCTGCACCCACTGCCCGGGCGACTTGTTGTGCGAGGATCTCTTTCTTGGTAGCCATCAGGCCGCGGTCTCCATGGGGTAACGGTGTTCCAGGTCATTCCGGTAGAGGTCGATGACCGGAAAGCACAGGTCATAATCGCCCCAGACCAGTTCTCCATATGCAATTCGGAAATCGGAAAACTGCGCGGGGTCCAGCCAGCGCCGGATGTCGGGGTGCAGCGAGCCCGTCAGAAATGGGCGGAAATCCACCGTCTGCTCCGTGCCGTCATCAAACCCGAGACGAATTCTGTAGTCCCCGACCAGGTCAGCAGCAATGATGTTGATGATCATTTCAGTCTCCGGGTAATGCGCTCCGGCTTGATCGGCTTATGGAGCACGAAAAAGTCAATCCATTTCGCCACAATGTCATCCGCGCGAGCGGCCACGATTTCCTCGAAGTAACGCAGTTCACCGAGTACCAGGGGTGCGCGCCCTGTCATTACGGTATAACGGATGTCTGTCACGACACCATCGACCACGATGAGTTCCGCCCGGGTTTCACGTCCCTGAAACTTGCCATGGACATGAATGGGCTCATGCTCATTGGCGTAGAACATCACGATCAGACCGAAATAGTCATAGAGCTTGGGCACGGCCTAGTTCCGGCCGATCTCGACGAAGGGCGACAGGACCTCCAGCAGCGACAGGCCCCCGTGCGTCAGGGTCGGGTAACCGCCTTGGCTTTTCCATTTCCTTCGGCCAAGGGCCAGGAGATGGGGACCCTGGGGGCTGTCGACCTGGAGCGCTACTGGCGGCACGAAGGGTCCGGGGTCTGCGCTTCCGGCGAGGCTGCGTCCACTGGCGAAGGTCGCCTTGAGGAACTGGCCGACCTCGCCATCCGCGTCGGGAAAGGTACCGGTCGCAGCATAACCGTGGTCTGAGGTGATGACCAATCGTCGCCCCTGGGCCAATCGCTCGATGAAAAGCCAGAAGTCGTCACTGGTGAGTTGCTGGGCGGCGTCTCGGGCCAGGGTGTCGAGTCCCTGACCAGCGCCGGCCCCATCGTGAATCTTGCTATCCGGCCAGTGATGCCAGAAGACCCAGTTCGGCTGACTGTCGATCAACCCCGCACAGTCCCGCCAGGGCAGGTCGACGCATTCGGTGTGGGTGGGATGCAGCTTGTGATTGTTGCCGCCGCCGTTGTTCTGCAATTGACTGCGGCTGCTGAAACCGAGTGCCTGGGCGAATGCGTTGGTCTCGCCGGGAAGCTCTGAGGCAGTGGCTGCGACCTGGTGCAGGGTGAAGCCGCGCGCCTGCGCACCCTGGATCAGCCAGGGGAGTTCGCGCAGCGAGAGCCCATCAAGGATCAGCACGGCCTTGGCACCCCCGCCCCCAGAGGCGGGTTCGGCCCACCAGCGCACGAGTCGATCAGCGGTGCGCTCGACCCCACTGAGGCTTGGGTCGCCAAATACCTGCCAAAGATCCCATCCGCTGGAGGATAGAAAGTGGTCGAGCACGCCGATCTCGCGATCACGCCTCGTCACCTCACTGGCCGCTTTGCCTTCGGTCAGCGGCCGGGATGCGATCTCGACCGCCTGGTCGATGATGAGCCGCCAAGCCTCCGCCGGGGTCCCGCGAGCGAGCCGGGACAGCAGGTTTGCATCAAGGCTCATGACGCCTCCCTGGATTTGACGAGCACTTTGTGGGCTGCGATCAAGCGGCGAAACTCCTCACCCGTGTTGGCCCAGTCGATCAGGTCGACCTTCCAGGGTAGGTCGGAGTCGGACAGGGCCTCCCGTATCTCGGCCAGCCGCTCAAGCCCTAGACCGGGTTCGGCGACGATGGCCAGGTCCAGATCGGAATAGGGTTTAGCCGCCCCCCGAGCGCGGGAACCGAAGGCCCATACCTCGCAGCGAGGGACATGCCGATCCAGGATATCGGTGAGGATCAACCATTCCTCGGGCCGAACCGCGATGGGGGGCGACGGCGTCATGATCCTGACTCCGTCAGGCGCTCAGTTAGCCGATCGCGCAGGTGGATCACCTCGCCGAGAAAGGCCGGAATGCCGGCGACGACCTTCTGGGCGACGGCTTCATCGTAGGCATGGCTCGTTTGATTACGCATTTCCCGGAAACCTCGCCACGCCGGCCAGTCGCTCAATAACAGACCGGCCTCATTCGCACTCCGTATCAGGTCGGCAAACGACATGCCGTCGTATTGCGCGGGCGACGCGGAGGTCTCCTCCAGGTACCGTTTGAGCGTTTTGTGACTCAGCTCGTAGGTGAATTCAAAGCGCTGGATGAGTCCGTCGCGAATCTGCAAATCCGAGGTCTCCCGCAGATAGCGCGCCAGACCTTCGTCCAGACGGGCGATGGCTCTTACAAAGGGCTCGATGACGAGCGTCACGAGGGATTCTCCTCTTTCTCCAGGCTTAGCTCAAAGGTCAGGCCATCCGGCAGCTTCTTCAGCAGTTCTTTGAGTTGGGCGCCGGTGGCGGTGGACAACTTGATCGACACCTCCGCGACCGGCGTCGCCGGGCCGATGCCCCAGCTTTCCAACTTGCCGATGAGGTTCAGGGGTGAGGTGGGCGGGTTGCTCAGCGTAACCCGCGGCTTAGGGCCGCCAGAGGATCCGCCGCCAAAGATGCCGCCACCGCTGGGCGTGGTTTGACCACCCGTTGGGAGTTCGGTGTCATCGGGATGCGGTGTCGGTGTTGTGGTGTCCCCGCCCGGCTGGCCACCGTCGCCAGCCCCACCGGCCGGTTGCGGCTCGGGCGGGGCGCTGCCACCGGTACTCGGAACGGCCGAGGGTTCCATGAGGAAGACCTCGTTGAGCTGGCGGCCCGTAATCGAGAGCTTGGGCCGCAGTCGCCGCCAGGCCGTGTCTTCGTCTTCGCCCGGATGTGTTTGCAGGTATTCGAGGCCGCGGAGATTGATGGCGATCCTGCCTTGCGCGCAGAGCCGCAGGATGCGTTCCTTCATGAGCGTCTCGCCCAGCCAGGGGATGCAAAACTGGCCGCCCGGACGGGGCTCCTGCAACTCGCCCAGCAGCTTGCCCACACTGGAGTTAGCCGCGGCGGCCTCCAGCACGAGGTCAGCAAAGTCTTCCGGTACGAAGAGGTCGTTGACCAGTCCCTCTTCGATGGCCTCCGGGATCTGACCCCCTTGCTTCTTGAGGGCCTCGATGCTGAAGCGGCACTGGCTTGGGGTGACGTAGTCCCAGCACTGGAGCACGGCAAAGCGGTCGAACCGTTTCTTGAGATGATCGCGCAACTCACCCTGGTACTTGGTATGGAGCTTTCTGTAGTCGGGACTCTGGCCACTCCACTCCTGGGCCTTCATCTCCATACGAGCGAGGATCAACAGATCGCGATCGAGAAAGGCATTGCCCGAGCCGGAACGTGGGAGCAGGAAGCGGATGGTATTGCGGCGCTTCTGCAACTGGTCTTTGAGCCAGGTGCCGAGACGCTGATCGAGGTTGTCCGGCTCTTCGGGCAGCACCAGGATGGGCAGGCGGTCATCCCAGCGCTCCGGCCGCTCGCTCTCGTCCAGCGCCGTCCAGGGGTCGGTTTGCCAGGTCTTGGGCAGGGCAATTACCCGGAAGGTCTTGGCGACCTCCTCGGTGCCGCCGATGACATAGCGGGTCTCGCGGGCGAGTTGCGCCAGATCGGAACCGTCGGCGAACAGCTTGTCGTTGCGCGCGCAGGCCATCAGCTTGGCCTGCGGGTTCTCCTCTTCGCGAAAGACGAGCTTGGGTCCGTCCGGATGGATGTTGAAGCCATTTTCGATGATGGTCGCCAATTCGACCTGGAAGGCGTTGTCGTCGATTGGCTTGTCATGCGTGATGTCGGCCTGCAGGGTGGCCGGCTCGGCGCCGGCCAGGTTACCGACGGCGATGGACCTTAGCCACAGCGCACCCAGGATTGCCTGCAAATGGGGTGCGACCTTGGCATGATCGCGGACGGCCGCGGTGACCGAGAGGATGTTCTGTTGGGCCTTGGCCCTTAGCCGGCGGTGATGTTCGTTCGACACGGAGTCCAGCAGGGCACCGATGCCGGAGGCATCGTCGTCCAACCGGAAATCCGCGGCCGTCAGCACCGGTGACGCCTGACCGCGACTCTTGTAGAGATTGGCCAGGATGCGAATCATGTCGCGCGTCTCCTGCGCGTCGGTCGCGATCAGGACCTGGTCTTCGAGCAGGCGCAGCAGGTGGGGGGCAAAGGGCCAGGCGGTCAGAAACTCGCGACTCTTGCGCTCGTGCTCCGATGGCGGCACTGCCATCAGACGGAGATATTCCGCGACGTGCGGCGCCACCAGGCCCTCGATCTCGGCCTTGCCGATCTGCAGGCGATTCTCGAAGAGCCGGTGCAGCAACATCCGGCGACGGTCCTGTTGGACCCGCTCGGGGTTACCGCCCGCCATGAAGTCGATGGGGACCGGATTGACGCGGTGCACCTGCTGATAGGCGTCGCTGCTGCCATTGCGGACCGAGATGACGAGGACGAGAAGGTCGGGCCGCTCCTTGGCGATTTCCGACAGAATCTGGATGAAGTTGAAGGCCCAACTCTTCCCCGGGATGCTCTTACTGTCGATCAGGGTGTCAAACCAGGTCTGGAACTCGTCCAGCAGCAGCATCGTGGGCCTGTTTTCGAGCAGTTCGACGATCAGCCGGTCTGAAGGGATGTCGGTCTTGGCCGCGCCCATGCCCTCCCACTTGCCCTTGATGTAGGTACCGTGGGGATGCCGCTCGAACAGGAGGTCCCAGAGAAACTTGTGGCGGTGACGATGCAGGGTCTCGCCGATCACCAACATCTTGTTGCGCAAGGCGATCTGGGCGATCTCCGGCTTGTTGAGCGTGTTCGCCCAGGATTGCAGCCAGGCGCTGGTCGAGGCGGTGTCGTTGACGGCGTGGTAGAGGGCGGCCAGCAGGTGCGACTTACCGAGACCACGCTCGCCGATGACCACGACCGGGCGGCCCTGGTTCGGACCCACCGCCTCGATAGCCTTGAGCAGGTCATGGGTCGGATAGGTGATGTCGAGAAACGACTTGGCCGCGACTTGGGTCGCGCCGGTGTTGGAGTCGTTGGACAGCTCGATGGCCGTCCCTTTCAGGCGTTTACCCCGAAATTCTTCCCGCAAGGTCAGTCCGAGCATTACTCTTTACTCCGTCTTGCCGCCATTTCGGCAACCTCACCCATAATTCTTCTCGCGCGCGCCATCAGGCCAGCAGGCGCAAGGCCGGCACACACTGCGCCGGCGACCCGTTCAGCCCCCCGTTCGCGCACCATCTGTGTCGGCCGCCCGAACGCTACGGCTGGCATAGTTATAACACGTTGATACACGCAAGAACCACATCGACACAGCATCCTGACCATGCACAGAACCCCGCCCGTGCAGGGACAACACCCCCGCAATGGGGGGCGATCCCGGCTCAAGGCCGACTCAAAACGCCTTCGTCAGGAGTGGGGACGCCCAAGCAGGATCCGACGGAATCACCAGCGCAATTGCGGCAGCACTGTCGACCCCGGGCGAAGGCGGGGCAGCGATCCCCTCTCAGAAAGCAAGTCCGCCCGGGTCGAGCGCGAAACGTGTAAGAGTTTGGACGAGAAATGGACCGGAAGCAGCCTGGCCGTGGCGCCTACGCGGTACGCGGGGTAAAATCGCCGCCTATAAGTCACGGATCTCCCGTGTCTTGAACGGCAAACCCGCCTCGTCGGCCGGAGCCGACGACAACCCGACTGACCTGCATTCGCCTTTGACCCTGCGCCGCTCCAACCGAGGCGCCGAAGGCGCCGTCCACCCAGATACAGAGCACCACTATGCCCCTGGTTACCATTTCCATCCTGAAAGGCAAATCCCCGGACTATATCAAGGCGGTCGGGGATGCCGTCAATGCCGCCGTCATCGCGACCATGGACTTCCCCGGGGATGACCGTTACCAGCTTATCCACCAACTCGAACCGGAGTGCCTGCAATTGCAGGAGCGTACGGGCGACCGGGTGATGATGCACCTGGTCATGCGCGCCGGGCGCTCGAACAAGGCCAAACAGGCATTCTACCAACAGGTTGTGGCAAACCTGGCCACCAATCCCGGCATACCGCCCGCCAATGTGCTGATTACGATTACTGAGAACCATGATATTGACTGGTCGTTCGGCGCAGGAGTGGCGCAGTTTGTGGTTTGACCTCGCGCTCTTGACCAGTCGCTGCCCGGCCTTGATCATCGTTCCAGCCGCAGGAAGACAGGAGGTCGAGGCTGCAGCCGGTCGACATCGCAGATCAGCAGCCCTGGTCCGGCTAACGGCCATGGCGCCCGCGCCACCCCGGCAGATGAAAGTCATGCCGATCGCTGGCGAGCGAGCCTGCGTAGTCAGGGCTTCCAGCCCTGACTGCTCCAGCCTGGCCAGGCCAGGATGGCCTGGCTACGCAGGGGACTTTCACGGTAAAGC
>NZ_CAIKKU010000092.1 GCF_903828115.1 uncultured Thiodictyon sp. | reverse complement strand
TGTGGTGCGAACTGCCGAGTTTAAGATCACGAGTGACCGCGGCATGACGACCCCGAACCCGGCGACCCTCTGCCCCGGCTGCTTCAAGGAGACCGGCGGCAGCACCCCCTGCCCCCACTGCGGCTATGACGAGCAGGCCCCGCGCCCGGCCAAGACCCTGGCCCCGCGCACCCTGCTGCACGGCCAGTTCCTCGTCGGCCGGGTGCTCGGCAAGCCCGGCGGCTTCGGCATCACCTATCTCGGCTGGGATCTCGGGCTACACCGGCGGGTCGCCATCAAGGAATATTTCCCGCGCGACATCGCCGGGCGCGAGACCGACCGCACCACCGTCACCCCCGATTCGACGGAAGATGCCGAGGGTTTCCGGTACGGCCTGGAGCAATTCCAGACCGAGGCCCGCACCCTGGCCCGGCTCGACCATCCCAACATCGTGCGCATCCACCAGGTCCTCGCCGCCCACGGCACCGCCTATCTGGTGATGGAATATTACCCCGGGCTGCCGCTCGGCGAGTACCTGGACCGTCAGCCGGGCAGCCGTCTGCCCGAGGCCCAGGCGCTCGCCCTGATGCAGCAGATCCTCGACGGCCTGCGCGCGGTCCATGCCGAAGGCCTGCTGCACCGCGACATCAAGCCGCAGAACATCTATCTCGCCGCCATCCGCGGCGGCAACGCCCGCCCGGTCCTGATCGACTTCGGCGCCGCCCGCCAGGTCGCCGGCGAGCGCAGCCGTTCGCTGTCGGTGCTCTTGACCCCGGGCTATGCCCCGCTGGAGCAATACAGCCGTCGCGGTAAGCAAGGCCCCTGGACCGATGTCTACGCGGTCGCTGCGGTGCTCTACCGAATGCTCACCGGCCTCACCCCGCCGGCCGCCCATGACCGCAACGAGGGCGAGCCGTTGCCCCCCGCCGTGCGGTTCGGCATCAGCGCCCCGGTCAGCGCCGCGCTCGAGCGGGCGCTGGCGATGGCGGCCGGTGAGCGGACGCAGAGTGTGGCGGCGTTACAGCAGGCGTTGGCCGGGACCGCACCCAAGGTGGTGGTGGAGAGAGGGCCGACCCTGCCGCCGCCCGCGCCGCCGCGTCCGCGCGGAGAGACCGGCCGCCCACCGCCGCCGCCCCCGGCGAACGGACCCGGACCCGGACCCTGGCCCTGGGTCGTCGGCGGTGTCCTCGGGCTGGCCGGCATCGTCGCGGTCGCCTATGTCGCCTCGCGCAATCCCGGGCCGGTCGCGCCACCGGTCAGTGGCCGGGTGGCCGCCGCGCCGGCTGCGGTCGCGCCGACACCGGCACCGCCGCCGGTCAGGCCCGCACCCGTGGTCCCCAAGCCCGCCGCGCCGGACCCGCCCGCGCGGCTCCCCTTCGAGCCCGAGCTGGTGCGCATCCCCGCCGGGAGTTTCCTGATGGGCTCGTCGGCGGGTGAAGCGGATCGTTTGGAACGGGAATGGCCGCAGCACCAGGTGCAGGTCCCGGCCTTCGAGTTGGGCAAATACGAGGTCAGCTTCGACCAGTGGGACGCCTGCGTCAGCGCCGGCGGCTGCACCCAAAAACCCGCGGATGAGGGTTGGGGCCGCGGCACGCGCCCCGACCAGAACCGACTCCAGCACCGCCTTCAACACCGGCAACTGCATCACGACCGCCCAGGCCAACTATGACGGTAACTTCGACTATGCCGGTTGCGGCGCCAAGACCGGTGTCTATCTGAAAAAGACCCAGCCCGTCGGCAGCTACCCCGCTAATCGCTGGGGACTCCATGACCTGCACGGCAATGTCCATGAGTGGGTACAGGACTGTTGGCATGACGGCTACACCGGCGCACCGACGGATGGCTCGGAGTGGCGTGGTTCTTGCGCGGACAGTGGGCGGCGCGTCCTGCGCGGCGGGTCTTGGCTCGACCTCCCCAGGACCCTGCGCTCGGCCCTCCGCCTCAGGCTCGGCACCGGCGACCGGGTCCACATCCTCGGTTTCCGCGTGGCCAGGACGCTTACCCCTTGATCCTTTACCCCTTTACCTTTTGGGGTTCACGGGGCTCGAGGGGTTCAGGGGGGCTCTTCTGGGGTCCAGGGGGGCATAGCCCCCCTGGTCGCGATTTTTTTTGGCACCCGCGATGGCCGATAACACTCGCCCCGCGCTGACGACCGTAGGGTGGACAATCGATAGCGCAGTCCACCGAGCCCCGCGCGGTGGTTGGTGGACTGCGCTGCGCTTGTCCACCCTACCTGGCTTGTCCGCCCTACCGGGCGAAGAAACCCGAAGAATGGCTCTCACGGAGACACGGAGACACAGAGATCACAGAGAAGAAAGCAGGAGATCTTTGTGTCTCCGTGTCTCCGTGAGAGATATTCAATGGCTGACGACCGTAGGGTGGACAAGCCCCGCGCGGTGGCTGGTGGACTGCGCTGCGCTTGCCCACCCTACCTGACTACCCTATTGTATTTCTTGGCGAGCTTAGCGCCTTGGCGTGAGCAACTGCCGGACTTAGGTTTACTGTAACTGAGGCTGACGCGATGACTGCCGTGATCCTGCATGAGGTCGACCGATTCGCCTGGCTTGAGCAACAGGCGCGCCTGCTCAAGTCCGGCAATCTCGGCGCGCTCGATGTCCCGCACCTGATCGAGGAGTTGGAGTCCGAGATGGGCAATGAACGCCGGGAACTCTATCGCCGCCTGCGGGTGCTCGTGGCCCATTTGCTGAAATGGCAATTCCAACCCGCGGGGCGCTGCAACAGTTGGAAGGGGACGATCCGCATCCAGCGCAACGACCTCGCGCGGTTGTTCAGAGAGACCCCCAGCCTGCGCCGTTTTCTGAGCGATGAGTTGGCGCAGGCCTATCCGGATGCCGTGGAATGGGCGGCGGACGAAACGGGGCTGGCAGACGAGAGCTTTCCCAGCGCCTGCCCCTATTCGACCGAGGAGATCCTGGGCCGGGATTTCTGGCCCGAGTGATAGGACCCAGGGGCCTCGATCATCCCAGAATGAGGAGTTCTCACACAGAGACACAAAGATCACAAAGATTTTCAACGCGATATGCAGGTCGAAGATGTCACCCGCGCGGTGATCGACCCAACGCCTTCAATGATTTGTTTTTCTTTGTGTTCTTTGTGTCTTTGTGTGAGCAATTCCCGGATTTTGCCCCCGTGCGGTGGTTGGTGGACTGCGCTGCGCTTGTCCACCCTACGGGGCTCTGTGGGAGCGGCTTGCAGCCGCGATGCGGGGCCGCGGTAATCTGCAACGCCGCGGCCCCGCTGTCCGCCAACTGCTTGAGCAGGGCACCGTGCTGCGCTTGGCGCGCCTGGAGCTTCACGATCTTGGCGGCCAACTCCGGGGTCTTGCTCAGGTCCTCAGGCAACCCCCGTTCTTGGGCATCCTGGGTCTCCAGGTCTTGATGGTAGGCCGCGATGTCGCACTCGATCTGCGTGAGTCGCTTCTCCAGTGTGGTCTTGGTGATGACGCTGGCGTCGCTGGCACTGGCGTTGAAGAAGGCGCCGTCGATGCCGATCTCCTCCCCGCCGAGCAGGTCCAGGTCCTTGCACAAGAGGATGAAGTCCTTGCACACTGCCCGCAGCGCCGGGCCGTTGAACTGGCGGAAGGCGGCGATCGTGCGGTAGCCCGGGGTGAGGCCCTCCAGCAGCCACATGAACTCCAAGTTGCGTCGGCACTCCCGACCCAGGCGCCGCGAACTGTGCACCCGATCCAGGTAGCCGGCGATGTAGAGCTTGAGCAAGGCCGCCGGGGCGAACGCCGGTTGCCCGCAGCGCAGCGCCCCGCCCGCGTTCACGAACCCGAGCACCGCCAGGTCCAAGGTGTCCACGAAGGCGTCGATCGCGCGCACCGGATTGTCCGCGCCCACAAAGTCTTCGATGCGCCGCGGCAGCCGTGCCTCGTACCCGCGTGCCGTGCCCTGCTTGTAGCGTCTGCCGATCATCCCCCTGACCCCTTGGTTCCGACTTGGCTGACAGTCTACGCC
>NZ_CAIKKU010000091.1 GCF_903828115.1 uncultured Thiodictyon sp. | reverse complement strand
GGAGAGAATCCAGGGCACTACGATAACCTCGACAACGACAACGACAACGACAACGACAACGACAACGACAACGACAACGGTTCCTAACCGGCTTCGAGTAGTTTACGGATGGCCGCGGTGATGACCGGGGGCGGGGTCGCGTGGTCGAGGGTCTGCACCAGGGCCCCGCGGGGGTCGACCAGATAGGTGTAGGCCGAGTGGTCGACCAGATACCCCAGCGCTGAGTCGGACTGTTCGACCCGCCGGTAGGCCGCCCCGTAGCGCCGCGCGGCCGCCGCGAGCTGGTCCGCGCTGCCGGTGACGCCGCGGATCCGGGGGTGGAAATAGCCGGCGTACCGGGCCAGCCGGCGGGGGTCGTCGCGTTGCGGGTCGACGCTGATGAACAGTACCTGGACGCGGGCCAGTTCTTCGGGGGTCAGGGCCTTGAGAGCGGCGGCAATGAAGGCCAGATTGGTGGGGCAGATGTCCGGGCACCAGGTGTAGCCGAAATAGATCAGCACCACCTGGCCGCGCAGGTCTTTCAGATCCAGGGTCTCGCCGCCGGCCGTGAGCCGGAAGTCGCCGCCGGTGGGCGGGGCGGCCAGTGCCGGGGGGCGATGTTGGTCGCCGGGCGCGGGGACCGGTTCCCAGAACCACAGGAGCCAGGCGAGGCTCGCCGCGAGGGCGAGGACGGCCAGGGTGAGCGGGGTGCGTTTCATGGTTTGCGGATCATACCCGCGCGGGCCTGCCGTGTGATTGCGTATTCTTCGCGTCTTAGGGTCCCGCTGAGGACGGAGGCTTGCATGGGTATTTTGACCGCTTGGTGGCGCTCGCGCATCCTGGCGCGGCAGCGGCGGCGCTATGCCCCGGCCGAGCGGGCGGCGGCCTGGGCGGCGCTCCCGCTGCTGGCCGGGCTGCCCCCGGAGCAGGCCGCCCGGCTGGCCGAACTGGCGCTGCTGTTTCTGCGCGACAAGACCTTCGAGCCGGTGCAAGGGCTGGTCCTGACCGCGCGGATGCGCCTGATCATCGCCCTACAGGCCTGTTTGCCGATCCTGGAGTTGGGGCTCGACTGGTATCGCGGCTGGTATGCGGTGATCGTCTATCCGGAGCAGTTCGTGTCCGGTCAAGAGTATATGGACGCCGACGGGCTGGTCTGGGTGGACGATCAGGTCAAGAGCGGGGAGGCCTGGGAGCGGGGGCCGGTGATCCTGTCCTGGGCGGACGTGGCGGCGGGCCTGGAACTGGACGGCTACAACGTCGTGGTGCATGAGATGGCCCACAAGCTCGACCTGCGCGACGGGGTCGCCAATGGCCGTCCGCCGCTGCACGCCGACATGGCGGGCGGGGCCTGGTCACAGGCCTTGTCCGCCGCCTTCGCGGACCTGGGGCGGCGCCTGGACGCGGGGCGGGACACCCCGCTCGACCCCTACGGCGCGGAGTCGCCGGGTGAGTTTTTTGCGGTCGCCAGCGAGGCCTTTTTCGAGACCCCGGCCCTGTTGGACGAGCAGTACCCGGCGGTCTACGCCCAACTGCGCGCCTTCTATCGGCAGGACCCGCTGGTGCGGCTGAGGCCGGGCGGCGCGCCGGTGAACGGGTGCGATCAGAACTGATGTGGTGACCGAGATCCCGGGTACGTTGTCGTTGTCGTTGTCGTGATCGGATTGTTCGATTACGACAACG
>NZ_CAIKKU010000090.1 GCF_903828115.1 uncultured Thiodictyon sp. | reverse complement strand
TGGCCACCACCTGTCCCGCCCGCAGGACGACCAACACCGCCGCCGCGCCTGCGTGCTGGTCATCCGTGACCAGCAGCGCGGCGGCACCGTCCGCGTCCGGCGGTTGCATCCGTCGGTCCGGGTCGAGCACGCTTGACCCCGCATCCGCGGGCTTGGTGCGGATGTCGAGTAGGGTCCCCGCGAATCCGCCCTGCAATTGCACCCGCAGCCGCAGACCCTTCCAGTCGGCGCTGCCGATCGTTACGGCGGCCTGGGCGGTTTGCCCTTCGGCCGTGACCGTTAGTGTCAGGGTCAGTGCCTCTTGCAGGCTCAGACCCCCATGAGCGTATTCGACACCGGACTTGAAGGCCGAGACCCCCGGGGCGCAGACCACCGAGTGGCCGCCGCCCCAGAACCAGGGCAGTTCCTTGAATCCGTGTTGAGCGCCGGGCTGGGGCACCGCACAGCGCGGCCAGCGGGATTGGGTCAGATGTCCCGGCAGGTCCGCCTTGGGTAAGCCGCCGGGCAGCAGCAGCCACCCATGGTCCGTCACCAGGACGGCCCGCTGCCAGCCGGCCGCGAGCAGGTCCCGCACCCGCAAGGCGACCGCCCGCAGTTCCTCGTCCAGCCGCCAGGCCAGGCGCGCCCCCTGGGCGTGGCCGTCGTGGTCGAAGGTGCCGATCTCGGTCCAGGCGGCGCCGGTCGGGTCACCGGTGGAGGTCGCCTCCAACCAGGTCCACCCATTGCTCGCCAGCAGGTTGCGGAAGGTCTGCGTCGTGAGGTTCTTGCCGGTCTCGGCGAGTTGCGGCTCGAACCCCTCCGGCAGGCTGTTTCCGATCAAGGCGTCCGCCAGCGGACGCCAGGCGGGTTTGGCCGTCGCCGTCACCGTCGGCAGGGCGGACCAGCGCCTTGCCGTCTCCACCCTGAGTCCGTAGGCCTGGAGCAGCCAGGCCAACTCCAGGCCGAGGTCGCACCGCAGGCCATCGACGAACACCAGGACCGTCTGGAGCGCGGGCGTCCCGCCCGCGAATGGGAGCGAGGGCGTCCCGCCCGTGAGTCCCGGCCCCGGCGGCGGGGCTCCTTTGACTCGCGGGCGGGACGCCCGCGCTCCGGGGTAGCCCAAGGCCCAACCCTGCACCTGCTCCGCGAGACCCGTCAGCCACGGGAGATAGACGGCCCGCAGCGCCGCCGTCACGGCCTCCAGGTCCGGGGCATCGCGTACCATGGCAAACGCACGCCAGGCAGCGGCGTCGATCGTCCAGCCGCGCGCCAGGTAGGCGGCGGCCAGCGTGTCCCAATCGTGCCCGCAGACGCCCGCGGTGATACCTTCCGCCAGGGCCTTCAACTGCACGGCCGCCCGTGCCAGGGATGCCTCGCCCAGATCCGCCCACAGCGCATCGGCACGCGGGGCGTGCTGGGCGCAGAGTTGCGTGAGCCGCGTCAGCGCCTGCGCCCGCGGGAGCGCCTGGAGCCCCAGGAGCCCAGCGCGCAAGGCAGCCTCCAGCTTGCGATTGGTCACCGGCATCCGGTCGTTGGCATCATCGAGCAGGTCCTTGGGGTGTGCCAGGTCCAGCGCCTTGCGCACCCCGGCAAAGGCCTGGTGTGCCTGGCGGTAGCGCGTCCAGACCTGATCCCAGACCCCGCCCCCCGCCACCAGCTTGTCTACCGCGGTGATGATGCCGTCCTTGTCCGGGTCCAGGCCGAAGGTCGGCTTGCACAGAGCCCTGAACCCGGTCCAGCGCTCGGCAGACCAGTCGCCATGAGTACCGTCGCCGGTGGCCATCCACTCCAGCAGCAGGCCCACCGGATCGCCGGCGGCCAGCCCATGGAAGTCCGCCGCATCCAGACGCCGGCCGGTAAGGCTCGCCACCGGCGCGCGCAGCACCTGGGTCAATTGGGCGCCGACCGCGTCCTGCGTGGCCCGATCACGGGCCAGATCAAGCCCGAGCCCACCCTCGTTGGACGACAGGAAAGCAAAGGGCGTCCAGTCCTTCCCGTTCTGCTGGCCCCAGAACTGCCCCTGGAACTGGAGTGCGAACAGATGCCGCGCCGCCTCCGGAAACCCGGCCGCGCCGCGAAAGGCAGACCGCGCCACACCCGGCAGATAAAGGAGCGGGGGCGTCCCGCCCCCGCGTGCGCAGGAGCCCCAGCGCGCAAGCTGATAACGCAGCCAGGTAGAAGGCCCAGTCCGCTCATCGGCAATCTCAGGCGCCAGCACAAAAAGCCCCGGCATGGCGTCGCACAGCAGCGGGATGGCCCGGGACCAGAGCCCCTCCCCGTCCGTCCACAACACCACGGACGGCGCAGCCAAATCGTGGCGGTTGTAGATCGCCGCCGCGCGGAGTCGGTCGATCAACTGTTCAAGGATGGTCGTGTTCATGATTCGGTCTCAGTCGCGTCAAGACGCCTCGCGCCGTAGGGCCTTGTAGTCCGCAGCGAACCGCACACAGGCGTCGAGGTCCGCGGACTCAAGGGACGGGTACTGGCGTAGGATTTCATCCGGGGATTCGCCGGCGCTCAGGAATCCGAGGATCGTCTCGACGGTGATCCGCAGGCCGCGGATCGTCGGACGCCCGTTGCAGAGGTCCGAATGGACGGTGATGCGAGCGTCCGGGTCTTTGAGCCACATGCCGTTTTCGTACGCCGCGCTCATCGTCGAAACCTCCAAGTGTGTAAGTCCCGTCCAGCGACTGGACGTGTTTTCAGGTTCGCCTCTAGAGCACCAGATAAGGCTTGTTCGCTTGCTCCCAGCCGCGAATCGCCGCGCCAAGATGGCCGCCGTGAAGCTGTTGATCGTCGAAAGCGCTGCGCAACATGGCCGCGATATCGTCTACTCCCTTGCTCGCCTTAAGACTACCCAACACCCTGGTCAGACCGATGCGCAGGATGCTCACCAAGTCGTGACCCTGGCAGATTGCCCAAGGATCGGCGACCGGGAGCGCTTCCAACTCCGCGCGCAGATCGTCGATGGACGGGACTGCACCGGTCTTTACCGCTGCATCATGAAAATCGTCTCGGGACACCAACCAAGTGTCCCGGTTCAGGAACCGTTCGGGTCCGAGCTTGTGAAACGGAATCTCCCAGGCCCGACGCTGCGCCACCCAACGTAGCCGGCCGAATTCCAGGCCACGCTCCAACAGGGCATCCCGAACCGAACGCCCTTGCTGCTCTTCCAACTCCCGGATTTTGGCGGGGGCACCAAGCTCGGCGAGAACGCGCTCCAAAGCCGGGGAACGAATCAACATGCCCTCCAAGTCATGGGTATCGGTACCGATCAGATTGGGCGAAGGGCGGAGACGCCCCTCCAGACCATCGAAATCGTCGTCCACGACACCGAGTGCACCCCGGAAGCGGCCCTTGTCCAAACGGACCAGCGCCCCCTCTACGTTCGGCTTGCCATTGCCGATGACGAGTTCGCAGTGACCGGGTCCAACGCGCGGCCTCCAGAATTTATGGTCGTCTTCTCCCTCTACGATCAGGAAGCTGCCGGCGTGAAGCTGGCGCGTCATGATGACCTCGGTGGCAACGACACCGGCATCCTTGTAACCGCTCAGCGTCATACCAACTCCGCGTCCAGGCCGATCATCAGGTCTGACCGATCACCTACGATAAAGGGTGAGTGCGTCGCCATCAGCACATCGAACTGCGCGATTTCAACGATCTCCAAGAGGTCGGGTAGGAAGCGCTTTTGCCAGACGGGGTGGAGAGACAATTCAGGTTCGTCGATCAATACCAGGGTATTGGGCAGCACCCGGAACAGTAGGTCATAATGGAGCACCAGTTCATGCTGTTCGCCGGACGATAAGGCATCCAAATCCAGGGATCTACCTTGCTCCCCTTCCGCCACCAATCCAAGTTGCCGGTCGATCCGGATACGCTTGTGGTGGAACTTGTGGTTAACGTTGTCGAGCAGCAATCGGGCACGGAGCGCGATCTCATCCAGGACGGACAATTTTCGCTCCGTATCTTCCACGTACAAAGCCATCACGCTTTGCTGGGTCGGATCGAGGCTGTCGAGCGCCGCGGTATCGAATGGATGACTGCCCGGCTCGTCCAAGAGCCCGATTTCTTTCAATTCTGCGCGGCGGGCATCCAACTTCTCCATGCGTTGTTTGAGAGTATCGGCTGGCAACACAACAGCGTGACTATTCAGTAGCCGCTGAGGAAAGGACTGATCGAGACTTTGAGACTGCTGACCATAACGCGCCATGGCGTCATTGATACGCACCTTGAGGTCGCGTGCATAGTCCAGAACGGTAAAGAGCGTACGCGGACCCGAACGATAACGACGCGGGTCCTCCGCGGTGACCCTGAGCAGGCGTTGCGCGGCTATCAGATGAACCCTGACCTTCCGGCGCAGATCACTGAGCCATGCCGGATCACCCAAACCGGAGGTCGGCGAGAGGCGGCCAGCCACTTCTCCCCCATACCGCGCAACAATCTCCTCTGCCTGCAACAGCGAGGCCACTTCGTGCTCATCGACCCAAACATCCTCCCCGACGCGCTGAACCCAGGGCAAGCGGCTCGCAATCTCATCGGCAAGCGACTCGACATCTCGGTTAGCGGGAATGTCATAGCGATCGACTTCCTTCTCTCCACGAAACAACACCAGATGAAGCGGCCTCGTTTCTTTTTGCCGCTTCTTTTGTCCGGATGCCTTCGTCTGGCCGAGGGTCAACTCGACCTTGCTGTCGTCGGTCATCGTCATGGCAAAACGCCGGAAGGGTACCTGCCGGAACACGCTATACCGGCCATTCAGCAGGGCGTTGACCATCCTCAACAACATGGTTTTACCCACGCCATTAGGACCATGCAGGATGGTTACGCGCTCATCGAGATTCAGGTCGACTTGATGGCTAAAAAGATCGAACAGTCCGTCGACCTGAACTCTCCGTATACGCAACGATTGGGAATCGGTCATCAGGTTTCTCCTCGTGCGCAGCGGGTTACCCAACCGTACTGCGCTAGCTTTCGCACGCGCCGCGGCGCAATGCTGGGGGAAGTGGTCATTCAGTGTCTCCTGTGCGGCGTCTTGATGAGCGAGGCACTTGCTCTCACGCCGGGGCGGGACGCCCCGGATCCCTTCTGGCGGCCTGCTTGCGCGCCAGGGTCAGGTGGACATTATTCCAGCGGTTGCCGGTGAAGTCGGGGCCGCCGGGGCAGGCGAGCGGTGGCTCATCCAAGTGCCAGAACCAGGGGTAGTCTGACTTGTCGCGTTGCGGCTCGGTGCCGCGGTCCTTGTCCCATTTGATGTTGGGCTTGGCGCGCAGGATGCCGGCGCCCTTCTTGCCGAGATCCCGGGCCTGCATGAAGGGGCGGATGTTGAGGCGCACGCCGTCGTTCAAGTCCGGCTGCCAGCCCAGGGGCTGCCCGGCGAGCGGCTTCCAGCGGATGAAGAGGTCATAGGGCGGCTCGCCCTCCAGGATCGCGACGAGTTCGGCCTCCAGCGCCCGGGCGGCGCCCAGGCGCTCGGCGGCGCCGGGTTTGTCGGTCTTGGCGTCCGCGTCCTGCTGGCGAATCCAGTCGCCCAGGTAGCTGTAGGTGAGTTTCTCCAGATTGGCCCGGTCCAGCCGGTGGTAGTTCACCAGGGCATGGAAGCCGTCCTTGCGGCCGTCCCAGAGGTGCCAGATAAAGGGGCGGTTGTGGAAGAGTTTGCAGTGCTGCTCGAAGAAGGCGTCCTGCAGCCAGTCTTCCAGGCTGGTCTGTTTGGCGCCGGTCGCGGCCAGCAGTTCCCGCTCGGCGCCACCGGTCCAGTCCGCGCCGAAGGCTGCGGCGAGCAGGGCGCGCAGACGCACCGCCGCGGGCAGTTCTCGATTGACGGCGGACAGGCAGACGATGCCATCCGCGTCCGTGTGGGACTCCAGGCCGTCGGGACCCAGGGCCGGGCAGTCCGGAAACTCGGAGCCGGTCTGGCGCGGCCAGCGGTAGCCGAGAAGCCGGGCGACGGCGACCTGGAGCGGCGCGTCGGAGCCCTTGGGGTGACCATTGAAGAGCCATTGCGTCGGATCGCTGGAAAACGGCTTCGGCAATCCATGAGGATATTGCTCGGCTGCGACCTTCTGCCAGCGTGTAAGGTCGAAAGGCAATTGAGCAACCAGCTCCCGAGTAACATTCAGCTTTTGATTTAAACGACGAAGGTCTGCATTGAATTGCCCAGACTTCAGGTAAGCATATAGAGTCGTTATATGCTTCTCATCGAATGGCGTAACAACATTAGTGTTGTCGTCGAAGAACTCACCACCGTAAATAGTTGCCGGCAAGTCACGCATCTTCGAGTAAAGAACACCACGCTTGCCCCACGCTTCAGCACCACGAACACCAAATTCATCAATCTGCTGTCGTTTTATCTCGGTAAATGATAGGCAAATCTCCGATCTCCCAGAATAGTCATCACGCCGATCCGGTGTTGAAACCATAAACGTCCAATGACGTGGTTCGACAATGTAAACTTCCCAGAATTGCCGCGTTACGCGAGCCGTTTGGCCTGGCTTACTTCCATATCCAACATACGCGATGTCGCGAATCTTAGTTCCGGCCGGCACCACCTCAAGCGTAACTGCTGCCTGTGGATTCTTAAGCTGATCAGCTTGGCAAAGCAAGCTGATCCTTAATGGTAGCTCGCCGCGTAGCATCGCGGCCTTCTCATCGAGTAGAATTACTTGGCTACCTTGCTTGGCGCCAACATCTATTCCAAAATGGTGATGGGATTTCGCAGCCACCGACTCGCTCAAGAAAAGTAGAACAGTGTGTGGGCCACGAACCCCATAGCTCCACCACGCTTCTTCCCCAAGCGAGACAATGCCGTTCCATGTCCGCTCCCGGAGTAGTGATTCGCGCAATTTCTTATAGCTCGAAAGAAATAGCCAATTTCGCGGTGTAACCAGCGCTGCCATGCCATCCTTTGCGCAGAATGCTAGGCAACGTTCGACAAATGCGGTAGCGAGATCAGCTTTGGCTTTTTGGTGAACTGTCTCGCAGTAATCTTGAATTATTTCATCCTGCTTTCCACTTCCTAGATAAGGCACGTTTGTCGCGACGAGCGTGAACTGGCCGGCAAGAATTTCCGCCGCCTTGGCGAGGCCGCGCGCGGTCACGGCCATTTCATGCGCGGTGTCATCCTGGATCTCCTGCGCAAGCGCCTTTTCCAGCAGCGGCTGGAGTTCATGGAATCCGGCTTCCAGCAAATCACCCTCGCCCGCGCGCGGATTGATGAGGCTGCCAAGCACCGCTGCCTGTTGGAACAGCCGGTAAAGCCGCTCCAGACCGTTCCGGAGTTTCTCGTTGTCGCCGGCAATCGCCAGCCAGTCGGCTTCGCGGGTGTTCGGCGCGAGGCCGGAACAAGCCAAATGTAGCGTTGTCCATGACTGATAGCCGCCAAGCTTCCAAGCGGTCAATGCCACATTGAACGCCGCGATTTGAGTACAGCGCTCATCGATCTCCAACCCATGCAGGTTGTCCCGCAGCACGGCGGCGACGGCCGCAGCGGCGCTCAAGCCCTCCTCCTCCATCCGCAGCCGGGCGAGGATGGGCAGGGCGAAGACCAGGAAGTGCCCACTGCCCATGCAGGGGTCCAGGAAGCGGATCTCGGCGGCACGCTTGGGCCAACCCTCGAAGGTGCCGGCGGCGGGAAGCCAGTGGATAGTGGATAGTGGATAGTGGATAGACGCCGGCGGTTCGGGGTTTGAGTCGCCCACTTGCGCATCGGAACGGATGAAGCGCAGATAAGTCCAATCGACACCGGGAAGGCCGTCCCGCGGCGGCAGCGCGACCGCGCGCCGGGCATCCTCCTCGGTCGGGCACGCCGCCACTGACAAGCCCCCACTATCCACTCTCCACTTTCCACTATCCACTTTCCTCCCCGCCCACCAGGCCCCGATCGAGTTGTGGAGCAGGAACTCCACCATGTAGTCCTCGGTGAAGAGCTGGGTAACGGCAGGCAGTTCGCGGGCGCCGATCTTGACCCCGGACTTGTTCACCTCGTCTTTGCGCTTGGCCTGCCAGAACTGGTAGGTCCAGCCCAGTGCGTCGTCGGTACGGAAGGTCTCGGCGGGCAGTTCGTCCAGCAGGCGACGCAGTTGGACCTCGTGGTTGGGCGCCAAGCGCAGATCCAGCACCGGGTCGTCCCGGCGGAAGATGCCGGGCAGGGTCTCGGAGGCGAAGCGGCAGGCCAGATCGAAGCCGTCGCGGGCGCCAAGCTCCGGCGCCAGTTCGTCGCACTCCTCCAGGGTGACGGGGACGCTACCGTGTTCGGCGCCGGTGTGCAGCAGGTGGTTATCCGCCAGAAAGCGGGTGAAGAGCAGCCGGTGCCAGTGCTCGTAGGCGGCGGCCTCGGCGAGCTGATCAATGGACTGGGTGCCGCCCGGGTCCAGCCGGTCCCCCAGCGCCCGGCCGCGGGCACGCAGGCGGTTGCGCAGGCGGCGCTGGTCTTCGTCCAGATGGGCGCGCGGCCGTTCTTCATGGACGGCGAGATTGTCCAGCGCGGCGCGGGCCGCGACCTCTGCCGCCTCGCGGGCCTTGAGGGTGAGCTTCTCCAGCGCCGTGCGCTGGTCCTTGGTCAGGGTGCTGGGCATGTTCGGGGTCCTGGTCTACAGAATCACCGGCCCGTGGATCAGGGCCGCCTGGATCTTGGCGCGGGCCTGGTCGAGCCAGCCTTCCAACTCGTCCTCGTCGTGGATCGTCGCACCCGGCAGGCTGACGCACCTGGCCTTGGGCTCGGCGGCCTGGATGGCGGCGGCCAGGGCCAGGTCGCAGCGGGTCGGCAGGGCGTCGGCGAGGTCCTTCCAGCCGCGCAGGTCGCGCCGCTTCAGGGACTCCAGCAGTTCGGTGTCGGTCGCGGCGGCAGCCAGGGTCGGGGCCACGGCGCCCGCTTCCCGGAGCAGGGCGGCGCGATCGGTGTCGCGCAGGGCGGCCCAGACGGGATGGGCGGCGAGCCGGGCCAGCTCGGCGGCCAGGGTGTCGGCATGGTCGGTCTGGGCCTGGGCCAGGGCGCCGCGCAGGGCACTGCTGACGGCCTGGAGGACGGTGGCGGTGGGGTCCGGGTCGTCCAGCAGGCTGCGGTTGGTGCGGATGGCATCCAGGGTCTGGGTCAGTGCGTCCATGTCCGGCAGGTCGCGGGCCTGGGCCAGCAGTTGACCGGCCAGGGCGTAGTTGGGACCACGGTCGTCGATCTTGTCGGCGACCGACCGCCAGTCCGCCAGAGATTGGGTGAGGTCGTCGGCGCGGTCGTGGAGCTTGTAGAGCAGGTCGTTGCCGGTGAGGCCGTGCAACTCATTGAGCACTTGCGGATTGGGTGCTGCCGGCGCGGGCGCATCGCCCCCGGCGGACTGGGCCTGCTGCTTGAGTAGCCCCACGAACCCGGGGGCGGCACTGATCTCCTCGCCCGGCTGGAACTTGTGCCCGGCGCTCTGGAAGAGCTTCTTGATCTTGAGCTTCTGGACGGCGGTGAGGACCGGTTGCTCGACGCGCAGATCGGCCTGGCCGATCTTCTTCTGGTCCAGATCGGCGGTCTTCACGGGCTGGCCCTGGAGGCGGGCACCCAGGTGGCCGCTGACGAGCAGCACGGCGATGCCGGCATCCACCGCGTCCTTGGGCCAGCCGTAGGGGCTGGCGCCGAAGCGGGACTCCAGCTCGGTCCCCTTCTTGCCGGCCCCGACCTCGGCGAGGATGGCCGCGGTGACCGGGTGCCGGTGGGGGTCGCCCTGGTAATTGACGGCCGCCAGGGCGTTGGCGCTGCCCTCCTTGGCCTTCTTCCACACCGTGGGCCAGTTGGGCGAGTCGGCGAGGTGGAACTGGGGATAGAGCCGGTCGAGCACGGACTTGGCGGCCTCTTCCACGCCGTCCTTGAGACCCTCGATGTCGAGCCCCTGACCACCGGAGAGGAACAGCCGGGCACCGCACACGATGTCGCCCATCAGCGCGGCAATCTTGGACTCATCCCCGGCCTGGCGGCTGGTCATCGCGGCGCGGGCGGCGCGTCCCTCATCACTGCCCGGCTCGCCCTTGAAACTGAGGGTATCCGCGGCGGCCCGGGCGGCGGCCAGGGCGTTCTTGAGCGGGTCCGCCTTGGTCTTGGGGATGAGGACGTGGATGGTGGCATCCAGGGTACTGCGGGCCTGGATGTCCTGGATGACGGCGCCCTCCGACTCCTGGAAGCCGTCGCGTACCCAGACCACCAGACCCTCGGCTTGGGCCGGCGGGCTCATCCCGTGGTGAATGGCGACCTTGCGCCTCTCCTTGGCCGCGCCGTGCAGGACGCTGACCCCCGCGAGCGCGGCCTGGATGGCTTTGGAGAGCAACTGGCCGCGCTCGGCGGCGAGTTGGGGCTCGTTGTTCAGCAGGGAGGCGCGGCGCTTGCGGTATTCGGACTCCCAGGCGGCCCCCTCGGTGGTCTGGAGGTGGACCTCGCCCTCGATCTCCATCAGGACGCCCTCGTCCGTCAGGGCCTGCACCAGGGCCGGGACGCTGGCTCGCAACTGCGTGGCGGAGTCGCCGAGGTCGTCGGTGAGCAGATCGGCCAGGTGCTCCGGGTTGGCGCGTACGCCGGTGTCCACACCTTCGCGCGCGAGCTTGCCGATCAGGAAGACCAGGGCGCAAATGCGGCTGCGCAGGGGGCCATCCGGATGACGCTTCTGCTCCTCGACGAGTTCCTGGAAGCGCTTTTGCAGTTCGCCCGTGGTGACCAGTTCGGTGGCGAGTTGGTCGTAGATGAAATCGGCGGGGATGATGGCCCCCAAGGGTTGCTCCGCGACCAGGCGGCACGCCTCATGGGTGACGCGTAGTTGGGTGCGCATCTGGGCGGCGGTGCCGCTGGGGTCGCAACTGTGCAGGACCTGCTCCCAGAAGCGGCGGCGCACGGGCAGCAGCGGGTAGTCGGGGACATAGCCCTGGTCGTCGTCGGCGCGGGTTGCGATACGGGTGGATTTGAGCTGGCGGGCGATCTCCCCGGAGCGTCTGGACACCAGGTCGGCGATGAGGGGTTTGGCCTCTTCCTTCTTCTGGAGCACGACGGTGCGCACCACGCGCTCCACGTCGTTGTCCTTCAGGTGGACCTTGGTCGTGAAGCGGCCCATCAGGCGCTGGAGTGTGGGGGTGTCGGTCAGGGCGCTCTGGCCGGTGCCTATCACCAGGACGCGGCCGTCCATCTCTTTCGAGAGTGCCTCAACCACTTCCTGCACGTCGTGGGCTAGGTCGGCGTTGTTGGCGATGAACTGCTGGATCTCGTCCAGGACAATCACAGTGCAGGGGAGAAGGGAGCCCGGCCGTCCCGGCCGGGAATCGCGGGCGGGACGCCCGCGCTCCAAGGCACGGCGGATGACGGTGAGCATCTCGGCGATGCCGACTTCTTCGACCTCCACCGAATACTGGGCGCGCAGGGCCTCACTGACGTTCTTGACATCGCCCAGGTGAGGATAGGTCGCAAAGTAGGCGTCCAGGAAGGCTCTGGAGGTGTAGAAACGGTCGAACTCGGCGTCCGGGTCCTTGCCTGCCGCCGCGATCCTGCCGCGCAGCTCATCCAGTCGGTCATCGTCGCGCAGGTCCAACATCAGGCGGGCGACCGAGAGGTCTTCCGGGAGACCGACGGACGACAGGACGATCCCCAGCACCCGCAGGCGCACGCTGCCGACCCCGGCCTTCATGGTGCCGCCCGCGCTGTGCAGGCCCGCCCCCTGCTTGCCGCGAGTCGACAGCTCACAGAGCAGGTCGCGCACGTCGTCCGGCAAACTCGCGAGGGTACGGGCGCTGTGGCCGCCCGCGAGCGGGAAATCGGTCCAGAGATAGCGCACGACCTTGACCAGGTGCGATTTTCCGCTGCCGTAGAAACCGCTGACCCAGGCCGCCTTCTGCTCTTTGCCCAGATTATCCAGGTAACTCTGAAGGATCTTGGCCAGTCCGGTCCGGTACTCGCCGTCGCAGACGAAGGTCGCCAACTCGTAACGCAAGGTGTCGAGGTCTTCGACGTTGTTGCTGGAGACGCCGTCGTTGGCGATGGTCCAGGACAGCGGGTCTTTGACGAAGAGGTCCCGGTTTCTTAGCGATGTTGGGGGCGTCGAGTCGGGCATGGTCAGCCTTCCGTGAGAATGGGGGTGGCGAGGTAGTTCCAGCCGTCGCGGGCACCGAGGAAGCGATAGGTATTGCCCTCGCGCTCGCCGGGAAAGAAGAGCGCCAGAATACCGCGCAGCCGGAGTTTCTCCACGGTTTCCAGGGCTGCTGAGACCTGGGTGAAGTCGTAAAGGTCCATCAAGCCTGATAGGGCCAGGACGGTCCCATCGGCGCGCTCTGAAGGCACGGACTGCATCGCCGTGCGCACCCGGTTGCTGACCAGTGCCGTGAGCCCCTTGGTCGCATATTTCTGGGTGATGCGCGGCTCGGCAAGGATTTTGGTGCGCTCGTCCGGGTCGTAGGTGTCCATCCAGTCGGCGAAGACGCCCGTCAGATCCAGGTGCTGCCAGTCGAGCCCATGCTCGCGGGTGGCGATCTCGAACTCGGGGATGCGGTTGACCATCCGGCGCTCGTCTTCCGGGGGATAGACGATGAACCACACCCGCTGACTCAGCGGCAGGTTGATGCGCGGGGTCAGGGAGACGTGGCGGCGGTAGCTCGCCAGGAGCTGGTCAGCGCGGGCCATTCAAGATTGCCTCCTCGGCGGGCAGTAACAAGGCGGCGAAGTCGATCTCGATCACCCCGCCGCCGTGGCGCAGGCGCAGCCAGCCCCGCTGCGAGCCTAGGGCGAGGTGTGACAGGATGAGCGCTGGATCGGCCCCCACCAGACGCGCAAAGACGGATGACACCAGGCAATCTCCGCGCAGGCCCAGGAGGTAGCCGGCGAACATGGCGTAGGTCGATGCGGCCGGGGTGGGGATCGGCAGGGTTCGTGTCCGCGTGGCTCGGCCCTTCAGATGGCCGGTCGCCGCCCAGGTGACGCCGACCCGAGTGGCTAAGCCAGCGAGCATGATCGGGCTGAAACGCTCCGGGAAGACCGACTCCAGGTGTGCCTCCGTCCGAGCGCGGAGCAGGACCTCGCCCGGCTTCAGGGCCTCGATCAGGGTGAAGCTGGCCCGCAGTTGAGGGTCACGGCAGAAGACGCAGGTCAGGGCCAGGAGGGGAAGCGAGTCGGGGGCTTCGGCGGCGAAGCGGCGCAGCAGCCGGAACAGGGCCAGCGACGGGTCGACCCCGTACAGCTCGTAGAGGTGCTTCTCGCTCTTCTGGCGGCTGGAGAAGGTGGGTTTGCCCAGTACGTTACCTTCCAGGATGGCGGCGCGGTAGGCCGCGCGGCCAGCGGTGGCAGGGACGGCGGCAAAGAGCAGACGCAGCTCGGGCAGCATCATCGAGCGCGACATGTGGCCCCCCGAGCGGCGCAGCGAGAACCCGAAACCGGTCGCGTGCGGTGGGATCGCCAAGGGACCGGCATCTTCGAGTGATGCGCTCATGCGGGGGTCGCGAGCGGGTGCGCGATGTGGTCCATGGTGTTGCCTGGTCCTTAAGGATTGGTTTTGACGGCGGTCATGCGGGTCGGCCCCTCCCCCCGGTTGGCGCTACTGCGTCGGTACGGGAAATATACCGCACACTGCAGGCAGGTGCTGGATAGAGTTGCGCGTCCTGTCGGCTGAGTGACGGTGCGGTGGCCGAAGCGCCGCTCGATGGCGGCGGAGAGCGGCGGCAGGATGCGCAGCGGCGGGAATACCCGCTGAAGCGTCGACCTCCGGTGACGGGACGGTCTCCCGGGCTATGAGGAAAAAGCGCCGCCGCCGTCACGGCGGCGCTGGCAGTTCGACCCGAAACTCCGCCCCCGGCTCCCGGTCCACCACCTCCACCCGCCCGCCCATGGCCAGCGTCAGGCGCTCCACCAGCGCGAGCCCGATGCCGGTGCCGGGGATGGCGCGCGCCCCGGCCTCGGGGCCGCGGTAGAAGAGTTGGAAGACGTGGCGGCGCAACTCACGCGGCACCCCGGGGCCGAAGTCGCGCACGGCGATGCGCACCCAGCCATCGCGCGGACACTCGCAGCGGATCTCGACCGTCTTCTCGGCGCCCTGAGCGGCGAACTTGAGTGCATTGTCCACCAGGTTGATCAGGATTTGGACGCAGGCGTCCGGATCGGCCTGGACGGTCCCGCCCGCCGGGCACTGAACGACCAACTGGAACCCGGCCCGCTCGACCTGGGACGCGACCCGCTCCCGCACCAGGGCCATCAGCTCGGCGAGATCCAGCGCCTGGGGGGAGACGGTGAGTGCGTCGCGCCCGATCCGCGACAGGGCCAGCACATTGGCGATCAGCCGCGAGAGGCGCTCACTCTCCTCCTGGATGTAGCGGTAATAGACCTGGCGGCGGTCCTCGTCGGCAAAGCCGGCGCGCAGCATCTCCGCATAGAGACGGATGGAGGTCAACGGGGTCTTGAGCTCGTGGCTCACCGCGGAGACGAAGGCCTGCTGCTGGCGCACGAGCGCGATCTGCTTGAGCCCCAGCCGGTACATGAGCCAGGTCCCGGCCACCAGCACCAGGGCCAGCAGCCCGCCCACCCAGCCGATCACCAGGGCCCCCGCCGGGACCGGCAGCCGGCCGACGCTGAAGATCAGTTCCAGGCCGCCGAAGGGTTCACGCAGCCGGGTGCGGTAGAGCAGGGCCCCGGTCAGTTCGCGGGCACTGGCGACATAGTCGCGACCCGGCGCGGCACGCAAGGCGGTCAGCACCCTGTCCCGGAAGGCGACGATCAGGTCGGTGGTGCGCCCGAGCGCGCTGGCCCGCAAGGGCTCGCCCAGGACCGCGGCAAGGAATGGCCCCTGCTCGATCAGGAGACCCTGGATGATGCGCCCCCCGCCCTGCCGCACGGCCCGGAACAGGACCAAGTGGCCGCTGCCGAGCAACCCCAGTTCAAAGGGCTCCACCCGGTTGGCAAAGAGTGCCAGGGGCGCCCGGGCGCGTTCATCCTTGGTCTTGTCCGCCGCCACGGCGGTCCCGCGGGTGGTCTCGGCGAGGGCCTTCGGGCGCGCGGCCGACGCCGCGAAACCCCTTGGAGACGGGGCGGCCTCGCCCCGGTCGCTGCCGACGGGCGCCGACGCTGCCGGCGCCTGAGCGCGGGGCATCGCCGGGACCGGCGCGGTGCGCTTGGCCAGGGCCGCATCCAGGGTCAGCTCATCGACCCGCCCGAGCCCCTGAACCGGGACGGCCGGCGCCTCCAGGTCAGCGGTGGAATCCGCCATGGCAGGCGCCGCGGGGTCCGCCCGCCGGCTGCCGAGTTGCTCGAAGGCGCGCTGGGACAGGCGCTCCCGGGGCAGTTGCGCCTTGGCAGAGGCCGCCGACTTGGCCTGCGTCAGCGGCCCGGATGGCAACTGCCCGCCCGCACCCACCACCGAGTCGACCGAAGACTGGTTCGCCGCCGCGTCGGACCCCTCGGCGATGGGCCGCGGCGCCGGCCCCGGCGGCCCGCCCGCGGGGCGCCCGCGCTCGACCAGCCGGTTGCCGATCAATATCCCTTCGATGTGGGCCGCGAGCGCCTGGCGTTGCGCCAGTTCCGCCGGCGCCATCGCCGCGGCGGCTGCGCCCTCGGGGACCAGCGGGGTGCTGAAGCGACCGTCCTCCGCCACCTGGAACCAGCCCATCAGACCGGGGGGGCCAGCCCGCACCGGCAGGTCGGCGAGCGGTGAGCGATGATCCGCGGGCGTCGGTTCGCCGACCAGAAAGGCGTAGTCCGCCACCGGCCGGGCGTCCTCCACCCGCACGAGGTCACTCAAGCGCTGATCGACCCGGGCGGCGAAGTCCTCGGCGACCAGTTGCTGCGCCCGGAAGGACTCCCATTTGAGTTGGTCATAGGCTTGGTAGACCAGGACCGCACTCGGCAGGGCCAGCGCGATGAAAAAGGCCCCGAGCCACAGGCGCAGGCGCCGGCGTGCGCGATCGGCGTTTTCGCCCTTCATTGCGGCACGGCGCCATCCCCGACCAGGAGCCGATACCCCACCCCCCGCACCGTGACCAGCACCCGCGGGGCGGCCGGGTCCGGCTCGATCTTGCGGCGCAGCTTTGCGATGTGGATGTCCACGGTACGGGTCTCGATGCCGCAGCCCCGGGAATAACCCCAGACCTTGGTCAAGAGCTCGTCGCGGGGGACCGGGCGGTCGGCATGGGCCGCCAGGTAGTACAGGATCTCGACCTCCCGGCGGGTGAAGGGGACCTCCAGGGACCCGCGCCGCCCGAGCAGATTGACCGTGTCGAGGGTGAGATCGCCGAGCCGCAGGGTCGCCGCCCGGGCCGCGCCGCCCGGGGCGCGGCGCAGCACCGCCTGGACGCGCAGCACCAGCTCCGCGACCGAGAAGGGCTTGGCGACATAGTCGTCCGCGCCGAGCTTGAGCCCGCGGATGATGTCCTCGTCCGCCCCCAGGGCGGTCAGCAGGATGATGGGCTGCACCCGGTCCACGGCCCTGATCCGGTCGCAGATAGTGAAGCCGTCCAGGCCCGGCAGCATCACGTCCAACAGGATGATGTCGAAGGTCCCGGAGAGCGCGAGCTGCAATCCCGTCGGGCCGTCCGCGGCGCCCTGGACCTCGTAGCCGTGGAAGACGAAAAGATCCGTGAGCCCGACCCGGATCGGCTCCTCGTCCTCGATCAGCAGCAGGCGCGGGCGTTTGGGCATCGTGGTCGCGGACTCCGCTTAGGCACGGTCATTGATAAATTAAGCAAGTCCATTAGGGAATGCTGTCGCACCGTTGTCGTTGTCGTTGTCGTTGTCGTAATCGAGTTCATCGTAGCGCCACGGATTCTCTCGCACTCAAATTGCATCGCTTCTCCGATTACGAC
>NZ_CAIKKU010000089.1 GCF_903828115.1 uncultured Thiodictyon sp. | reverse complement strand
GTCGTTGTCGTTGCCGAGGTTATCGTAGCGCCCCGGATTCTCTCCGACCTCGAAGTGCATCGCTTATCCGATTACGATTACGACAACGACAACGACAACGACCGCGATGTCAAAAGCATTCCCTGGTGAACTTGATTAGGTTATCAGCGAACCGTTTCCCAGCGGCGCCGCAGCAGCGCGGGCAGGCGCCGCAGGAAACCCAGCAGCAGCCGTGTGTGCATCCAGGTCAGCAGGGCGTTGTCGCGCAGATAGTTGAAGTGAGAAACACCACCCTGGTCGGCGCGCAGATAGGTCACCGGGGCGGGCCGGTTGATGGGGCGTACACCGCACCAGCACAGGCAGACCGCCGCCTCGGGATCGAAATCGAAGCGGCGCATCCAGCGCCGCGCGTGCATCACCCGACACAGGGGTGCGATGGGATAGACGCGGAAACCGTAGAGCGAGTCGCCGATGCCCAGCCACAGGGTTTCCAGGTTGGCAAACCAGTTCGATACCTTGCGTCCCTGGACCCGCAGTCTCGGTGCGTCGGCGTCGAACCTCGGCACGCCCAGCACCATCGCGTCCAATGCCCCCATGGAAGTCGCCATGAAGTCAGGGATGGCCGCGGCCGGATGCTGGCCGTCCGCGTCCATGGTGAGGGCATGGGTGAAGCCGGCACTCGCGGCCAGCTCCAGGCCATGCAGAACCGCTGCGCCCTTGCCGCTGTTTACGGGTAACACGAACACCCGCAGCCCGGGGTCGCCTGCCGCCATTGCCTGGAGGCCCGCGGCGGTCCCGTCAGTGCTGCCGTCCACGACCACCCACACGGGTGTCCATTGCCGACGGGCCGTGCGCACCACCTCATAGACCAGGGCGCCGGAGTCGTAGCTGGGGATCAGCACCAGATGGGTGCCGCTGATGGGCGAGGCGGGCGGTATCATGACGGCCCGGGCCCGGCGGATGCTGCTTGCGCACGGCGTCCGGCAGCAGGCGGCAGGGAGCCATTGCGCAATTGATCGCCGAAATAACGCTCCAGTTCCGCGGTCAACTCACTGGCCTGTTGCGGGGGCGCGAAGCGGCGGCCCAGCCGGATGCGATAGGTGATAGGCAGCGTGGGACGGCGCCACAATGGCCAGCCCTTGCTGAGAAAGGCCGAATCGCTCTCGATGAATACCGTCTGGATCGGCACCCGGGCCCGACCGGCGATGAGAGCGGCCACCGGCGTGCAGGCGTTGACGGGCCAGCGGGTGGTGCGGGTGCCTTCAGGAAACAGCAACAGGTGACTGCCGTTTTTCAGCTCGGCGATGGCCTGCTTGATCATGCTCAGCGGTGCATCGTTGCGGATGTAACCGGCCAGCCGGGCGCTGGCACCCAGGAAGACGTTGTCGACGATGTCCACCTTCATGATACAGGCGAGGTCGGAAAGCCGCGACATCACCAGCAGGGCATCGAGCAGGCCGGGGTGGTTGGGCGCGATCACCAGCGGCGGCTCACCGCGCAAGGCATCGAGGGCCTGGATATCGAAGCGGCAGGCACCAACCAACCCCAGGATACCGAGATAAGCGCGACACATGACCGTGATCGCCCAACGGCCAAGCGGGTTGGCCAGGGACTTCGGTAAGACATCATGCAGCGGTATCGCCAGCAATGACCACACCAGCGACATCACACCGAGGACGCCCAGACCGAACCACAGCGCAACGTATTCGTACGCGCACCGCATAGCGCGCCCGCACCATCCCGGCGATAAGCTCAGGTCGCGGCTGCGGCTCTTAGCCGGGGGCAATGGCATGACCGCCGGAGGCCTCGATCTCGACCAGCAGGTCCGTGCGGCAGACATCGGCCTGCAAGAACACGGCCGCCACCGGGGCGCCGATGAATTCCAGCAATGCGCGGCGCACGCTGAGCAAGTCTCCAGCGTATCGGATATACACCTTATAGGCGAGATCGCGGAGCCGAAATCCGGCGCGCGGGGCGCGGCGGTTCGCTTCTGCGACGACGGCCGCGATGTTGTGGAGCGATTCGCGTGTCTGCGCGTCCACATCGCCCGCGTGCAGGGTCTGATGACCGACGATACTGGCCGTACCGGAAATGAACAGCAGGTCGCGCCCCCGCAGGTTGACCAGTGACGCGCGCGAGAACGTCGGGCTGCGGGGGCCGTATTGATTGGGGTAGTCGTAGGCACTGATCTGACGAGGGTTTTCTATGCCCAGCGGGTCCGCGCGGGCCGCCAGGAAGGCCACCTGAAGGGCCGCGCCGGCGCTGCCCAGCGCGCAGGCGGCCGGCACGTTGCCGATGACGCTGCGGCCGTGCGAAAGGAACGCATCCTGACGGCCGATGTTGAACTGGCGATAACGCTCCAGGTGGTGACTGACGCTGTTGACCCCGGGGAAATAGTTCCAACAGCGCAGGATGGCGTGGTAGCCGCGGGATTGGATCAGTTCAAAAATGGATTCGTAGGCGGCCTGGGTCGCGGCCTGCAGGGGCGCGCGGACATCCCCGGGCGTCACCGCGGTCGTTTCGTCGAGCGTCAGACAGCCGAACAGCAAGGTGTCACCCTCACGGTAACGGATGCCCTGATGCCGACCGGACCTCAGTACCTCCGCGGTGGACCAGACCTCGCAGATGGCGTCCTGCCCCTCCAACAAGGGCATGTCCACCGCCAGGAGCGGCAACCCCGCGGCCTCATCGGCAATGGCGGGGTGGGAAAAACAGACGCCGCCGAGCGCGCCGGGCCGGTCGTCCCGGGCCGGTTGCGCAAGCCGCGCAACGGGGAGGTACTCCAGCCGCAGGATATCCCCGGGAGGCGTCATCGGCAGCCGATCTCTTGCGTATCCTCGACGTAACGGACATTCACCTTGCGCTGCCGCCAGGCCATGAGCGTAGACTTCAGGTTCGACAGGGCGGACAGGTAATAGATCACCTTGAACGCAAAGACCGAGCGCCAGATCGGCGTGTTGCCGAAGATGTCGCCGGCCAGGACCGACAGCAACGCCTCCTTGACCCGGAAAACATTGCGCGGTGCCATAAACATGTCGCGCATGGTGGGGCTGGTGATGCGGTAGATAAACCAGGAGAATTCCTTGGGTCCGTGCTTGATGGCGCGATCGAACGCCTGCAAGGCCTGGGCCGCCTGCGCCGGTTCACGCAGGCACGTATCCGCCGCTGCGGCGCCGGCGAAGGCGCTCTGCATGGCGAGCAGGACGCCGGACGAGAACACCGGATCGATGAAGGCGTAGGCATCGCCAAGCAGCAGCCAGTTGGCGCCGTGGGTGCGGTCGCAGGTATAGGAGAAATTGCCCGTGGCCTCGACCGGCGACACCAGTTCGGCGCCCTGCAGCCGCTCCGCGAGGGCGGGGCACAGGGGGATGAGATCCAGGAAGAACTCGCGCACCGGCTTGGTGCGGCTCTTCATATAATAGGGCCAGGTGACGACCCCGACGCTGGTCGCGCCGTCGGCGAGCGGAATGAACCAGAACCACCCATGCGCGAACCAGAAGATGGTGATGTGACCCTCCTTGCGGCCCGCGTGCCGTTGCGCGCCCTTGAAGTGGGCATATAGGGATGAGCTGTTGTGCTTGGGGTTGCGGTGCTTGGCCTTGAATTGGTTGCCGAGAAAGGTGTCGCGGCCGGATGCATCGATGAGGAAGCGGCAGTGCCAGGTCTGGGTACGGCCATCGTCATGCTCCGCCCGTACCATGGCACCCGCCTCGTGCGGGAGGAATTCTACATTGCGGACCCGACAACCCTCGATCACGTCGGCGCCCTTACGCCCGGCATTGCGGATCAGGATCTCGTCGAACTGCGAACGGCGCACCTGGTAGGCGTGCGGCATCGACTTGTCCCAGGCCTCGGCGAACTCGAATGACTGACTGTGGTCGTGCCAGGGGGAGACGAATTCGGCTCCCCATTTCGGCATGCCGATCGCCTCCACCGCGGCACGTACGCCCAGTTTGTCGAATAACGGCAGGTTGGCCGGCAGCAGCGATTCGCCGACGTGGAAGCGGGGATGGTGCGCCCTTTCCAGCACGGTGACCCGATGGCCTTTCTCGGCCAGCAGGGTGGCCGCGGTGGCACCGGCCGGCCCCCCGCCGATCACCAGGACGTCACAGGATTGATCGGCGTGATTGGTTGGTATCAGATCAGACGGCATGGCAATTCTCCCCCGTTGCGCGGTTGACGGCACAACCTCGCGGAGGTCTCGCCGCATGGACGAAAAATCAGACGAATGTCAATGGACTGAGCAATCCGACTCCGGAGGCGCCGATAATTGTATCATAAAAAACGACGGCCGTTTCCCTTATACCACAAGCCGGGTGCGATCAGAACTGATGTGTTAACGTACATGTCGTAGGGTGCGCGCTGCGTACCCTACAGCTACCGGACGGTCTCACGGACCGGGCGTCGTTGTCGTTGTCGTTGTCGTTGTCGTTGTCGGATTATTCGATTACGACAACG
>NZ_CAIKKU010000088.1 GCF_903828115.1 uncultured Thiodictyon sp. | reverse complement strand
GTCGTTGTCGTTGTCGAATAATACGACCACGATTACGACAACGACAACGACAACGACGCCCGGTCCGTGAGAACGTCTGGTAGCCCCCCAGCCCTGCCCTCACCAGCCCCGCTCGCGGACCACCTGCACCACCGCCAGACAGAGCGCGGCGAGGTCCGCGGGATCGATCACATAGGGCGGCATGAGATAAATCAGGCGCCCAAAGGGCCTGACCCAGACCCCCAAATCCACGAAGCGCGCCTGGATCGCCCGCATGGGCACCGGCGCCTCCAACTCCACCACCCCGATGGCGCCAAGCACCCGCACGTCCGCCACCCCGGGCATCCCACGGCAGGGCGCCAACCCGTCCGTCAGTGCCGCCTCGATCCTCGCGACCGCGCCCCGCCAATCACCCGCGCACAGCAGTTCGATGCTCGCATTCGCCGCCGCGCAGGCCAGCGGATTGGCCATGAAGGTCGGGCCGTGCATGAAGGTCCCCGGATCACCGGCCGCAATGCCGTCAGCCACCTGCTCGCTCACAATGGCCGCGGCCAGCGTCAGATAGCCGCCGGTCAGGGCCTTGCCGACCGTCATGATGTCTGGACTGATCCCGGCCTGGTCACAGGCGAACAGGGTCCCGGTGCGGCCGAAGCCGGTGGCGATCTCGTCGGCGATCAAGAGCACCCCATGGTGGTCGCACAGGGCGCGGACCTCGCGCAGGTAGTCCGCACTGTAGAAGCGCATCCCCCCGGCGCCCTGGACGATGGGCTCCAGGATCACCGCCGCCAGTTCATCGCGGTGGCGCGCGATCAGGCCGGCGAAGGCGGCGATGTGCCGGGGCTCCCAGGGCTCACCGAAGCGGCCGGCCGGGACCGGGGCAAAGACCTGTTGCGGCAGCGCCGCACCCCACAGACGGTGCATCCCGGAGCCCGGGTCGCACACCGACATGGCGTGAAAGGTATCCCCGTGGTAACCGCCGCGCACGGTCATCAACCGGTGGCGCCCGTGGCGCCCCTGGGCCTGCCAGAACTGGAGCGCCATCTTGATCGCCACCTCGACCGCGACCGACCCCGAGTCGCACAGAAAGACGTGCTGGAGCGGCTCCGGGGTCAGGTCGACCAGGTGCCTGACCAGACGCGCGGCCGGCTCATGGGTCAGGCCCCCGAACATCACATGCGCCATGGACCCGAGCTGATCGCGCACCGCCTGGTTCAGCACCGGATGGTTGTAGCCATGGATGGCGCACCACCAGGAGGACATGCCGTCGATCAACTCCCGGCCGTCCATCAGGCACAGCCGACAACCCTGGGCCGAGCGTACCGGGTAGACGGGGTCCCGGTCGCGGGTCGAGGTATAGGGGTGCCAGGCGTGCGCCCGGTCGATGGCAAGGACCTGGTCGATGTCCATGGGGGGATTAAAGAATAGTTTACTGAGGTCAAACAAATCAGTTAAGGACTGCCGCCAGCGCTGTTTTCGTTGTCGTTGTCGTTGTCGTAATCGACTTTATCGTAGCGCCCCAGGTTCTCTCGCACCCCAGAGTGCATCGCTTCTGCGATTTCGATTACG
>NZ_CAIKKU010000087.1 GCF_903828115.1 uncultured Thiodictyon sp. | reverse complement strand
GTCGTTGTCGTTGTCGTAATCGAGGTTATCGTAGCGCCCCGGATTCTCGCGCACCCCAAAGTACATCGCTTCTACGATTACGATTACGACAACGACAACGACTGCGTTTAACTCGTTCTTGACTCGTTACTTAGGCGCCACCGGCTGGTGCGCGGCGAGCCGCGCGCGCAACCTGGGGCAGGCTCAACCCTTGCCGCCGGTCTTGGTCCCGAACAGCGAACCCATGACCCCGCGCAGCAACTGGCGCCCGAGCTGGCTGCCCAGGGAGCGGGCCGCGCTGGTCGCGAAGGCCTCCAGCGGGGTCTGGCGCCCGCGGGACCCGCCGCCCGTCCCGCCCGACAGGTCACCCCAGGTCCCAGCCGTCGGCGCCGCCGCCCCGGTGGCCCGTTGCGCCAGCATCTCATAGGCCGACACCCGGTCGATGGTGATGTCATAGACGCCCTTGAGGAGCGATCCGTCCAGCACCGCCTGGCGTTCCGCGGCCGCCACCGGACCCAGCCGACTCCCCGGCGGGGCGACGTTCACCCGCTGCACTATCCCCGGGACCCCCTCCGCGTCCAGGGTCGAAACCAGGGCCTCGCCGACCGCGAGCGCGGTAATGACCGCCTCGGTGTCCAGGGCCGGATTCGGGCGGAAGGTCTGGGCGGCCACCCGCACCGCCTTCTGGTCCTTCGGCGTGAAGGCGCGCAGGGCATGTTGGACGCGGTTGCCGAGTTGGCCCAGCACCGCCTCCGGTACGTCGAGCGGACTTTGCGTGACGAAATAGACCCCGACGCCCTTGGAGCGGATCAGCCGCACCACCTGCTCGATCTTGTTCACCAGGACCTTGGGCGCATCGTTGAACAGCAGGTGCGCCTCGTCGAAGAAGAAGACCAGCCGCGGACGGTCCGCGTCGCCCACCTCCGGCAGGGTCTCGAACAGTTCCGAGAGCAGCCACAGGAGGAAGGTTGAATAGATGGCCGGGGTGTGGATAAGCCGGTCGGCCGCCAGGATATTGATGTAACCATGGCCCCGCGGGTCGGTCTGCATCAGGTCCGCCAGGCTCAGGGCCGGCTCGCCGAACAGGCGCGTCGCCCCCTGCTGCTCCAGGGCCAGGAGGCGGCGCAGGATGGCCCCGACGCTCGCCTTCGACACATTGCCCCAACGGGTCTGAAGCCCATCGGCGGTGTCCGCCGCATGGGTCAGGAGCGAGCGCAGGTCTTTGAGATCCAACAGCAGCCAGCCGTTCTCGTCCGCCAACTGGAAGACGATGTTGAGCACCCCCTCCTGGACCTCGTTGAGCCCCAGGAGCCGCCCCAGCAACAGCGGCCCCAGATCGCTGATGGTGGTGCGCACCGGGTGGCCCTGCTCCCCGTGAATATCCCAGAACTGCACCGGATTGGCCGCATAGGTGAAGCCTTCGGCCTGTTCCAGACCCATCTCGGCCACGCGCCGCGCCACCTTCACGTTGGCCCCGCCGGCCTGACTGAGCCCGGCCAGGTCCCCCTTCACGTCCGCCAGGAAGACCGGCACCCCGGCCCGGCTGAACTGCTCCGCCAGGCGTTGCAGGGTCACGGTCTTGCCGGTGCCGGTCGCACCGGCGACCAGGCCATGGCGGTTGGCCATCCGCAGGTTGATCGCGACCGGCACGGTACCGGTGCCGACGAGGATGGAATCGGTCATGGGGGCGCTCCGTTGGGACTGGCGTCGATGGGGTGCCAGTGTATACCGAGCGGGTGGGTAAGTTTCGGTGCGCCCGGGCTGCGGGGGTGCCGACCCGTAGGGACCGCACAAGGGGTCGATCGTGGGAACGATCAGAACTGATGTGGTGGCCGAAATCCCGGGTACGCTGTCGTTGTCGTTGTCGTAATCGAATAATGCGACCACGATTACGAC
>NZ_CAIKKU010000086.1 GCF_903828115.1 uncultured Thiodictyon sp. | reverse complement strand
GTCGTTGTCGTTGTCGTAATCGGAGAAGCGATGCAATCTGGCGTGCGAGAGAATTCGGGGCGCTGCGATAAACTCGATTACGACAACGACAACGACAACGACGCGACCAGCATTCCTTTAAGTGAACCGTTCCTTAGGTCATCTTCCCCTTCATCCCGGCCGGCGCCCGATGAGCTCGAGCACCGCCAAGGCCGCCGCGTGGGCGGCGTCGTGGCGCATCCCGGCGTGGATGCGGCCGTACTCCTGGGTGATCGCGGCCACTCGGGCGGGATCATCGAGGAGGGCCAGGATGGCCGGTGCCACCAGGTCGGCACGACACCGGTCCTGCAGAAATTCCGGGGCCAACTCGCGCCCCGCGAGCAGGTTGGCCATGGCCGCATATTGGACCTTCACCAGGCGCAGCTGCGTGAGCAGATGGTAGGTGAACGGGTGGACGCGATAGCCCACCACCATGGGGCGTTTGAGGAGCAGGGTCTCCAGCGTCGCCGTGCCCGAGGCGGTGAGGACGCAATCCGCGGCGGCGATGACCTCGCGGCCCCGCCCCTCGACCAGGGTCACCGGCAGGTCCGGGGCCAGGCGCTGCAAGGCGGCGACGAAGCAGGCGTGCAGCCGCGGGTTGACCAGGGGCACGGCGAAGCGCAGACCCGGGCGGGCGGCCAGGCAGGCGACAGCCGTCTCGATGAACGACGCCGCCAGTCGCTCCATTTCGCCCATGCGGCTGCCGGGCAGCAGTGCGATCAGGGTACCGGATGCGGCCAGCCCCAAGGCGGCCCTGGCCTTGGCCCGATCGACCTGCAACGGGATCTGGTCGGCCAGCGGATGGCCGACGTAACGGGCCGGCACCCCGTGTTGGCGCAGGAACGGCTCCTCGAACGGGAAGAGGCACAGCAGCAGGTCAACGGCGCGCCGAATCGCCTTGACCCGCCCCGGGCGCCAGGCCCAAACGGTGGGGCTAACGACGTGTACGGTGCGGATGCCGGCCGCGCGCAGGCGCCGCTCCAGACCCAGATTGAAGTCGGGCGCATCGATGCCGATGAACACATCGGGCCGGTCCTTGCGGAAATGCTCGGTGAGTTGGCGGCGCCGCTGCAGCAGCTCGCGCAGGTGACCCAGCACCTCGGTCAGCCCCATCACCGAGAGGCGCTCCAGCGGGAAGAGGGTCTCGCAACCGGCCGCCATCATCCGCGGCCCGGCCACCCCGACGCAGTGCACGCTCGGGACCAACCGAGTGAGCTCCGCGACAATGGCGGCTCCCAGGAGGTCGCCCGAGGCCTCGTTGGCGACGATGCCGACGCGCAACCCGATGTCGGCCATCAGCGTACGATGCCGCGACCACGCTCGGCCACGAAGGCGGCCAGCGCGGCGACCTCCGGGACCTCCGCGGCCAGGCCGCCGATACGCTCCAGGGCCTCGTCCAGTTTGAGTCCGGCCAGGTAGAGGGCGCGGTAGGCGCGCTTGATGGCGGCGATGGCCGCCGGACTGAAGCCGCGGCGGCGCAGCCCCTCACTGTTGATCCCGTGGGGTGCCGCGGGCTGGCCGCCGACCGTGACGTAGGGCGGCACGTCCTTGCTCAAGGCCGAGCCCATGGCACAGAAGCTGTGGGCGCCGAGCCGACAAAACTGGTGGACGATGGTGAAGCCGCCGAGGATGGCCCAGTCCTGGATCTCCACATGGCCCCCAAGAGAGGCGGCGTTGGCCATGATGACGTGATTGCCGATCCGGCAGTCATGGGCCACATGGGTATAGGCCATGAACAGGTTGTCGTCGCCGACGCGGGTGACGCCCTGGTCCTGGACAGTCCCGCGGTGCAGAGTGGCGCACTCGCGAATCTGGTTGCGGTCGCCGATCTCCAGGCGGGTCTCCTCCCCGCCGTATTTCATGTCCTGGGGGTCCTCACCCACCGAGGCGAACTGGAAGATGCGATTGTCCCGCCCGATGCGGGTGGGCCCGCGAATCACCGTATGGGGTCCGACCCGGGTGCCCTCACCGATCTCCACCCCCGCACCGATCACCGCGAAGGGGCCGACGTCCACCCCGGCGGCAAGCCGCGCGCCCGGGTCGATGACGGCGCAGGGGTGAATCAAGCGTTGAAGTCCCGGGCGGTGCACATGATCTCGGCGCTCGCCACCAGGCGGTCATCCACCCGCGCCTCCCCGTTGAATTTCCAGATGCCGCGGCGCACGGCCAACAGGTCGACCGTCATGATCAACTGATCACCGGGCTCCACCGGGCGCTTGAAGCGCGCCTTGTCGATACCGACGAAGTAATAGAGCGCCTTCTCGCCCACCTCCTCCGGGCGCGACGCCATGGCCAGGATGCCGGTCGCCTGGGCCATCGCCTCGATGATCAGGACCCCGGGCATCACCGGGCGCACCGGGAAGTGCCCGACGAAATAGGGCTCGTTATAGCTCACATTCTTGAGTGCGACCAACCGCTGGTCGCGCTTGAATTCCAACACCCGATCGATCAGCAGAAAGGGATAACGGTGCGGCAACAGACTCAGCACCTTGTGGATATCCATGGTGATGAGGTCCGAATCCACCCGCGCGACCGGCGTGGCCGGCTCCCCGCAGTTCGGGTCCACCGGGTAAGGCTGAGATGCCTGCATCAATCGTCCTCCTGCGCCGGCGCGACGTCTAAGTCTGCGATGCGCGCCTCGAGTTGTTTGAGTCGGCGCGACAGCTCATCGAGCTGTCGAAAGCGCGCCACGTTGCGCCGCCAGTCCGCGCTGGGCATGGCTGGTATTCCGCTGCTGTAGGAGCCCGCCTGCGGAAAGGACCGGGTCACCATCGCCTGCCCGGTGAAGTGCACACCATCGGCGATCGTCAGGTGTCCGGCCATCCCCACGGCCCCGGAGATGGTGCAATTGCGCCCGATCCGGGTGGAACCGGAGATTCCGGTCATGGCGGCCATGGCGGTATTCTCACCGACCTGCACGTTATGGCCGATCTGAATGTGATTGTCGAGCTTGACCCCGTCGCCGATGAGGGTGTCACCGATGGCGCCGCGGTCGACCGTGGTGTTGGCACCAATCTCCACATCATCACCCAGGACCGCCCGCCCCACTTGGGGGATGCGCACCCAGCGCTCGCCATCCTTCGCGAAGCCGAAGCCGGAGCGTCCGACCACCGCGCCTGGGTGCAGCAGCGCCCGCTTGCCGACCAGGGTCCCGCGGCACAGGGTCACCCGCGCCACCAGGCGGCTGTCCTCACCGATCGTCACCCCTTCCCCGATGATGCACCCCGGACCGACGAAGACCCGCGGCCCGATCCAGGCCCCGGCCTCGACGACGGCGGTTGGCCCGATCCACGCGCTGGTATCGACCACCGCGGTTGGCGCAACGACCGCCGCGGGATGCACGCCGCCCACGACCGGCGGGGATGGATAAAGCAAACGGGCGGCCCGCGCGAAACTGAGGTAAGGGTTGACGCTGATCACCACCGGCACGGGCGCCGCGTCCGCGTCCGTTTCGCGCAGGATCACCACCCCGGCGCGCGTCCGCGCGAGACCGGCGCGGTATCTGCGGTCCCCGAGAAAACTCAGACAGTCCGGCTGCGCGGCTTGCAGATCGGCGACCCGTGACACCCGGGTGTGCGGGTCGCCGCGATAGGGCTCACCCAGCAGGGCAGCCAGTTGTCCGAGGCCAAGGCCCCCGGTCGCGGCACCCGCTTCTGCATTCTCCGCGCCGCGCCCGCAACTGCTCATTTCGTAGCCGAGTCCCGCTTCAGCCGCTCGATCACCAGGTCCGAGATATCGACGCGGGGGCTGTAATAGACCAGGCCCTCGGAAATGACCAAATCGATGCCGAGTTCCTTCGCCAGTTCGATCACCACCTCCTGCACCTGCTTACCCAGCTTGGTCCGCAGCTCGTTTTGACGCAGGGCAAAGTCCTCCTGGAACTCGTCCTGCGCATACTTGAGTTTGCGGGTACGGCTGCGGATGTCGTTTTGCAGCCGCTGCATCTCGCTCTCGCTCATCAGGGCCGCATCGCGCTCGAGCTTGCTCTGCAATACCGTGATCTGCTCCTGCTGTTGGCGCAGATTGCGTTCGCGCTCCTCCACCTCGACTCGTAGCGCCTTGCCCGCCGCCTCGTATTGCGGGGAGCGCTCCACCACCCGGTTGGGATCGACCACGCCGATCTTGTAACTCTCCGCGCCGACGCCCGGCGCGAGCAGGAGTGTCACCGCGATGAAGCCGACGGCCGCCGGTTTGCGGTCCGGAACAGCACCCCAAGCAGCGCACTTGGCCGCGAATGAACGCAAATAAACGCCAATGAAACTATTGCTTAGCGATGCCCTGGGGCGCCCCCGGCAGGTGCCTGGAAAGCGCACGGCAGCGCCGTGATCGATTGCGTCCGGTTGCGTCATTGGCGGCTTATCCGTTCTTTCCGGACTAAAAGGTCTGGCCGACCCCGAACTGGAAAATCTGGGTCTCATCGCCCGGCTTCTCGTTCAGCGGGAAGCCCAGACTGATGGACAGGGCACCGATCGGCGACAGCCAACTGGCGGACAGGCCAGCCGAGAAGCGCATCTCGTCGAGATTAAATCCCGTCGGGTAGATCAGCGGGTTGTCTTGCGTGACCCAGACATTGCCCCCATCCAGGAAGAGCCCGAAGCGCAGGGTCTTCTCCAGATCGCCGCCGACCGGCGGTGCCACCAACAGTTCGATACTGCCGACGATCTTGGTGTCACCGCCCGTCGGGTTATAGTTTATGGAGAGTTCGCGCGGCCCCAGAGTGTTGGCCTGGTACCCGCGCACCGAGCGCGGCCCACCCGCGTAGTAATTGAAGAAAAACGGCAACGCGGTCAGATCGCCGTACCCAGCCCCGTAGCCCAACTCCGTGGACAGAGAAAGCACGAAGCGCTTGGTCAAGGGGATGTAGCGGGTTCCCTCATAGCCGACCCGGTAGTAGGTCAGATTGCTCCCCGGAATCGCGAGCTCACCGTGCAGCGACTGCAAATGGCCCTTGGTCGCGAATACCGCCTTGTCGCGCGTGTCATCCGTATAGCTCGCGCTCATGATAAAATCGTTGAAGGTCTGGCCGTTCTGCTGCACGAAGGCGTAAACCTGCGGTGCGTAGAAAATAGCGGTCAGCGGATTGTACTGGATATTGGTGTATTGGTAGCGCAGCGCAAAACCGGCGCGGCTGGTCTTTGAAATCGGCAACCCGAAATTCATCCCGGCGATGCCGGTATCCGTCGTGTAGGTCGCGTAACTCGTGTCGGTCAACTGGCTGAAATCCGTCGCCCGATACGACAGCTCGAAACCGCGGCTGATACCGTCGGCGGTATAATACGGATTCTGGTAGCTGAGTGAATACAGGGTGCTCGCCTGGCTGGTATTGAACGCCAGGGAGACGCGTTTTCCGGTGCCGAGGAAATTGGTCTGATTGATGCTCGCATTCAACAGCACACCCTGGGACTGAGAGTAGCCGATGCCGGCCATCAGATTGCCCGCGGGCTTCTCCCGGACCGTGACATTGACGTCCACCTGATCGGCGGAGCCGGCCACCGCCGGTGTCTCGGTGGTGACATCGTCAAAATAGCCCAGACGATTGAGCCGCTCACGCGACTCCTTGACCAGGGCCGCGGAGAACCAGGCGCTCTCCAGTTGGCGCATCTCGCGGCGCAACACCTCGTCACGGGTCCGCGTATTCCCCTTCATGTTGACGCGCCGGACATAGACCCGCTTGCCCGGGTCCACGAAGAAGGTGACCGTCACCTGCTTGGCCGCATCGTTGACCTCGGGGACCGCATTGACATTGGCGAAGGCATAGCCCTCGTCGCCGAGCAGGCTGGAGATGCGCTCGGAGCTCTCGGTCGTCAGCTTGCGCGAGAACGGCTCACCCCGGCGCAATTGGATCAGCGGAAAAATCCTGGCCACCGGTACCGCCGTCTCGCCCGCCAGCTTGAGGTCGCTGATCGTATAGGGGCTGCCCTCGTCGAGCACCACCGTCACGTAGATCTCCTTCTTGTCGGGACTGATCGAGACCTGGGTCGATTTGATGTCGAACTTGATGTAGCCGCGGTCGAGATAGAAGGAGCGCAGGCGCTCCAGGTCGCCCGCGAGTTTCTGCTTCGAGTATTGATCGTTCTTGGAGTAGAAGGAGTGCCAGGCGGTGGCGCCCAGCTCAAACTGCTTGAGCAGTTGCGGGGTGGCAAAGGCCTTGTTCCCGATGAGATTGATCTGCTTGATACGGGCGGTGAGGCCCTCGGTCACGTCGATGCGGATCGCCACCCGGTTACGCTCCTGCGGGGACACCGTGGAGACGACCAGGACGCCGTACTTGCCGCGCGAGTAATACTGGCGCTCCAACTCCTGCTCGATGCGATCCAGCACCGAGCGGTTGAACACCCGCCCCTCCTTCAGGCCAATCTCGTCCATCGCCTTGCGCAGCGTCGCCTCGTCGATATCCTGGTTGCCGACGAACTCGATCCTGGCGATCGAGGGACGCTCCTGTACCGTCAGGACCAGGACATTGCCTTCCCGCTCGACCCGGACATCATCGAAAAAGCCGGTCTGATAGAGGGCGCGAATGATATTGCCGGTAACATCATCCCCCACGGTATCGCCGACCTGCACCGGCAGATAATTGAAGACGGTGCCGGGCGCAATGCGCTGCAGGCCCTCGACCCGGATATCGGCAATCTGAAACTGCTGCGCCGACACCGCGGCGCAGAACAGGAGCAGGAAGGCAACGAGGGGCAGACGCCGACCGCCGCCGATGTCAGCAAATGCTAGGTGCAAGGAGTACTCCCCCAGGGTCGAACCGCGGCCCGGTTCCGGGCCGCGACTAAGGAACGGTTCACCAATAAGTTAAACAAGTCGATTAGCGAATGCCTTTAGCGCTGTTGTCGTTGTCGTTGTCGTTGTCGAGGTTATCGTAGCGCCGCAGATTCTCTCGCACCCCAAATTGCATCGCTTCTCCGATTACAACAACGACAACGACAACGACAACGACAACGATTGTGTTTAACCTGTTCTTGACTCGTTACTAAAGGGCACCGAGAACATCACGGCACCCGCGCGGGACAGGCTGGCCCCGCCATTGTTAGTTGCCCGAAAATGGCACCAAACGGAACCCGTCCGCGCTCGGGCAGGTTCGTTGCGTGACGTGAAGAATCCCCGCGCGGGAGATTTTTCAAGTCGCCAAGGGCGCTAGTATACGGGATCGGCAACCGCTAACCAAAGAGCCGCGACAGGTCCACGAAGAAGGCCAGACCCATGAGGGCCGCGATCAGGACGATCCCGACCTTCTGACCCTGCAACTGGGCATACTCCGACAGCGGACTGCCCTTGACCCATTCGATGAAAAAGAACAACAGGTGGCCGCCGTCCAGGACCGGGATCGGCAGCAGGTTCAAGACCCCCAGGCTGATACTGACCACGGCCAGGAATTTGACAAACGCGTCCCACCCCGCGTTGGCGGTTTGGCCCGCGACCTTGGCCATGGTGATCGGACCGCTGAGATTCTCCACCGAGGCCCGACCGACCAACATCCGCGCGATCACCCGCACGGTAAGCAGGCTCATGTCCAGGGTCTTGTGGGACGCCGCCGCCAGCGCGGCGAGTGGACCGTACCGGATCTCGACGCGATCCAGCAGCACCCCGGCCCCGATGCGCCCGACCGTCTTACCATCTCTCTCGACGGCGCGCGGCGTCAACCGCAGGGTCACGGGCGCCCCGGCACGCTCGATCGCGACCACGATCTCTTTGCCCGGCCGGGCCTGGACCATCTCCACCCAGTGCGCCCAGTCCCGCACCGGCTCACCGTCCGCGACCAGGAGGCGATCCCCGGGTTGCAGACCGGCGCGCTCCGCCGGCTCACCCGGGACCAGGTCCCCAACCACCGCGGCGGGACGCGGCGGTCGCGGGTTGAGTCCAATGCCGACGATGAGGCTGGCGTCTTCGGGCAGCGCGGCTAACCGTTGGCCGTCGACCAAGCGGTCCTGCTCGCGCCCCGCGGCATCGCGAACCCTGACGCGGAGGTCGTCGCCGGTACCCGCCTCGGCCATGAAGGCGAACACCGCATGATCCCAGATGGTCGCCTCACGATCGCCCACTTGCAACAACCGGTCCCCCACCTGAAACCCGCCCTGGGCCGCGATCGAGCCGGGCTCCACCGACGCCACCACCGCCCGCACGCCGCTCTCGCCGGCCATAAAGATGACCCAATACGCGAGGACGGCGAACAGCAGATTCGACACCGGCCCGGCCGCGACGATCGCCACGCGCCGCCACAGGGGCTGACGATTGAAGGCCAGGTGGAGTCGCGCCGGGGGGACCTCCTCCTCACGCTCATCGACCATCTTGACATAGCCGCCCAACGGGATGGCGGCCAACACATACTCGGTGGTATCCGCGCGGCGCTGCCAGCGCAGCAAGGGCCGCCCGAAACCGACCGAGAAGCGGATGACCCCGACGCCGAGCAGCCGCGCGACCGCGAAATGTCCTAATTCATGAACGGTAATCAAGATCGCCAGGGCGACCAGGAAATAGCCGACATCTTGCAATACGGTGGCTGACATGGCGCGCTAGACCGACCCGGTGGCGATCAACTGTTCGGCCGTGGCGCGGGCGCGCCGGTCCAGATCGATGAGGAAGGCCAGGTCCTGACCGACCACCGCCTGCGTCGGCGACGACGCAAGCGTCTCCTCCACCACCCGGGCAATGCCGGGGAAGCCCACCCGACCCTCCAGAAAGGCGGCCACAGCGACCTCATTGGACGCGTTCAACACCAAGGGGGCGGAGCCGCCGACACGCGCGGCCTCGAAGGCGAGCCGCAGGCACGGGAAGCGCCCCGGGTCCGGTGCCTGAAAATCCAGTCGGCCCAGCGCCACCAGGTCCAGCGGTGCAACCCCGGAGTCGAACCGCTCCGGCCAGGCCAGGGCGTGAGCGATGGGTGTGCGCATGTCCGGATTGCCCATCTCGGCCAGGACCGATCCGTCCTTGTATTGGACCAGGGAATGCACGGTGCTCTGCGGGTGGACCACCACGGTGACCCGTTCCGGTCCGGTACCGAAGAGCCAACAGGCCTCGATGACCTCCAGTCCCTTGTTCATCAGGGTGGCCGAATCGACCGAGATCTTGCGCCCCATACTCCAGACCGGATGGGCACAGGCCTGCTCCGGAGTCACCGCGGCAATCTGCTCCAGGGACCAATCGCGGAACGGACCACCGGAGGCGGTAAGCAGAATCTGCGCCACGCCGACCTGCGCCAGACCGGCGCGAAACCCCGTCGGCAGGCACTGGAAGATGGCGTTATGTTCGCTGTCGATCGGCAACAGTTCGGCCCCGCTCTCCGCCACCGCGTCCATGAACAGCGCCCCCGCCATCACCAGGGCCTCCTTGTTCGCCAGCAGGACGCGCTTGCCGGCCCGGGCCGCCACCAGGCTCGGGCGCAGCCCCGCGGCGCCGACGATGGCGGCCATCACATAGTGCGCCTGCGGCAGGGCCGCGACCTGCTCCAGCCCTTCGATCCCGGCCAGGACCTCGGGCGCCCCAGACATCCCCGCGAGCAGGGATTGGAGCCGCCGGGCAGCCGCGGGATCGGCCATGGCCGCAACGGCCGGCCGATAGCATCGACATTGCTCCGCCAGCAGCTCCGCATTGCGGTTCGCGGTCAGGGCCACGACCTGAAAGCGCTCCGGGTGGCGCCCCAGCACGTCGAGCGTGCTGAGGCCAATGGAGCCGGTGGAACCGAGTACAGCAACGCCGATCATGGATTTACCACTGCAATAAGAGTGAGGCCGAGCAGGAACAGCGGCGCCGCCGCGGTCAGACTGTCGATACGGTCCAGGAGACCGCCGTGTCCGGGCAGCAATTGCCCCGAGTCTTTCACGCCGCGCCGACGCTTGAGCAGGCTTTCATAGAGGTCGCCGACGACTGACATGAGCACCGTCACGGCACACACCAGGACCGCCGACCAGGGGCCGCCGCTCCCCGGGGCCAGCAGATAGCCCAAGGCAAGGCCGCCGACCCCGGCCAGCGCCAAGGCCCCATAGACGCCGGCGCGGGTCTTGCCGGGACTCAAGACCGGGGCCAGTTTGGTCCCGCCCCAGCGCCGGCCGGCGAAATAGGCCGCCGAGTCGGCAAACCAGATCAGCAACAACAGAAACAGGACCAGGGCCGGCCCCGCGGCGACGAAACCGTGCAGCGCGCCCAGGGCCGACCCCGCGGGATCGAAGGCGTGCAATTCGACCAGGGCCGCCCAGGCGACGCACAGGACCAGGAGTCCGGACAGCGCACCCGCCCCGTCCAGGGCCGTGCGGGGCTCGATGCGCGCCACGCGCGCCAGGAGGACGCTCTGGATGGCCCACCAGGCGCCACCGACGGCGACCAACCCGAGCCGCCACTGGGGCGGCGCAAACCAGAGGCTCGCCAGACCCACGGCAACCAGGATGACATAGGCCGCCCGCCCGGCCCGGGCCGCGATGCCGGTAAGCCCGCTCCATTCCCAGGCACCGACCAGCGTCACCATGGCGATGAAGGCGGCGAATCCCGGTGCCGGCAACCACAGCACCGCGGCCATCACCAGCGGCCCCAGAATGAAGGCCGTCGCGGTGCGCGCACGCAGCGCGCCGGCGGCCGTCACGACGTTACCGCCGCTCATAATCATCCACCCCGGAACGGTTCGCCACCTGTTCCCCGGTCAGGCCGAAACGACGCTGGCGCTGGGCGAAGTCGTCCAGGGCCAGGCCGTAGGCGGCAGCATCGAACTCGGGCCAGAGGAGATCGGTGAAATACAGTTCCGCGTAGGCCGACTGCCACAGGATGAAGTTGCTCAGACGCTTCTCACCCCCGGTACGGATAAAGAGATCCGGGTCGGGCAGGTCCGCAAAGGACAGCCGCGCGGCGATGGCCTGTTCATCCACCGCAGCGGGGTCGAGTCGGTTGGCCGCCACGTCGGACAAGACCCGCCGGGTCGCCTGCATGATATCCCAGCGCCCGCCATAGTTGGCCGCCACCTGGAGGTTGAGGGATCTGTTGTTGGCGGTCACGTCCTCCGCCTCGGCGATGCGGCGCTGCAGTTTCTCGCTGAAGGCGCCGCGCTCCCCGATCACGCGCAGACGCACGCCGTTGTCGTTGAGCCGCCGCACCTCGCCGCGCAGCGTGCTCAAGAAAAGGTCCATGAGGATACGAACCTCAGCCGGCGGGCGGCGCCAGTTCTCGCTGCTGAAGGCGAACAGGGTGAGGGTCCCGACCCCGCGGCGCACCGACTCCTCCACCACCGCGCGCACACTCTTCACGCCCTCGCGGTGCCCCCAGGTGCGGGCGCGATTGCGCTGATTGGCCCAGCGACCGTTGCCGTCCATGATGATGGCAACATGCTGAGGGACGCGCCGCTGATCATCGTGTGCCCCGCTGTCGGGGGATACCGTGTCCACGTGTTGTTGCGTCGGCTGCGGGACGCGCCTCAGATGGACATCAGGTCGGTTTCCTTGGCGGCGAGCGCATCGTCCACCTCCTTGACGTACTGATCGGTCAGCTTCTGCACGATGTCCTGGCCGCGGCGTTCGTCGTCCTCGGAGATCATCTTTTCCTTCACCATGTCCTTCAGTTCGGCATTGGCGTCGCGACGGATGTTGCGAAGCGCGACCCGCGCCTGTTCGGTCTCGTGGCGCGCCACCTTGATCAGGTCGCGGCGCCGCTCCTCGGTCAGCGGCGGCATGGGGACCCGGATCACGGTGCCCGCGGTGTTCGGATTGAGGCCGAGATCGGACTGCATGATCGCCTTTTCGACTGCCTGCACCATGCCCTTCTCCCAGGGTGTCACGGCGAGCGTCCGCGCGTCCTCGGCGATCACGTTGGCGACCTGTCGGATCGGCATCTCCGAACCGTAGTAGGACACCATGACGTGGTCCAGCAGCGCCGGGTGCGCCCGCCCGGTCCGGATCTTGGCCAATTCGTGGGCCAGCGCCTCCACGCTCTTGGCCATCCGGGTCGCCGCGTCTTTCTTGATGTCATTGATCATCTTCAGTCACCACTTACCACCAGGGAGCCCACGTCGTCGCCGCGCAGCAGGCGCAGCAAGGCCCCCGGCTCGTTGATATTCATCACGCGCAGCGCCATGCCGTGGTCGCGGCACAGCACGATGGCCGTGGTGTCCATGACCTGCAAGCCCTCACGCAGGGCGCGATCGTAACTGATTCGGGGATAAAAGGTCGCGTCCGCGACGCGCAGGGGGTCGGCGGAATAGATGCCGTCCACCTTGGTCGCCTTGATCAGCAGGTCCGCGCCGATCTCGATGGCCCGCAGACTGGCCGCCGAATCGGTGGTAAAAAAGGGGTTTCCGGTGCCGGCGGCGAAGATCACCACCCGCCCCTGCGCCAGATGCCGCAGCGCCCGCCGCGGGCTATGGTCCTCGCACACGCAAGCGACCGACAGCGCCGACATGACCCGCGTAGGCACCCCGAGGCGCTCCAGGGCATCCTGCATGGCAAGCGCATTCACCAGGGTCGCCAGCATGCCGATCTGATCGCCGGTCACCCGGTCCATCCCCCGGGCGGCCAAACCCGCACCGCGGAAAATGTTGCCGCCGCCGATCACCAGGGCCACCTGAATCCCTTCGCCCACCAGGTCCCGCACGTCACCGGCGAGGCCTTCGAGGACGTCCGGATCGATACTCTCGCGGCCGCCGCCCGCCAAGGCCTCGCCGCTGAGTTTCAACAGAATCCGACGGTAGATCGGGGCGGTCATAAGGTCTTCTCGTCACTCAGGGTGAATCTGGCCATGGCCGCCGAACGCGGGTTCGCAACGACTGCCCGGGCGCCGGGGGGCCAGTACCAACCCCGGCGGACCGGTAATCCCAGAAAGAGCATTTGTATGGTAATCAGTCCTTTTGCAGTGCCGCGACCTCGTCGGCGAAGTTCTCGTTACGCTTCTCAAGGCCCTCGCCGACCTCGACCCGGGCGAAGCGCCGCACCCCGGCACCGGCCTGCTTCAGGAGCTTCTCGACGGTCTGCTCCGGGTCCTTGACGAAGGCCTGACCCAGCAGCGTCACCTCCTCCATGAATTTGCGCACCCGGCCCTCGATCATCTTCTCGACGATGGCGGGCGGCTTGCCGCTGTCCGCGGCCTGGGCGCGGAAGATCTCGCGCTCCTTCTCCAGCGCCGCCGCCGGCACCTCGTCGGCGCTCACGCACACCGGGTTGCTCGCCGCCACATGCATGGCCAGATCACGCCCCAGGGTCTCGTCCCCGCCGATCACCTCCACCACCACGCCGATGCGCACACCGTGGCGGTAGCTGTAGAGGGTCCCCTCGACGCCATCGAACCGCACCAGACGCCGCACCTGGACGTTTTCCCCGATCTTGGTGATCAGGGCCTCGCGGGCCGCGTTGACCGTGGTCGCGGGGTCATCGACGAGCGGCAGTTCCAGGAGCGCGGCGGCGTCTACCGCGTCGCAGGCCAGGGCGGTCTTGGCGACGCTGGCCGCGAAGCCCTGGAAGTTGGCGTCCTTGGCGACGAAATCGGTCTCGCAGTTGATCTCGACCATGACGCCGCGCTTGCCGTCGGCGGCCAGTTCGATGACCACCATCCCCTCGGCCGCGATGCGCCCGGACTTCTTGGCGGCCTTGGCCTGGCCGGACTTGCGCATGGCGTCGATGGCCGCCTCGATGTCGCCGGCCGCCTCCACCAAGGCCTTCTTGCACTCCATCATGCCCGCGCCGGTGCGCTCGCGGAGTTCTTTAACGGTCGCCGCTGCAATTGACATGGCTGACTTCCTCATACTGCTGGCGCGCCCGGCCGGAAGCCGGGCGCGGCGAAAATGGGTGTTGCCCGCACGGCGGGCGACGGTCCCGAAGACTGACGCGGACCGGTCTTGGACCAGTCGCCGAGGCGTCGGCGGCCACGCCGCCGACCACCCGCTTCAGGGGACTCCCGCGGACCTACGAAGCGGCCTGATCCCGACCCGCCGGGGCGTCGCGGAACTCGGTTTCACGGCCCGACACCATCCCGGCGGCCGTGTCACGCCCCTCGAGGACCGCATCGGCGGTGCCGGCGACGTAGAGACGCACGGCGCGGATGGCGTCGTCGTTACCGGGGATTACGTAATCGACCTTGCTCGGGTCGTTGTTGGTGTCGACCACGCCGACCACCGGGATGCCCAGCTTGTTGGCCTCGGTCACGGCGTTCTTTTCGTGACCCACGTCGATGACGAACATGGCGTCCGGCAGGCCATCCATGTCCTTGATGCCGCCCAGGCTCTGCTCCAGCTTGTCGCGCTCGCGCGACAGATCCAGGGCCTCCTTCTTGTTGAAGCGCTCGATGCCCCCGCTCTCGAACATCGCCTCCAGGTCCTTCAACCGCTTGATGGACTGGCGGATGGTCTTGAAATTGGTCAACATGCCGCCCAGCCAGCGATGGTTGACGAAGGGCATGCCGCAGCGCAGGGCCTCCTCGCGCACCGCATCGCGGGCCGCCCGCTTGGTGCCGACAAACAGCACCTTGCCGCCGTTGGCGGACAGGGTACTCATGAAATTCAAGGCGTCCTGGAAGAGCGGGACCGTCTTCTCCAGGTTGATGATATGGATCTTGTTGCGGTGCCCGAAGATGAAGGGACCCATCTTGGGGTTCCAGTAACGGGTCTGGTGGCCGAAATGGACTCCGGCCTCCAGCATCTGGCGCATGGATACTTGACTCACGATCGTTTCCTCGATGTTTTGGGTTAGGCCTCCACGCGTCCCATGCAGCAACCCCCCAGGCAGCAAACCCGGCGGGCACCCGGCAACATGTGACGACGCGTGTGTGGTTGAATATCCAACCGCAAAGGCGGCTGGTGCTCGTAATAACCGACCCGGGAGTGGGGGACCGCACGTCTTTCGGCCGGCCCCAAAAATAAAGCGAAAAACTATGGTTTTTCGCTTGGATAGGCGATCTTCTGCCCTGATCTCCGATCGCTTGGCCCGGGCAGCCTGCCGCGTGAACGTCTACGGGGAAACCCTGGGGCCGCGCGCACCGGAGTATCATCCCAGGCACCGGTCAGCGCCCGTTTGCGACGACGCGCCGCGTTTTATACCATAGTCAGCTTCGCCCGAGCAACGGCGGCGCGAACCAAACACTCTTTTTTCCTTAATAATCCGGGTACCAGGTGGACGCATTCAAAGGCCCTATGAGCGTGCAAATCAAGACCCCCGAGGCGATCGAGCGGATGCGCCTCGCCGGGCGCCTGGCCGCAGACGTCCTCGACATGATCGCCGAACACGTCCAGCCCGGCGTCACCACCGACGAGTTGGATCGCCGCTGCCACGAGTACATGGTGCAGGTCCAGGACACCGTGCCCGCCCCCCTGAACTACCGCGGCTTCCCCCGCTCGATCTGCACCTCGGTCAACCATGTGGTGTGCCACGGCATCCCTGCCAACAAGCGGCTGAAGCGGGGCGATATCATCAATCTCGACATCACCGTGATCAAGGACGGCTACCACGGCGATACCAGCATGATGTTCTTCGTCGGCGAGCCCTCGGTGCTGGCCAGACGCCTGGTCGGCGTCACCCGGGCGGCCTTGTTGCGCGGCATCGCGGCGGTGCGCCCCGGCGCCACCCTGGGCGACGTGGGTCACGCCATCCAACAGTTCGTGGAGGCCCACGGCTACTCGGTGGTGCGCGAGTATTGCGGGCACGGGATCGGCCGCGAGTTCCACGAGGACCCCCAGGTCCTGCACTACGGCAAGCCGGGCGAGGGGCTCACCCTGCGCCCGGGGATGTGTTTCACGATCGAACCCATGGTCAACGCGGGCAAGCGCTTCATCAAGCTGCTCCCGGACGGGTGGACCGTAGTGACCAAGGACCACAGCCTCTCGGCCCAGTGGGAACACACGCTCCTGGTCACGGAGGAGGGCCACGAGGTCCTGACCCTGCGGGCCGACGAGCGCGCCGCGGCCCCCGCCCCATGAGCGCCGTCCCCGCCCCAGTCCCGGCCGACGACGCCGCGGCGGCGCCGAACCTGCGCGACCTGATTCCGCTCTACCGCCGCCAACTGCGTGACGGCCGCGAGGCCCTGTTCAAGGAGTTCGACCAAGGGGTGCCGGTCACCACGCTGGTGCTGTCCCTGAGCGAGCTCACCGACCAGGTCCTGCGCGAGGTCTGGGTCCGGCATGTCGGCACCCCCGCGGGTCTGGCCCTGGCCGCGGTCGGCGGCTACGGCCGCCAGGAGTTGCACCCGGCCTCGGATCTCGACATCCTGATCCTGGCCGAGCCCGCGGTCGAGGCGACGCACCAGGAACCCCTGGAGCAGTTGGTGACCTTCCTGTGGGACATCGGCCTGCAGGTCGGGCACAGCGTGCGCAGCGTCGCCGAATGCGTCATCGAGGCTGCAGGCGACGTCACCGTGATGACTAACCTGATGGAGGCACGCCTGCTGGCCGGCGACGCGGCCCTCTTCGAGCGCATGCGCGGCGCCACCGGCCCGGATCGGGTCTGGGACAGTCAGGCGTTCTTCACCGCCAAGACCGAAGAACAGCAGGCACGCTGGCACAAGTACGGCGACACCGCCTACAACCTGGAACCCAACATCAAGGAAAACCCCGGGGGCCTGCGCGACATCCAGATGATCGGCTGGGTCGCCAAGCGGCACTTCGCCGCCGCCACCCTGCACGAACTGGTGACCCAGGGCTTCCTCATCGAGCCCGAGTACCAGGCCTTGATCGAGGGCCAGAACCACCTGTGGCGCATCCGCTTCGCGCTGCATCGGCTCACCGGGCGGCGCGAGGACCGGCTGCTGTTCGACTACCAGCGCACCATGGCGGGCCAGTTCGGCTTCAGCGACGGGGAGAACAACCTCGCGGTCGAGCAGTTCATGCAGCAATACTATCGGACCGTGCAGGAACTCAACCGCCTGAACGAGATGCTGCTGCAGCTCTTCCGGGAAGCCATCCTGCTGCACGACGACATCGGCCCCCCGGTCCCGATCAACAAGCGCTTCCAGTCGCGCAGCGGCTATCTGGAGATCAGTTGCCCGACCGTGTTCCGGCGCTATCCGGTCGCCCTGCTCGAGGTCTTCTACCTCCTCCAGACCCACCCCGAGTTGTCGGGCGTGCGCGCCAGCACCATCCGCTCCATCCGCGAGAACCGCCACCGCATCGACGACGCCTTTCGCGCCGACATCCGCGCCCGCAGTCTCTTCATGGAGTGCCTGCGCGCACCCCAGGGCATCACCCACTCGCTGCGGCGCATGAACCGCTACGGGGTGCTCGCCGCCTATATCCCGCCCTTCGCCAACATCGTCGGGCGCATGCAGTACGACCTCTTCCACGTCTACACGGTCGACGAGCACACGCTCGCCCTGCTGCGCAACCTGCGCCGCTTCACCGTCGCCGAGCACGCCGAGGAATTCCCCCTGTGCAGCGCGGTCAGCCTGCGCATCCCGAAGCTCGAGGTCCTGTACCTGGCGGGGCTCTTCCACGACATCGCCAAGGGCCGCGGCGGCGATCACTCCCAACTGGGCGCCCGCGACGCCTGGGACTTCTGCCGCCTGCACGGGCTCTCGGAGTTCGACAGCCGCCTGGCCGCCTGGCTGGTGGAGAAACACCTGCTGATGTCCATGACCGCCCAGCGCAAGGACATCAGCGATCCGGAGGTGATCCAAGCCTTCGCCGAGATGGTCGGGGAGCAGACCCGGCTCGACTATCTCTACCTGCTCACCGTGGCGGATTCGCGCGCCACCAACCCGGAGCGCTGGAACAGTTGGATAGACGCACTGCTGCGCGAGCTCTACCACGCCACCCGGCGGGCCCTGCTGCGCGGCCTGGAGCATCCCCAGGCCCAGGAGGAACTGATCGCGCAGAAACAGGACGAGGCCACCCGCCTGGTCCAGCGCTACGGCGGCGACCCCGACGCCTGCACCCGACTGTGGCGGCGCTTCAGCCTGGACTTCTTCCTGCACAACTCCCCGGACGAGATCGCCTGGCAGACCCGCCTCATCCTGGACACGCCGCCCGGCGCCCTGCCGCTGGTGATGATCCGCCCGGTCACCGCCCGCGGCGGCACCGAGATCTTCATCTACACCACTGACCGCGCCAACCTGTTCGCCCGCACCACCGCGCTCCTGGATCAGTTGGGACTGAGCATCATGGACGCCCGCGTCATGACCACCGACGACCACATGGCGGTCAATACCTACCAGGTGCTCGATCTGGACGGCCACCCGGTCAACGACTCCGACCGCATGGACGAGATCCGCAGCGCCCTCACCGCGGACCTGCGCGCCCACGCCCGCGGCGGCATCGCGGTGGCGCGCAGCCTGCCGCGCCGCCACCGCCACTTCCCGATCGAGACCCGGGTCAGCTTCGCAGTCGACGAGGCCAACCGCCGCACCGTCATGCGGCTCAACACGCTCGACCGGCCCGGGCTGCTGGCCGAGGTCGGCGAGGTCTTCCAGACCTGCAACATCCGGCTGCAGAACGCCAAGATCGCCACCGTCGGCGCCGAGGTGGACGACGTCTTTTTCATTACCGCCGCGGACGAGTCGCCCATCCTGTGCGAGAGCGCCATCGCCTGCCTGAGCCGGGAGGTCTATGCCCGGCTCGATCCCGAAAAGGGCGCCATTAAGGGTGGGGGTTGATGAGAGATCTCGCGCGGGGCGCCCTTTTCGGGACTGATGAAGGCGGGAACCAGGGACCTAACGCCAGGCCGTCGCTGACAGGCCGGACGGGGCATTCGAGATTGGGCAAGTATTCGGATCGTGCCCGGTGCCTAGCGTAGACTGTCAGCCAAGTCGGAACCAAGGGGTCAGGGGGATGGTCGGCAGACGCTACAAGCAGGGCACGGCACGCGGGTACGAGGCACGGTTGCCGCGGCGCATCGAAGACTTTGTGGGCGCGGACAATCCGGTGCGCGCGATCGACGCCTTCGTGGACACCTTGGACCTGGCGGTGCTCGGGTTCGTGAACGCGGGCGGGGCGCTGCGCTGCGGGCGGTGTGCAAGGACTTCATCCTCCTGTGCAAGGACCTGGACCTGCTCGGCGGGGAGGAGATCGGCATCGACGGCGCCTTCTTCAACGCCAGTGCCAGCGACGCCAGCGTCATCACCAAGACCACACTGGAGAAGCGACTCACGCAGATCGAGCGCGACATCGACGCCTATCATCACGCCCTTGAAACCCAGGATGCCCAAGAACGGGGGTTGCCTGAGGACTTGAGCAAGACCCCGGAGTTGGCCGCCAAGATCGTGAAGCTCCAGGCGCGCCAAGCGCAGCACGGTGCCCTGCTCACGCAGTTGGCGGACAGCGGGGACACCCAGATCTCGCGTACCGACCCCGATGCCCGCGCCTTGCGCAAGGGCGGCCAGCAGCTGGTCGGCTACAACGTCCAGAACTCCGTCGATAGCAAGCACCGGCTGATCGTCCATTACGAGGTGACCAACGCCGGCAACGACACCCAGCAATTGGCCCCGCAAGCCCTCGCGGCCAAAGCGGTGTTGGCGGTCGAGAAACTGACCGCCGCGGCCGATGCCGGGTATTTCAACGAGGCGCAGTTGGCCGAGTGTGCGCAGGCCAACATCACCGTCTACGTCCCGGTTCCCGACTACGCGCAGGGCCTGACCGCGCAGGGGCGCTTGAGCGGGGCGAACTTCCAGTACCTGCCGGAAACCGATGTCTATCGCTGCCCCGGCAAACAAGAACTGCACCAGTATGGCACGCCGCACCGCCGCGCCGGCACCGGCACCCTCTACACCCGTTACAGCCGCCCGCCCGGCGCGTGCCAAGACTGCCCGCTCAAAGCGTCGTGCCTGCCGGAGAGCGGCCGGCGCCAGATCGAGCGCTCCGAGCATGCGCCGGTCGTGGACGCCCTGCGCCAGCGCATGGCCGACCAGGGACCCGCGCGCATGCGTCAACGCGCCGGTTTGGTCGAACATCCCTTTGGTACGCTCAAGCGCTGGTTCGGCTGGGACCACTTCCTGGTGCGCGGCTTGGAGAAAGTCTGGGGTGAGATGAGCCTGATGGTGCTCGGCTACAATCTCACGCGGGTGATCCACTGCGGATTCCGCGCAAATTGGACAGCCGTTCCACGGCAAACTGGACACCTGTTCCAGGCCAAACTGGACAGTCGGAGCGAAGCGACGCGCGGGGGTGATGCTGTTTACGCTGTGATGGGTTCCACCGTCAATCTGGGGTCAGAAGCCGCGATGATGTTTGCGCTGGGCAGGGCGGCACCCCGCCGTCGTTTGAACATTGAAAAGCTTGTAATGATTGCGCCGCAGGCGTTCTCAGCCAGCGCTGTGGCCCCTGCGGCGCAGTGTGGGCAAAGGGTGAAT
>NZ_CAIKKU010000085.1 GCF_903828115.1 uncultured Thiodictyon sp. | reverse complement strand
GTCGTTGTCGTTGTCGTAATCGTAGTCGGATTATTCGTTTACGATAACGACGACAACGACAACGACAACGACAACGACAGCGACAACGACAACGACAGCGACAACGTACCCGGGATCCCGAGTTCTGATCGTACCCTTTGTCGTCACTGCCCCCCTCCGCAAACATGAGTTAAGGCTTATAATCGGGCGCTGCAACATATCCCACAGGTTGGAGGCAACGATGGGTGGACCCTCCGTCTCAGAGGTCCAGGGCTTCGTGACCGAGTCGCTCGGTCTGCGCGGGCGGGCGCCGGAGCACTTGCTCCAGCATCTGATCGCGGTCCAGCAGCGCTTCGGGTGGGTCCCCCCGGCGGCGGTGGAGGCCTTGTCCGCGGCCCTGGACGTGACCCGCACCCAGGTGCGTGCGGCCATTGCCTTCTATGCCTTTCTCCATGATCGCCCCCGGGGCGACTTCGACATCCTGTTCAGCGACAACATCACTGATCGCATGCTCGGTAACCAGCGCCTGCTGGGCCTGCTCGCGGAGCAACTGGGGATGGGCACCGACGCGACCCGGGCCGACGGGCGCGTCACCCTGGGACTGACCTCCTGCACCGGGATGTGCGACCAGGGGCCGGCCCTGCTGGTCAACGGCCGGGCGGTGACGGCACTCACCCCGCAGCGGATCGATCGCATCGCCGACCTGGTGGGGCAGGGCGTCCCACTCGAGCGCTGGCCCGGCGAGTATTTCCGTGTGGAGGACAATCTGCGCCGCCGCGGGCTCTTGTTGAGCAATCCGGTCACCGACGGCGCCGGCCTGCGCAAGCTGGTCGACCTTGGGGTGGAACCGGCGCTCGCTGATCTTGAGCGTTCGGGGCTGCGCGGGCGCGGGGGTGCGGGCTTCACCACGGCGCTCAAGTGGAAATTCTGCCGCGAGGCCCCGGACGGGGATCGCTATGTCGTGTGCAACGCGGACGAGGGCGAGCCCGGGACCTTCAAGGATCGCGTCCTCCTGACCGGTTACGCGGACCTGGTGATCGAGGGCATGACCATCTGCGCCGCGGTGGTCGGGGCGCGCCGCGGGTTCATCTATCTGCGCGGTGAGTACGCCTATCTGCTGCCGCACCTGGAGTCGGTCCTGGCGCGGCGCCGCGCCGAGGGGCTCTTGGGCGAGTCCATCCTGGGCAAGATCGGCTTTGATTTCGAGATTGCCGTGCATTTGGGGGCCGGGGCCTATATCTGCGGGGAGGAGACGGCCCTGATCGAGTCGCTGGAGGGGCGGCGCGGGGTGACCCGCAAGCGCGCACCTTACCCGGTCATCGCCGGTTATAAGGATCGCCCGACGGTGGTCAATAATGTGGAGACCTTCCTCGCCGCCGCCCGGGTGGTGCAGTGGGGCGGCTACTGGTTCCGCGGCGAGGGGACCGATCAGTCCGCCGGGAGCAAGATCCTCTCGGTGAGCGGCGATTGCGCCCGCCCCGGGATCTACGAGTACCCCTTCGGGACCCCGGTGCACCGGGTCCTGACCGACTGCGGCGCCGAGCGGACCCAGGCGTTGCAGATCTCCGGCGCCTCCGGGACCACCCTGACCCCGGCGGACTTCGACCGCATCATCGCCTTCGAGGACCTGTCGACCGCCGGGTCCTTCATGATCTTCGACCACAGTCGCGATATGTTCGATATGGTGCAGAACTTTGCCGCCTTTTTCGCCCACGAGTCGTGCGGCTTCTGCACTCCCTGCCGGGTCGGCGGGTCCCTGCTGCACAACCTGGTGGAGAAGGTCGCCGCCGGGCAGGCGTCCGAGCATGACCTGGGTGAACTGCGTCAGATCGGCGGCGTGATGCGCCTGGCGAGCTATTGCGGTCTGGGCAATACCGCCCCCAACCATATCCTGAACACCCTGGACAAGTTCCCCGACATCTATCAGCGCCGCCTGCGTAGCGCCGAGTACACTCCGTCCTTCGACCTGGACGGGGCACTCGCCGAGGCACGGGCGCTTGCCGGCCGCGACGATGCCGCCGCGCACATTGCCGACCTGAGCCCTGAGGACCAGTCCGAAACCGAGGAGGCCGCGGTATGAGCCACAGCTTCACGCTCGACGGCCAGGAGACGGCCTTCGTCCCGGGCCAGACCATCATGGAGGCGGCCCAGGCGGCCGGGGTCTATATCCCTCATCTTTGTCACAATCCGGACTATGCCCCCCACGGCAGTTGCCGGGTCTGCCTGGTGGGGGTGGGGCGCCGTCAGGTCTCCGCCTGCACCACGCGGGTGATGGAGGGGATGGAGGTGGACAACGCCTCCGAGTCCGTCCAGGCCAACCGGCGCGCCGTCCTGCAGATGCTGTTCGCGGAGGGCAACCACATCTGCCCGGCCTGCGAGCGCAGCGGCAATTGCCAACTCCAGGCGGTCGCCTACTACACCGGCATGCTCGCGCCGCACTATCCACCGTTCTTCCCGCGCCGCCCGGTGGATGCCTCGCACCCGGACTTCATCATCGACTTCGGCCGCTGCATCCTGTGCGAGCTGTGCGTGCGCGCCAGCCGCGATCATGACGGCAAGCGTGTCTTCGCCATCAGCGGGCGGGGGCTTGCGAGTCATCTGGTGATCGACTCCCCGAGCGGTCTCCTGGGTGATTCATGCTTTGCCGCCGCCGACCGTGCGGCCCATGTCTGCCCGACCGGCGCCATCCTGCCCAAGCACAAGGGCTTCGAGCGCCCCATCGGCGAACGGCTCTATGACCGTGAACCCATCAGCAAGGTCGGCGACTTGCGTGCCCATGAGGACGAGGTCGATTGAGATGACTGACAAGCCCCGCGTCGCCACCACCTCACTGTGCGGCTGTTTCGGCTGTCACATGTCGCTGCTCGATATCGATGAGCGCATCCTGCAATTGGTGCAACTGGTACGCTTCGATCGCACCCCGCTGACCGATATCAAGACCATCGGGGAGTGCGACCTGGGGCTGATCGAGGGCGGCGTCGCCAATGCCGAGAACGTCGAGGTCCTGCGGGAATTCCGGCGCCACTGCAAGGTCCTGGTCGCGGTCGGCGCCTGTGCGGTCAACGGCGGCATCCCCGCCATGCGCAACCAGTTCACCCTCAAGGAGTGTCTGGAGGAGTCCTATGTGGGCGGGGTCGGGGTGCACAACCCGGGCATCCCCAACGACCCGGAGATCCCGCTGCTGCTCAACCAGGTCCACCCCATCCACGAGGTCGTGAAGGTCGACTATTTTCTGCCCGGCTGCCCGCCCTCCGCGGATACCCTCTGGACCTTCCTCACCGAACTCCTGGCGGGGCAGCCGATTGCGTTTCCGTATACGCAGATCCATTATGATTAAATAGCGGAAGATTTTGCCGCAAATGAACGCCAATGGACGCAAATAGGAAAGAAATGGCAGGGTGGCGTTGTCGTTGTCGTTGTCGTTGTCGTTGTCGTAATCGTAGTCGGAGAAGCGATGCAATTTGGGGCGAGTGTGAATCCGGGGCGCCGCGATTACGTCGATTACGTCGATTACGACAACGACAACGACAACGGTGGTAAAGGCATTCCTAATACTCCTCTTGAGGACCAAACCATGACCATGTCACTCGAAACCGCCCGCCACCCGGAGCACCTGCGGCGCGTCTGCATCGAGCCGGTGACCCGGGTGGAGGGGCACGGCAAGGTCACCCTGCTGCTCGATGAGGACAACCATATCCGCCAGGCGCGGCTGCACATCGTCGAGTTCCGGGGCTTCGAGAAGTTCATCCAGGGGCGGCCCTATTGGGAGCTGCCGGTGCTGGTCCAGCGACTGTGCGGCATCTGCCCGGTGAGTCACCACCTGGCGGCGGCCAAGGCGTGCGATCAGCTCATCGGGGTGGATCAACTCACCCCGACCGCGGAGAAGGTCCGGCGCCTGATGCACCTGGGCCAGACCCTGCAATCGCACGCACTGCACTTCTTTCACCTGGCGTCCCCCGATCTGCTCTTCGGTTTCGCTGACCCGGTGGCCCACCGCAACATCGTGGGTGTGATCCAGGACCATCCGGAGATTGCCACCCGGGGCGTACTGATGCGCAAGTTCGGCCAGGAGGTGATCCGGGTGACGGCGGGTAAGCGCGTCCACGGCACCGGGGCCCTGCCGGGCGGGGTCAACAAGAATGTGACCCTGGAAGAACGCGACTATCTCCAGCAGGACATCGGCCAGGTCCTCGAATGGGCGGAAGGGGCGGTCCAGTTGATCAAGCGCATCGTCCTCGGCAACGCCGACTTCCACTACCGCTTCGGCGCGGTGGATGCCAACACCCTGGGCCTGATCGCCCCGGACGGCGCCCACGAGTTGTACCACGGCGGTCTGCGCGCCCGTGATCCGGACGGCAACACCCTGCTCGACCAGGTCGACTACCAGGACTATGAACGGGTGATCCACGAGGAGATCAAGGACTGGAGCTACATGAAGTTCCCCTTCCTGACCCAACTGGGGCCGGAACGCGGCTGGTACCGGGTCGGGCCGCTGGCGCGGGTCAACAACTGCGACCGCTTCCACACCCCGCTGGCCGAGCAGGAGCGCCAGGACTTCGCCGCCGCCGGCGAGGGGCGGCCCCTGCAGGCGGCCCTGGCCACCCACTGGGCGCGCCTGATCGAACTGCTGCACTGCGCCGAGGCAATCCGGGAACTGCTCGAAGACCCGGACCTGCAAGGCACCGACCTGCGCCTGCACGGCGAGATGCGGGCCAAGGGCATCGGCGTGGTCGAGGCCCCCCGCGGCACCCTCTTCCACCACTACGAGATCAACGACGACGGCCTGGTGACCAAGGCCAACCTGATCGTCTCCACCACCAACAACAACCAGGCCATGAATACGGCCATCCGCCAGGTGGCGAGCGAGTTCCTGGACGGCCGGGAACTGACCGAGCCGCTCCTGAACCACATTGAGGTGGCAATCCGCGCCTATGACCCCTGTCTGTCCTGCGCCACCCACGCGGTCGGCCGGATGCCGCTCGACCTGGAACTGTGCGACGCGGCCGGCACTACCCTGGACCGTTTGTGCCGCCATCCGGACGGCTCCGTGGACCGTCCGGCCCTCGTTGCCGAGCATTGACCCAGGTGCAAGACCCCGCGCGAGGGGCCTCGATCATAACTCCGGCTACCTCGAGGGGGGCATCCGTCGCGGCCTGGGGGCCGCTCCTACGCCGTAG
>NZ_CAIKKU010000084.1 GCF_903828115.1 uncultured Thiodictyon sp. | reverse complement strand
GTCGTTGTCGTTGTCGTTGTCGAGATTATCGTAGCGCCCCGGACTCTCTCGCACTCCAAAGTGCATCGCTTCTCCGATTACGATTACGACAACGACAACGACAACGACAAGGATTGTGTTTCACTCATTACTGAGGGTCAGGCCGCCGACGCCAGGCGCCGCGCCCCGCCGAAATCGGTCTTGCCGCTGCCGAGCTTGGGGATGGCATCCACGCGGCGCACCTCAGACGGGATACTCAAGGGGTTCACCCCCGCCGCGAGCAGGGCGCGGCGCAACGCGTCCAGATCCAGATCCGCCGCCGCCAGCAGCAGGATGCGCTCGCCCTTCTTCTCGTCGGGCAGGTTGACGGCCGCCAGGTCCAGGTCCGACTGACCCAGGACACGGCGCACCTGCTCCTCCACCGCCCCCAGGCTGATCATCTCACCACCGACCTTGGCGAAGCGCGAGTAGCGGTCGACGATGGTGAGGAAGCCGTCCTCATCCAAATGCCCCTTGTCGCCGGTCTTGTACCAGCGCCGGCCGTCCAGTTCGGTGACCGCGGCGGCGGTCTTGTCCGGGGCCTTGAGGTACCCCTTCATGACCTGCACGCCGCCGATCAGGATCAACCCATCGGTACCGGGGGCCAGGGTCGCGAGCGTCAGCGGGTCCACCACCCGAAAGCTGGTACCCGGCAGCGGCATACCGACGGTGCCGGGGCGCGAGCCGAGCTGGACCTTCCAGTTGTCGAGATCCAGGGTGTCCGGCACATTCACACTCGCCACCGGGGTGGTCTCGGTCGCCCCGTAGCCCTCGAAAATAGGCCGCTGGAACTTGAGCACGAAGGCCTCGCGCACGTCCTGCGCCAGCCGCTCGGCCCCGGCCACCACCACCCGCAGCGACTCGAGCATCAGCGGATGGACCTTGCGGTTCCTGGTATAGAGTCCCAGGAAGGTCGAGGTGCTGCACAGCACCGTAGCGCGGTAGCGGGCGATGGCCTTGGCGGTGCCGAAGGCGTCCGTGGGGTCCGGGTGACACACGATCGGGATGCCCTCCACCAGCGGCAGGAAGGTGGTCACGGTGAGTCCGAAGGCGTGGAAGGGCGGCAGGTTGGCCATCATCACGTCGGCGGCCTCGGTGTTGAGCATGTCCGAGATCTGCCGCAGGTTGGCCATGATGTTGCGATGGGTCAGCTCCACGCCCTTGGGCGCCCCCTCGCTGCCGCTGGAAAAGAGGATGGCGGCGGTGTCCTGCGCGCGGCTGCGGCTCGCAAACAGCGTGAGCAGGGCCCGCGCCGGGAGCGCCGCGGCCAGGAGCAGCGCCCACAGCGACGCGAGCCTGCCGATGCCGGCGCGCAGGTCCTCCATGGGGTGCAGGGTGACCTCCCCGAAGGCCGCGCCCAGATCGATACCGCGCGCCGCGAGCCGTTTCAGGAACAGGTCCGCGGTGAGCACATGGCGGATGCCGGCGGCGGCAATGGCGGCGCGCAGCGCCTCGGGGCTGGCGGTGTAGTTGAGGTTCACCACTTGCTTGCCGGCCATGAGCCCGGCCAGGTTGGCGATGGCGCAGGCGCCGCTGGCCGGCAGCAGGATGCCGAGCGCCGGTTCCGGGGCCAGCCGCCGGACCCGCCCGGTGAACAGCAGGACGGCGGCGATGAGCCGCCGGTTGGTGAGTGTGGTCCCGCTCGACTCGATCACCGACACCCGGCCGGGCGCGCGTTTGGCGTTGTGCAGCCAGGCCACCGGCAGGGTCGGCAGGCGCAGCACATAGTCCTCCCAGGACGTCACCGACAGTTCGAAGACGGACTGTTTGACCTGTTCCGCGCCCGCCGCCAACTGCAGGGGGGCACCGAAGGCGACCACCACGTCGCGTACCTGCCCCTCCTCGCGATTCTCCCGCAGCTTGGCGCTGGCATAGGAGAAACGGCTGCCCCAGAGCCCGCGCAGGTAAAAGGGCACGATGACGGCCGCGGTCCCCGGCGCGACCTGACGCGCCGACAGCTCATAGCCGCGCTTGAACTCGGAGAGCTGGCCGTTCTTGCTGATGGTCCCCTCCGGGAAGATGCACACCAGCTCCCCCTGTTCGATCAGTTCGGCGACGCTGGCGATGGCGTGGCGGCTGCTGCCGCGCGAGATCGGCACCACCCCGAAGAAGTCCAGGAACCACCTCAGGTACCAGCGCTCATAGATCTCGCGCTCCATGACGAAGCGCACCGGGCGCGGGCAGGCCATCTGCACCATGGCCCAGTCCACCCAACTGATGTGATTGCCGAGCAACAGCACCCCACCCTGGGCCGGCAGCCGGTCGAGCCCGATGACCCGCAGCCGGAAGCGGGTGGCCATGAGACGCAGGATGACGAAGCGCACCAGCGACTGCGGGAGCTGATAGACCGTATAGAGCGCCCCCGCCAGGGCCACCAGGGCCAGCGCGATCATCAGGGCGAACCCGCTCACCTGGGCGTAGGCGGCGCCCACGACCAGCCCCAGGAAGGCCAGCATCCAGAGGTTCTGAACGAAATTGCTGGCGGCCAGCACCCGGCCCAGGCCCTGCTCCCCGGCGTTGAACTGGATCAGGGCATTGAGCGGCACCAGGAAGAGACCGCCCAGGACACCGATCAAGAGAAAATTGATCCCGTGGGCCAGAGTCGAATGCAACTCCGGGAGCAGGAACAGGGCCACGCTGATCCCGATGGCCCCCACCGGGATCAGGGCGGTCTCGATGTGGTCGCGCGAGACCCGCCCGGCGACGATGGAGCCGATGATGATGCCGATCCCGGAGCAGGCCAGCAGGCCCTGGACCACCACCACGTTGGTCTCCCCCAGCGTTTCCTTGGCAAAGGCCGGGAAGACCGCCAGGATGACCTGGGAGATGGACCAGAAGACCCCGAGCCCGATGATCGAGAGCCAGATCACCCGATTGTCCCAGGCGGCCTTGAGATTGTCGTGCAGGTAGCGCCCGCGGGCGTACCGGCCCCAGTCGAAGGGCAGCGGCGCCCCGGGTTCCGTCAGGGGCAACCGGTAGGACAGTCCCGCCTCGATCAGGGAGCCCAGCACCAGCAGCCAGCCGAGCGGGGCGACCAGGTGCATGACATCATTGGGGGTGCTGTAGGCCAGCCCTGCCAGGTGGCCCTCGAACAGCACCGAAAACACGAAGATCCCGCCCAGGATCGCGGTCGTGGTGGTCGCCTGGACCCAGCCGTTGGCCGCCGCCAATGACTCCTTGCCGACCAACTCCTTGATATAGCCGTACTTGGCCGGCGAGTAGATGGCGGATTGGAGCGCCAGCACGAAGGTCAGCCAAAAGGCCGGCCAGAAGAGCCCCAGGTAATAGCAGGCCGTGATCCCGAGCGTGATCGCTACCGCCGCCCAGGCGGAAACCCGCATCACCCGCGGCTTGGGAAAGCGGTCCGCCAGATAGCCCGCGGGCGAGAAGAGCAGGACGAAGGGCAGCAGGATCAGGGCATTGACGATGGCGGTGAAGAGGATCTGGGCCTCACCGTCGTAGGTCTTGAAGAGCGTGTTCTGGATGACGATCTTGTGGCCCAAGTCCACGAATGCATTGAGGAACATCATCCCGATAAAGGACAGGAAACCGCTGATGCGAAACAGACGCGCCATGGACTTTGCCGCTCCTCTCGTGCGCGGTGCGCCCCGGACCAGGCCGGGCCGACGGGACCGCAGATGACTGTTTGATCGTCACCCCGACGGGTGATCGGCCGCGTCCCCCGACCGCAGATCCGGCAGGTGACGGAAGGTCCCGGTGTGGCGTCCGCCAAGCCGCCTGAGGGCGCGGGCGTCCCCCGGAACGCTGTCCCGGGTCGACGGCGTCCGTCCATCCCGAAACCTGCCCATGCTAACGCGAATTGGCCCCGCTCAGACACCCCGGACGCGACTGTTTGCAACCCCCGGTCTCGCACACTGGCGGCCGGCGAACGCGCGGCACCGTAGGGTGGACAAGCGCAGCGCAGTCCACCGACAGCAGCGCGGACTACAGTTCGGCACCGGCTGGGGGGCATTCCGGGCAACCAAAAAAGAGTATTTGGCCGCAAATGAACGCAAATAAGCGCAAATAAGTCTGCTGGTTAGCATCGTCGCGGGCATGATCCGGTCGGTGAACATGCAGCAAAGGCCAAGTCTCTGATTATTCGCGTCGACTTGCGTTCATTTGCGGCTAAACTGCATTTTCTGGGGTCACAGTGGGAACGAATGCAAGCCAGATTGGGTGGTCGGGCCTCTGGTCGGCTAAGCTATATCAGCCGGGCGGACCCTGGGACCACCCGCCGGAGCGCGCAGCCCTGCCCACCCTAAACCCTCAGGTACACCCGATGGCCGCTTTCCTCACCTGGCTCACCAAGTGGCAGACCGGTGTCACCTGGGTCGACGCCGACCACCGGGAGATCACGGGGATGCTCAACCGGATTGTGGATGTGAATCGACGCGCGCTCACCCAGGACCCGGCCACCGCCGGACGCGAGGTGCTCGCGGTCCTGGACGCCCTGATCGAATGCACCCGTCGGCATATCGGCGCCGAAGAGGCCTTCTTACGGGAGGTCCGCCTGCCCGGCTACGACGCGCACCGCTGCGAGCACGCACTGCAACTCGCCGAGTTCACGGACCTGCGCCGCGCCCTGGAGCAGGACGGCGCCCCCGGCCTGAATCCGGAGACACTGCAGGCGTTCAAACGCTGGTTCTTCAACCATGTGATCGTCGAGGACCGGGATTACGCGGAGTACCGCGACGATGAGACAGTCGCCGTAGCGACTGCCCCCTCACCCGAACGGGCAGACTAAAGAGACGGGCCCGGCCCGCGCCATTGACGAAGCCGATGCGCTGAACCTAGAAAGAGCAGTTCTCACACAGAGACACAAAGATCACAAAGATTGTCAATGCAACCGGCTTATGGAACCGGCCCCGGTCACGCAGCGGCCGTGCGAGGGCATGGTTTCGACAGTGGGGATGACACCCGGCAATTGTCACGCCCTTTCAGGGCTAAGATCCTTCACAACAGACCACCCAGGGCGTTGCCCTGGGCTGGTATGTCGCGCCCCTTCGGGGCTAAGTAACGAGCTCAAGAACGACCGGTACACCCGTAGGTCGGGTTAGCGTAACCCGACTTTGGCGTACAACCTGTAGCGCTTGTTCTTGAACCGTTCCTATAGAGCCATCTCCCTTCCCTCAAGGCGCGGGCCACCAGGTGATTCGGGCTACCCGCGAAGCGGCTAACCTCGTCTTTGCTGTAGAGCACCAGGTCCTTTGCAACCCCGAAGCCCGCCAACTTACGATACAGCCAGCCGGCTACCAAACGCCGGCTGCGCTGCATAGAAAAATCCCCCTTATCGATGACCAAAAGATCCACGTCCGAGTCAGGCCCGGCCTCACCTCGCGCGCGGGAGCCGAACAGGATAACCGCATCCGGGTCGACTTCCCGGACGATCACCTCGACCATGCGCCCCAGCAGGTTATCCTCATCGACGGTCATCGATCAGTCCTCGTCGTTGCCTAGAACGCATCCCCAGGCACGCGCACCCATCCCTCCATCAACACGCGGGCACTGCGGCTCATGATGGCCTTGGTCACGACCCATTCGCCGTTGACCTGGTTGGCCTCAGCGCCGACCCGCAAGGTCCCCGAGGGATGGCCGAAGCGCACCGCGGTGCGCGCACCCCCGCCGGCGGCGAGGTTCACCAGCGTGCCCGGTATCGCCGCCGCGGTGCCGATGGCCACCGCGGCCGTGCCCATCATGGCGTGATGCAGCTTACCCATGGAGAGGGCGCGCACGAGCACGTCGATGTCGGCGACCGCGACCTGTTTACCGCTCGATGAAACGTAGGCCGCCGGCTTGGCGACAAAGGCGACCTTGGGGGTGTGCTGGCGTTTGGCAGCCTCATCGATGTGCTTGATGAGCCCCATGCGTACCGCACCGTAGGCGCGAATGGTCTCGAACATGGCCAGGGCCTTGGCATCGCCGTTGATGGCGTCCTGCAACTCGGTGCCCGTATAACCGATAGCATCCGCATTCACGAAGATGGTCGGGATGCCCGCATTGATCATGGTGACCGTGAGCGTACCGACCCCGGGGACCTCGAGCCTGTCCACCAGGTTGCCGGTGGGGAACATCGCACCCCCCGCGCCCTCTTCCTCGGCCGCCGGGTCCATGAATTCGAGCTGAACCTCCGCGGCAGGAAAGGTCACGCCGTCGAGCTCGAAGTCACCCGTTTCCTGCACCGCGCCATCGGTGATGGGGACATGCGCGATGATGGTCTTGCCGATGTTCGCTTGCCAGATGCGCACGACCGCCACGCCGTTGTGCGGGATGCGCGCGGCATCCACCAGCCCGGCGCTAATGGCGAAAGAGCCGACCGCGGCGGAGAGATTGCCGCAGTTGCCGCTCCAGTCGACAAAGGCCTTGTCGATGGACACCTGGCCGAACAGGTAATCGCAGTCGTGATCGAGCCTGCCGCTCTTGGACAGGATGACCGTCTTGCTGGTGCTGGAGGTCGCCCCGCCCATGCCGTCGATCTGTTTACCGTAGGGGTCGGGGCTGCCGATGACCCGCAGCAATAGCGCATCGCGCACCGCGCCCGGCACCTGCGCGCTTGCGGGTAGGTCCTGCAGGCGGAAGAACACGCCTTTACTGGTGCCGCCGCGCATGTAGGTGGCGGGGATCTTGATCTGGGGTATGTGAGACATAGGAGTGTTCTCCGGGCG
>NZ_CAIKKU010000083.1 GCF_903828115.1 uncultured Thiodictyon sp. | reverse complement strand
GCGACAGCCCGCACGTTTCCGGGGTGATGTCAGCCGCCGACATCATCGGCCAGTGCCTGCATGTGTGTCTGGAAAGCCGCGAAAACGGTCATGTAGCGGGTGGTAACGATCTCGATCAGTTGTCTTGCCGTGTTTTCGTCAATTAAACCTTGCTGTTCGAGTCGCGACAAGGGCCGTGCTTCGGCCAAGTCTACGGCTTCGCGGGCCTCGATCAAGATTCCGGCCGCTTGGGCTCGCCGGGTGCGTAGTCAGGCCATCTTGGCCTGACACCGTCAGGGCTGGAAGCCCTGACTACGCACGCCGCTGGCCGGGATTATGATCAAGGCCGGCGTGGGGCGAGGCGTCAGGTTAAGCTCAGGGGTCAGGATTTGCGTTGAGGCTGGCGGACTCTGTGTTGCTGCAGCGGCGATGTCCGCGGCTGATTCATTCAGATATCTTTCAGCGATTGGGTATTCATCTCGGTTCCAAGCTACGGGGTAAGCTGCTGACAGAGTCCTTCGCTGACGGCTGATCGCCGACAGTCTCTCCGGGGGGCTCTGGGACAGCCGCGACCCCGGACCGGAGCTGGGCGATCTCCGACCGATTTTTTTGCAGGACCACCTGGAAAAATGTTGGATCATCGATGACTTCCGGGGGTGGAAGGCGGCGCTCGCGAAACGTCCTAAAGATCTTCTGCAGGCCCCGCCCCGCCCTTTCCGCCAGTTCATAGTCCTTGCAGAGCTGCGCGATGTTGGGGTTTCGGTAATAAGAAACGCCAGCCAGGGCATTCGCGAGCGACAAGCTGTTGGGTAAGGCTCCCGGAGAAAAGATCTCCAGCCGGTCCTCAAACAGGGAGACACGGATTTTCTGACCGTAGACCGACCAGTCACGGTGACAAAAGGCGTTGACAATCAGTTCGCGGACGGCAAAAAGTTCATATTCATGGGTATCAACACGGCGTGTCGAGGCGGCTGGAAAGTCGGACCTGACGGCCGAATGCGCCTGAACGAATTTAACCGCCGCGGTGATCGCCTCAGGCACCGGTTCGACCAGGTCCCGTTGGTCGAGCAGTACGCCGGTCCGGTCGCGGCCGGCAAAGCGAAAGAGCTGTATGCCCGCCTGCGGCAGCACGCGGGCGACGGACTTACCGAAAAACAGCGCGCCCGTGACGGTGCATTGCCCTTGGGCGTCAATCATCTGCCAGTTGGCCAAGAGCCGCTCGACACCGGTTGCATCGAATTCGAGATCGCGATACTCCTCGCAGTAGCTGCGCACACGCAGCAGGTCGATATCCGCCAGGGTGGTACCCGGCAGGGACGTCACCTCGAAATGATAGACGCCACCGGATTGCAGGAGGCGAACCAACTCCTGAGTGCTGGGCTCAATGGAGACTGAACCGATCCGGACATAGAAACGACGGGTGTTCTTGATCTGGTAGAGCTTAAAGGTGCCTTTGGGAATACGCACTTCCAAGACCTTCGCTCCGGAATCTGTGACATGCGCGTAGATATCAGGAATCACCGAGGGTTCGACCAGATTGCGGCAGATGTTGATCACCCGCTCCTCAAGGTCATGGGCCGGCGCGCCGCTGATTGTGCCGTCATCCTCGATGCCGATAAGAATACTGCCGCCCGACATGTTGGAGAAGGCGACGATTTCTTTGGCAAGGCTATCATTGCGGAAGTCCGCGCATTTGAATTCAATGGCGCTATCCTCGCCATCGCGGATGATCTCTGACAATGATTTAGACATATTCTGCTATTTTACCTTCGGCAAGGACACCCGTTACTCCTTTCCTGGCAGCGGCGTACTGTTTGCGTCCTTCGTTGCCTGCGGCACGAGGAGCAAGCCCGATCAAGTGACGCTCCCGGACACGCTACCGCCATACCGTGACATATGACGATACAGGGCCGGGCGGCTCGCCGGGGCTTGCGGGGCCTGGCTGCGCTATTGGCTCAGTTCATGGACATCCAAATCCTGCTCAACCGGCGCGCACCGCTCCAGCGGCAACGCTATGGGGCTGGCCCGGGTCTGCGGTCGGGCTTCTTCCGGCGCGCTGCAGGGCGTATCCTGTTGCCGGGCGGCACGCAGTCCCACAGGCCGCGGCCACCTTGACGCCGTTGCGGCCATATCGGTTGACGCCAAGCGATAGGGTACTACCGGGTGCCTTGTGGTCGGAACGATGATCGCGGATGAAAGAACAAAGCGATCTACTCGCTCTTCTGACTGTTGCCGTATATCCATGGCAGTCTCAGCAGGGATCGATTCCATTTCTTGTCGGTATCGTTCGAGCGTGGTGGTCGACGACGATCCCGGCAGGTGACCGGCGAGTTCGGTGGCGGGAGCATGGTGGTTGTGATTCTGTAATACAGCAGAAAGAGAGCGACGAAGGCATAGAATCCCAGATAGCAGGGCAAGTCCAGTTGGTCGCCCAGAACGCCTAGTCCACCGGTCAAGAAGGTGAGCGCCAACAGCACGCCGGTGACCTGGCCATCCGTCAAGCCGCGGCCCAGCAACAGATGGTGCAGGTGCTGGCGGTCTGCGGCGAACGGGTTGCTCCCGGAACGCAGGCGGCGGACCATGACCGTCAGGGTGTCCAATAGCGGCAGGGCCAGAATCCATACCGCCGTGATCGGTGTCATCACCGCTTGCTCGCCTTGGGACAGGTGGATCAGAAACCAACTCAGGACGAAACCGAGCATGGTGCTGCCGGCATCGCCCATGAAGATGCCGGCTCGGGCGCGCCAGGGATGGCGCAGGTTGAAGACCAGAAAGCCCGCGATGACCATGGCGAGGATCAACAGGGCACCGATATCCCCTGGGCCGCACGCGTGCGTGCTCAGGCACAGCACGAGCAGCCAGCCGGCGGCGATCAGCCCCGAACCACCCGCCAGACCATCCAACCCATCGATCATGTTGAAGGCATTGATCACGCCGACCACGGCGAACAGCGTGAACAGCACCGCCCAGTCGCCGAGGCTGAATTGGCCCAACCCAAACAGATCGTCCAGATTGCCGAGCACCACATCGCTTCCCAGCGCCATCAGCAGGACGGCGGCGGTTTGAAACAGAAAGCGCGTAGAGGCCCGGCTGGAGCGCAGATCGTCATAAAGACCAAGCAGCGTCAGCATGACCGTGCAGATCAAGAGGACCCGCCAGTCGTGAGGTTTGTCCGGCAGCAGCAAGATGCCGACGCAGAAGGCGATGCCCATGGCCACTCCCCCGACCAGCGGCACCGGACGCGGGTGGTGTTTGCGGGTAGAGGGGTGGTCCACCCAGCCCAGTGCCCGGGCCAGGGGCGTCAGCATGGCAATCAGGCCGACCGTGAGCAGAAGACTGCCCGGGAATACCAAATCCGCGAACCAACTGGGCGCACTCATGAAATTTCTATACTCCTGTACGACGACGACTGACGGCTGTCGGAGACCAAGCCCTGAAGGGATTGTTCTGATTCTCCGGTGGAATCACAAAGACCGGCGGCGCTCGGCCGCTATTCTCACCGGGCGCCTCCGGGCGGCGGCTGCGGCGCGCGGCCGCGCGGCGCGGTTGGTGAAAAAAAACGCCGGCCAGAAAGGCCGTGAACACCGCGTTGGCCGGGACTCGCAGGTTATAGTCCGCCAAGGTATGCAGCATCATCAGCAGCAAGGCCGTGCCGGCTCCAGCCTGGACGAAGCGCAACGGCGTCCATTCCCCGCTCTGCCATACCCGCCCCCACTGGCGCAGATAGAACAGCAGCCAGACTGCAACCAGTACGGCCGCGATCAAGCCGAATTCCAGCAGCCATTCCAAATAGTCGTTGTGGGCGCGGTTGATGGTGACGCCCGGCACCGCGGCCGGGTGGAACCGCCGCAGCACATCGATGAAGGTACCCGCACCGCTTCCCAACGGAAAGAACTCGCCGATGGCCTGCACGGTGGCGTCGAATATCGTCCAGCGCCCATCCTCGAACGGGTCAGCATAGGCGAACCGGTTCCATATCGGCACCAACCCGATCAGGCTGGCCAACCCAACCCCGGCGGCGGTGAAAGTGCCGATCAGGCCGTAGGTGTTACGCCCACCCAGTCGGTAGGAGAACATCAGGCTACTTAGAAGAATCCCGAGCATCGCGAGACTTATCCCCGCGCGAGACCGGGTAAAAATCAACCCCAGCAAAATGGCAAGCGAGGCCGCACCTAAGGCCGCGGTCTGGTTGATCCGGGCCACGCTGAAGCGCGCTACCCATTGACGAAGCGTAGGTTTGCGTCGGCCATGAGGTCTGCCGGCGTGCGGGGGGCGACGGTGCCCGACGGTGGCGGCCAACAGGGCCAGGCCGACCGGCAGCGCCATTTCCAGCAGGCCAGCCAGGTGATTGCGATTTCGGTAGGTGCCGGTGGCGCTGTCGGTCATCAGGGTGTTGCCGTACTGGATCAGCCCCAGGAGGGCCTCACCGGTGGCAATCCCCAAGAACACCAGCACTAATACCAGCAATCGCTCCTGGTCGAGCCGCAGCACGGCCAAGAACACGGCCAAGGGTGGCAGCAGCGCAAGCCATGCGGCCTCGGTGGTCGTCGGGATCAGCGAGATCGCCCGCCAGTTGAAACCGTCGTCGGTGTCACCCGCGAGCCGCATCGCCTCGGCATAGAAGGCGCGCCCCGGAAGTCTTGACCATAGCTCGAACGGTAACGGCACCAACTGAAAGAGGGGCAGGAGAAACAGCAGCAGCAAGAACAGGAGCGCCGGACGGGACGGCCGTCCGGGAAGGCCGACCGGTCCGGTCCGGCCATCTTCCGACCCGGCCGCCGCCGCTTGCCGGGGCATGAACAGGCCCGCGAGTAGCGCCACCGCCGCCAATTCCATGATCATCAGCGGCACCGGTCGCGATGTGCCCAGAAATAGCGGCGCGTACACCAGCAGCAGCGCGAGTCCATAAAACAGTGCCGCATCCTGGGCAGTGACGTGACGAATACCCGCCGGCCCGTGCGGTGTGAGCGCCCCGGTCATACAGCGACCGGCGGGGCGACTGGCGGGTCTGTGAAGGGGGCGTCCGCGCTGGTCCCGGCGCAACCCCTAAGCGTCGCCGACGCCCAAGACCAAGCCGCGGCCCGGGTCGCCGTACCGATTGTCACGTCGCCCCCCCGCGGGGCGGGCGATTGCCAGACCATCCTAAGCATCTTAAGGCGTCCCCCTAAGTCCTCAAATTCTAGTTTTTCCTTGCGTATTTTATGGCGCTCCCGGGCCTTCGCCAAGTTAAGGTTTTGTAAATGCCGACCTGGGCAGGCGGTAGGCAACGTCTGAGGGTGATATCCGTCGCGGCCGGGGGGCCGCTCCTACGGCGTAGGAGCGGC
>NZ_CAIKKU010000082.1 GCF_903828115.1 uncultured Thiodictyon sp. | reverse complement strand
GGGGTCCGGCGCCGGACCCCGCGGCGGCCCGCTACCTGCTGATCGGTCTACTGATCGGCGCGGCCCTGGGAGGGGTGGGCGGATTCTTCGCCTACCCCTTCGTGGCCGCGCGCAACTCGGGTCATACGGCGGGCGCCGCCGTCGACCAGGGCGGCGCCCTCAGGGCCGCCGGACGCTTCATCCAGGCCGACCCCGCCGACCGTATCCGCTACGGCAGCGGGGGCCTGTCTGTCTATGACAACCGGGTCGAGCTGGCCGACGACTTCGCGGTGGGACCCGGACCCAAGTATCACCTCTATCTGGTGCCGCAGCGGGGCATCGACCCGGACACCCGGGTAGAAGAAACCATGTTCATCGACCTGGGCCCGCTCAAGTCATTCAGCGGCGCCCAGACCTATGCGGTACCGGCGGGGGTCGCGGTAGGGGATTACGCCTCGGTGGTGGTCTGGTGCGAACAGTTCAATACGCTTATCTCACCCGCGCAATTGAATGCCGCGCAATGAAGATGGTCCGCGCCGGCATTGGGCGGATGGGGGGGCGGCCCCGGGCTCGGAGCGGGCGACCCACCGCTGGCTGGGCGAGCGCGGTGGCCTGGAGGAATTGTTGGAGGTCGACTGCGAGGCCATGCCCCTGCCGCCGTTCTCCCGGGCGGCGGACCTTTGATGCGTCACCAGACGGTGATCGAGCAGCCCACTGGGAGCGCCGCACCCCAGTGCGGCGCGATCTCGCAAGCGACCGCGGCGCCGCATCCTGCGGAAAGGCCGGGCCGCGACTTGGATGCGGCGCTCCCAGTCGGTCAGCCTGAAGGCCAACCGATACGCCGCGGTGCGCGGCGCCATGATCAACGCCGCCGCACCAGCCGTTATACTCCCGCTCAACGCTGCCCCTGCGGAGCGAGGCACCGACCGATGATCAACCGGCACCGGCTGTTCGGTCAAACCGACGCAGTAGCGGTCAAACAGGCGTCTACCGTTTGCCGGTCGTCAATCGCTCGGTCAGCATCATCGTGCTGCGCGAAGTGGAACCAGCCCCGCGCAACGCCCTGTGGGACCTGTTCAGCTTTGAAGCCGCGAAGGTCCAGCAAGGGGCCAAGACCTATCGCTGGCGCCAGCCCGACCACGTACCCATCTTAAACGAGATATCACCGCTACCGCGAAGTGGGGGTTGACATGCCATACACCTTTGAGGACTTCCGTCGCGACTTGGCCTTGGAGTTGGTGCAAGAACTGCCGCCCGAGGATCGCCTGCGCGGGCTTGCGATCGAGGAGCGCCTGCGCGGGCTCGACGACGCGGGGCGTGCCCTGCTCAAGGAACTCCTGGACGCGCAGGCGACCGCCGATCAGCGTCATTAGGGCCGGGGCGGATTGGGTGCGCATCCAAGGCTGAAGCCTTGGACTCCGGCCCGGAGCGGCCGAAAAGTTAGCGAGGCGTAATCCGACGCCGGGTGCGCCTGCGTATACTGCCCTCGACATTCACCGCCAGCCGCGTGACCGGCTCGCTCAGGCAGGCTCGAGGAACCCATGAGGCGATTGAAAAATTACGTTTTTGTTTTGGCTTTGCTCGTAGCCGGATGCGGCGGAGGGACGGCGCAACAGGCCGGCCCGCCGCTCACCGGCAAACAACCGCAAGCAGCCCGCGCCGCCGCGTCGGCGACCCCGTCGAACGCACCCGCTTCTGCCGACGGATACCGCGGCGCACCGACGCCTGCCATAGCGCCCCACCCGGGGCTCGGCACCCTGTGGGGCGAAGACCGGGACAGCCATGTCAACCAGGCCCAGTTCACGCGCCGGACACCCGCGCGCCCCGTGGCCGTCCTGTCGCTCTATTACAATGATCGGGCGGGCGTCGCCGCCATGATCGGTTCGGGCCAGCGACCGGACTCTGTCGACAACGTCTTTACCGACGCGGACAGTCGGCTTGCGGTCCGCCTGCTGGACGGCAAGGGTGCCCCCTTGCCCAGCGTGCACGCGGGCGGGCGGACCTACGTGGTGGGAGAGAACGGCCAGCGGTATGTCATCGACGTGAGGAACCCCACCGGCAATCGTGTGGAGGTCGTGGCGACGGTAGACGGGCTCGACGTGCTGGATGGTCGCCCGGGGTCTTACGCGAAGCGCGGATACCTGCTCGCGCCAGGCGCCAGCCTGCAGATCGACGGCTTTCGCCGCAGCGCGGACAGCGTGGCCGCATTCCGTTTCGGTGCCGTGTCCAATTCCTATGCCGAACTCAAGGGCGAGGGTCGCAATGTGGGCGTGATCGGGGTCGCGTTCTTCGACGAGGCCGGGTCCACCTGGCCCTGGACCGAGCGGGAAATCAGCCGTCGCAAGAGTGCGGACCCGTTCCCGGGGCAATACGCACAGCCACCCCGCTAGTACGTACCCCAAGGCGCACTGGCTCGGACCATTGGCGTAGGGTGCGCCGTGCGTATACCTTGAGAGGCCGCGGTTGAACGAAATGGCGTGCGTCTTGGCCGCCGCCGCGGTGCGCGCGGCGCACCCTACGCGTGCCAGCAATCTAGGGTGGACAAGCGCCGCGCAGTCCACCACCAGCGGCGCGCGTTTCGGTGGACTTCGCTCCCGCTCGCCCATCCTGCGGGCCTGCGTCACCGCGATCTCGTTGCCCCTCGATGTCCCTTGTAAGGGCTGGTCGCCCCGACGGCGCCGTGGATCAGGCCGCGCCGTCCTTCCCTCCCGTCGCGGTCGTCTCCTCTTGCAGACCAGCGATGACCCGGCGGATCAGGCCTAATAAGGTGGTGCGCTCGGCGGGCGCGAGCCCTGCCAGTGCCTTGCTGTTCACCGCCTCGGCCGCCGCCGTCGCCAAGCCCTCCAGTGCGCGCGCCGCCGCGGTCAGCCAGATGCGCTGCGCCCGTGCGTCGGCGGGGTCTTTGCGGCGCTCGATCAGCCCGTCGCGCTCCATGCGCGCCAGGGTGTTGGCCATGGTCGGCTGCTCGATGTCCAGGTGCTCGATCAGTTCGCGCTGGGTCAGGCCGTCGCCCTCCCACAGCACCAGCAATGCTGGAAAGGTCCCGGTGCTTAGACCTAACGGCTTGATGCGCAACTGAAGCTCGCGCGCGAACAGCCGCGCGAGATGGTTGGCGAGATAGCCCGCCGAGTCGTCTTTGTTGAAGCCCATGCCCCAAGCTAACACTTGCATAGCTTGGAATGCAATGTTATATAGCACGCTATCTTTCCCACTCAGACGGAGTCGCACCCATGTTGAAACGCCTTCACCCCGTCGCCGGCGTGCTCGCGCTGCTGACCATCCTGACCTTCTGGATGGCCACGATCCTCGCCGAAACGTTCGGCGCGACGGCGACCGTCGTCGCCGTCAAGACCGCCATCCCGTGGGGCTTTCTGCTCCTGATTCCGGCCCTCGCGGCGGCCGGCGGGTCTGGTTTCGCGCTCGGGCGTCAGCGCTCCGGGGCACTGGTCGCGCGCAAGCGCCGACGCATGCCCTTCATTGCCGCAAACGGACTGCTGATCCTGATCCCAAGCGCGCTCTTTTTGTCCTTCAAGGCCCAGGCGGGCGAGTTCGACTGGCCCTTCTACGCCGTCCAGGCGCTCGAACTGATCGCCGGCGCCGTCAATATCGCGCTGCTCGGTCTGAATCTGCGTGATGGTCTGCGGCTGCGCCCGCGCGCCACCTGACAAGATCACTGCCACTGCACCGTTGTCGTTGTCGTTGTCGGATTATTCGATTACGACAACGACAGGATACCCGGGATCT
>NZ_CAIKKU010000081.1 GCF_903828115.1 uncultured Thiodictyon sp. | reverse complement strand
TGCTCGCCAGCGTGATTGAAACCTGTCGCCAGCGCGGCCAGGTGCCGTGGCCCTATCTGGCCGGCGTGATCGCTGAGCGCCGCGCCGGTCGCGCGGCCGCTCCGCTGCCGGCTCCAATGCCGGGTCTCTGAACGGCTACCTTAGACTTTATTTGCGTCGCGTTGTCCGGGTGGGGCTAGCCTGACCGTTGGGCCACAGCAATGGCTAAGAACACTCGGTTGTTCCTCTCAGTTGCCCTCGTTGCGGCTGTCATGAACGTTGCCGGCTGTTCAAAAGAGGACCCGAAGATGCCGACACAAAACACATCTGACTATCGACAAATCGCGCTGGTGTTCGTCAGTTCAATGGCCGCGCGCGACTATGTAAAGGCTTACGCCATAACAACCGAGGAGTACCGTGAGAAAACCAGCGTCGAGCAGCTGCGAAGTGCTTTTGAAGCAATTGTGCCTACTGACTGGGGCACAGCGGGGCCCATTGAAGTAGGCCAAACCATGACAAGCTGGCCGGGAAAGCGACACTCTGACCTTGGCTGGGCGTATGTGAGCATCGGGGGCGACGTATACAGCGAGGCCGTCACAGTCGTTGTCACGTCAGAGAATCGAGAGGCAAGGATCCGTGAGGTTGAATTTGGTCGACCTTGACTTGGTGGCAAGTTATGAACGAGTTCGGCCCAACAAGGCGCTCCGCGCGACCGGCTGCGCCGGGGTACCGCAGGGTCAGACCACGGATTCCGGTTTATGGGATACCGGGGCCGGGAAACTGCGCGAGAACAGTCCTCTGTCCCCGGCTACCTGCGGGGGCATAGTTTGCCCCGGTATGGACTTTCACGGCACTGCTGAAGGGTCCACGCAGGCGCAACGTTGCCGGTCTCTCGGGACTTCCATTCCACCGTTGGGCGACGCCGTGCAACCCTTGCCGATTGGCACGCGGGGTCGGGAGCCGCCGCTCAGAAAGGCGCCCAGAGCGATTTCAGGTAGGGTTGCAACGCGTCTTCGTCGGTATCGGAAAGCCGACCGGAATTCTTGATCTGCCAGGCGGCGGTCTCGAAGCTCACGGCGTAATCCGCGTTGAGACTTTTGATGGCGCCCTCAATGGCCTGCCGACGCGCATCCGCGGTGCGGACGTATGCGAGTTCGGCCTCCGCGGCACGGCCGGCCGCGCCGCGGGGCAGCAGAAACTCGGCGGCGAAGGCGTTGGCGCGTTGCTCCAAGTCCGGTGCCACGCGCCCGCCGAGGACCTCGACCGCGGGCAAGGCACCCTCGGTGTCCACCAACAAGCGCGCGGCTCGGCAAGGGCCGGGCTCGAGCCACCGGGTATGGACTCGATATCCGCCAGGATCTGTCGGAACGCCGCGCCCTTCAAGGCGCCCCCGATCATCCGCGCGGCAGCTTTGAGGCTGTAGGGCACCGCATCGGCGGTATTCAGCGGGCGGGGCCAGACTTGTTCGAGCGTGCTCGACGACAGACCCGTGGCAGCCTCCAGCCGACTGGGCCGATCCAGGTCTTCGCGCGCTTGCCAACGGTTGCGGGCCAGCTCGGAGCGGGCATCGTCAAGCGTCCCGGTGCGCGCCAGGATGCATTCGGCCAGGGATTGCAAGGTGCCCATGGTGTCGGCGAAGTTGAGCCGCCATTCACGCGCGGCCGTGGCGACGCGCATCCGCAAGACTCTTCTTCCTCGAGGTAGGGCCAGGCGACCGCGAGGAATTCCGGCAGGTCGATCCAGCTCCAGCGGATCCCTTGCGGCTGGCCCGCGTCGCCGCAGGGGTTGCCCCAGACCAGTCGAAACGGGACATCGGGCTGTCGCGGCCTGTACTCCTCGATCGCATTGTCGAGCAGTTGCTTGCACGTTCGCGTTTCGTGGATCTTACTGCCGTCAGAATCACCGCGGCAACTCTTGGGTCGGGCCGTCCGAGGTGGTCATCGAGTGGGCCTTGGTCACACTTGAAGCGGGGCTTCCCGAGAATCGCGTTTAATCGCGTTCACTCAGGGATGAATCCCTTCTCCTGCCCCGGGGCGCGGGCGCCGCGTCGGCAGCAGGGCGCGCGCCCACCGCGACCAGGCGCGCGGCGTCCATGGCCGCAAACGCAGCGCGCGGCCGTGCCAGGCCAGGGCCTCGGCACGGCGGCCGGCGCGGGCGTGCAGCAGGCCAAGCTCAGAACAGCGCGCGGCGAGCTTGCGGCGCGCGGCGGGCAGGTAGGTCCGCAGGCGCTTGTCGGTGGACCAGCGCGGGTGCGCGCCGACCCGCGCCAGGGCCGCCTCCTGGACCGCGATCGCCTCGGCGTGCAGGGCGAGGCGCCCGTGGGAGAGGTTAGCGCCGTGCCAGCAGTAGTCGATCAGGACCTCCGGGACCGCGGCGATGGGGGTCTCGGCGGCGACCCGCAGCCACAGGTCCCAGTCTCCGGCCAGGTGATAGGCGGGGTCGAAGGTGCCGACCTGCTCCAGCACGCGGCGGCGCAGGAGTACGGTGGAGGCGGCCATGATGTTGACCCGCAGCAGTCGCCCCAGGGCCTCGGTCTGGTCCAGCGGGACCTGCAAGGGGTTGTGTCGCTCGGGGAGTTCGCGCCCGGCCGGGGTCACGCCGCGGGTGTCGGTGTAGCACAGGCCGAGCGTCGGGTCCGCGTCCATCCGGGCGAGCTGGCGCTCGATCTTCTCCGGCCACCAGGCGTCGTCCTGGTCCAGCAAGCCGACGAATTCGCTGTCGCTCGCGGCGATGGCGGCATTGCGGGTCGCCTGGGTGTTGCCGTGCCGCACTCGGATCAGGCGCACCGGCGGGCCGAAGCCCGCGACGATGGCGGCGGTGTCGTCGTGGCTGCCGTCGTCGGCAACCAAGACGTCGAGGTCGGGGTAGGATTGGGCCAGTACGCTGCGGATGGCGTGCCCGATGAAGGCCGCGCCGTTGTGGGCCGGGATGATGGCGGTTACTCGGGGCATGGCGGTAGTCCCATCGCGTTCAGGTAGGCGTCGGTGCTGGCCTCGATCCCATAGGGGCGGGCGGCCTCGCGCAGGCGCGCGGCGGGCAGCGGGTGGTCCAGGGTCGCGGTCAGGGCCGCGGCCAGGGCGTCGTCGTCGTCCACCGGGACCAGGGGGCCGTAGCGCCCGTCGGCCAGAACCTCACGGGGACCGCTCGGGCAGTCGGTGGAGACCACCGGGGTGCCGACCGCCAGGGCCTCGATCAGCACGAAGCCGAGCCCCTCCCAGCGGGACGTGAAGGCAAAGAGGTCCGCGTGGGCCATGTAGGCATAGGGGTCGGTGCAATAGCCCGGCAGGGCGAAATCGGCCGCTACCCCCAGTTCCGCGGCCAGGGCGAGCAGGGCCTCGCGCGCCCCGCCCCGGCCCAGGATCATGAGTCGGCAGGGGCGCTGCGCGCGCACCCGGGCGAAGGCGCGCAGCAGGGTGTCGAAGCCCTTGCGGTGACAAAGTTCACCGACACTCAGGATCAGGGGTGCCGCCGGGTCCCCGAGCCAGGGGTGGTCCGGGCGGGGCGGCGGCGCCCCGAACAGGGCCTCCGGCACCACCGGTGAGGGCACCACCCGGATCAGGTCGCGGGCGAGCCCGGTATAGGCGGCCATATCGTCGGCGACGCCGCTGCTCGTGACGATGACCTGATCGGCGAAGGGGTAGAGTCGGCCCATGGAGTTACGCTGCACCCAACGTTCCACCGCACCGCGGGTGGCGAGATCGATGGAAATCGTCGTGCCGGAGCTGAAGACCAGCCGGGTCTGGACCCGCGCCAGCGTTCGGGCGAAGAGCGCGGTGCGATTGACCCGGTCCTTGTCGGAGAGCAGCACGGCCGGGCGTTCGCGGCGCAGATAGGACGCCACGGCCGGGAGGCAGGCGTAGGTGTGGCGCGAGCCGAGATCAATGACCCGCACCCCCGACGGGACCTCCGGCAGGTTCGGCCCGTGCCGCCGCACCTTGAGGAGGTCCACCGCATAGCCCCGACGCGCCAGGGCCGGGATCAGGTGCCCCGCCGCCCGGTCGACACCGCTGTGACCGGAGGTGGAGAAGAAACAGGCGATGCGGCTTAGACCCATTCCAACGGGTCCTCATCCGGCGCCGGTATCAGCCCCGGCTCTTCAATGAAGATCCGGTGCCAGATGGCGAACTGCATGAGTCCGAACAGTTCCCGCTCGCCGCCCCGACCGGCCTGGCGCGCCGCGACCAGGGCGGGCAGCGCGGCCGGGTTGAACCACTCGCGGATGCCCCGGTTGGTGGCCAGCCGCTCGCCCAGGCGCCGCGCCAAGTCGCCGGTCAGCCAGTCACCGACCGGGACGTGGAAGCCGCGTTTGGGGCGCTCCAGGTGTCCGGGCGGCAAGAGCGGTTCGGCCCAGTGCCTGAGCAGCCACTTGCCGCGGTGGCGGCGGACCTTGAGCGGGTCCGGCAGAGAGAGTCCGAACTCGACGACGCGGTGGTCGAGGAAGGGCACCCGCCCCTCGACGCCGAAGGCCATCAGCATCCGGTCGGTCTTGACCAGCAGGTTGTCCGGCAGGGCCGTCACGAGATCGGTGTACTGGCGCCGCTGCATCGCCGACCAGGCGGCGGGGGTCGCGGCCCAGGCGGCGAGGAAGGGGGCGCGGTCCAGCCCGGGGGCGGCGCCCAGCCGCAGGCCGAAGAGCCGTTGTGACCAGTGGCGCGACCACTGGCCGCGGGTGCGGAAGCCCCCGCTGCCGGGGTGGCGCAGGGTCTTGAACCAGCGTTCCAGGGGGCGCGGGTGGTAGCGGCGGTAGCCGGCGAAGGCCTCGTCGCCGCCCTCCCCGGAGAAGACCACCTTGAGCTCATCCCCGGCCGCCTGGGCGAGGATGGAGGTGGGCAGGCTTGCATAGTCGCGCATCAGTTCATCCGCCGCCCACACGCTGTGCGGGATGCGGGCGAAGACCTGGTCCAGGGTCAGTTCGAGCGGCTGGTGGTCGAAGCCGAAGTGGGCCGCGACCCGCGCCGCCTCGTCCAGTTCATCGGCCATGGTGGTCCCACGGTAGCCGACGGAAAAGGAGCGGATGCGCCCGGCCCCGTGGGCGTGGAGCTGCGCGGCGAGCACCGCCGAGTCCACCCCGCCGGAGAGGAAGAGCCCGAAGGGGACCTCCGAGCGCATGTGCTCCTGCATGGCCGTGTGCATGAGCCGGTCCAACTCCTCCCGGGCCTGCGCGACCCCGATGGTCCGGGGCGCGACCGCCAGGGCCGACCAGTAGCGGTGCCGCTCGATGCTCAGGTCCGGTTGCAGGACCAGGGCCTCGCCGGGCAGCACTCGGCGGATGCCGTGGAGCACCGTCTCCTCCCCCCCGGCGAACTGGTTCTGGAGGAAGCGGCGCAGGGCCCCCGGCTCGACCTCCGGCCGTCCCGGCAGGCAGGGGAGCAGGGCCTTGATTTCCGATGCGAAGGCGATCCGGTCCGGCAGCTTGACATAGAACAGGGGCTTGATGCCGAGCCGGTCGCGGGCGAGGATCAATTGGCCGGACCGGGCGTCGTGCAGGGCGAAGGCATACATGCCGCGCAGCCGGGTGAGACAGCCCAGGCCGTGGACCGCATAGGCGTGCAGGATGGTCTCGGAGTCGGAGTCGGTGCGCAGCACGCGGCCGGCCGCGCGCAGTTCCTCGTTCAGCTCGAGATAGTTGTAGACCTCGCCGTTGGCGGCCAGGGCGAGTTTGTCTGCCACCGCGACCATGGGCTGGTGGCCGGTGGCCAGCCCGATGATGGCGAGCCGCGTCTGGGCCAGACCGACAGTCCCGCCGCAGTAGGCGCCGCGGTCGTCCGGCCCGCGGTGGGCGAGGGCGGCGGCCATGACCCGCAGTTGCTCCGGGTCCGGGTAGCGGCCCGCGCGCATCAGGACCCCGGCGATACCGCACATCGGCGTTGCTCCGTGGTTCTTGTGCGTCGTCGGTTGGGCCGCATCACCGGGAGGCCCCCGCGGGGTCCGTGGCGGCGCTGGTGGGGGCGGGGTTCTCGTCCAGCACCAGGCCGCGGTCGGCCGTCAACGTCAGTTGGGGTCGCCGGTTGCCCAGCGGGTGGATGCGGATGTCGCCGCTGCCGGTGATCATTTCGATCCGCTCCCAGGCGGTTGGGTCGATGCCGACGGTGACCGTGCTGTCGCGCTCGGTAAAGACGCCGCTGTGCGTCACCGTATAAGTCAGGGTGGCGTCCGCTCGCTCCAGACGGCCCTGCACGCGGCTGGCGGGCAGGCCGAAGCCGCGCCCCTTGAGGCGGATGGAGGCCGCCTCACCCGCGGCGACCGCCGGCGTGCCCAGTTGGAACAGGGTCAGGGTCGCCGCGTCTGCCGCCAGGCGCAGTGTGCGCGGCCCGGGCGCGGCGGGCAACGGCGCGATTGCGAGGTTGCGCGTCTCCTGCACCGGGGTGGCGAGCAGGACGGCGAACAGCAGGGCCGCTGCGGCGAGCAGGTAGGCCCCCAGGGTCAGCGTGGGGTGGCGCAGGGGCCGCGGGGCCGGCGGCGGCCGCATGGCCGTCGCGTCCTCCCAGTGGGGGATGCGCAGGACCAGCCAATAGAGCACGAAGGCCACCCCATAGGTCAGCACCGCCGACCAGATGATGTCCGAGAGGAAGTGATCCCCGGCGGTCATGCGCCCGACCCCGAGCAGGGTGCCCAGGGCGACCGAGGCGAGCGCCGCGGTCAGGGCGAGCCGCGGGCGCCGGCGTGCCCAGATGAAATAGAAGACCCCCAGGGCGAAGCCGATGGCGCTGTGGCCGCTGGGGAAGGACTTGCCCAGGCCCCCCGGGGTGCGCTTGAGCGGCGGCACATAGGGTTGGGTGCCGCCGAATGCGACGGTCTGATGGGGTCTTGGGCGTCCCCAGTAGTCCTTGATGACGCCGTTGATGATCAGGCCGGGGCCGAGCAGGGTCACGGCCAGGACAAAGATCGCGTAGCGGCGGCGCCGCCGCTGGGAGCGCCAAATCCGGGTCGCGGCGATGGTGAGCAGGCTGCCGATCAGGATCAGGCCCCCGAGCAGCGGCGAGGCCTGATAGAGGAAGGCCCAGAGGTCGCGGCTGGACTCCCACCAGGGGTCCGCGGCCTGCGGATGATAGAAGAGCGCGGCCACGCGCAGATCCAGGTCGCTGAGCCAGAAGGGCAGGGTCCCGATCAGGGCGAGCAGCACCAGGGCCAGGAGTTGGGGACGCCAGTCGCGGCTGGGGCTTGCGGGTGTCTGCACCGGGGGCTCAAGGTTGCGTGAAGGGCTATGGACAGGATTAACAGGATTTACAGGATGAGTGGTTGATGGCTATCGTACCCTGATCGATCCTGTAAAATCCTGTTAATCCTGTCTAATTTCTTGGCGCCGGATCGCTCGCCGGACTGGCATCGGGAATTGCCCTCCGCGGCATTTAGGGCGTCCCGGCCCGCAGCCACCGGCGGATGTCGGCCAAGTGGCGGCGGCTGACCGGGAGACGCTCCGGGCAGTCACGCAGCCGCACCTCGGTGCCGCCGTCGGTACCCTTCTCCAGGGCGAAGAGGCGCGAGCGCGCCACCAGTGCATTGCGGTGGATGCGCAGGAAGAGGTCTTCGAACTCGTCCTCCAGGGCCTTCAGGGACTCGTCCACCAGGAGTTCACCGCCGGTGTGGCGGACTGTGACGTACTTGTGCTCGGCCTGGAGAAAGATGATGTCTTCGATAGGGACGGTCTGCAGCCCGCCCCGGTAGTGGGCACTGAGCGAGAGCCGCCGCCCGGGGTGCGCCTCGTCGCGGGTGGCGAGTGCGGCGCGTTGCGGGCGGGTGGGGATGCGGGCCCGCTCCAGGGCCTCCTGGAGGCGCTCGCGCCGCACCGGTTTGACCAGATAGTCCTCCACCTTGCGCTCGAAGGCGGCCAGGGCGTACTGCTCGTAGGCGGTGACCAGGATCACCGCCGGCGGCGGCTCGATGTGCGAGATCTGGCGGGCCGCATCCAGCCCGTTGAGGCCGGGCATCTGCACGTCCATCAGTACCAGGTCCACGGGTGTGGAGCGGCACAGTTGCACCGCCTCGATCCCGTCGCTCGCCTCGCCGGCCAGTTCGTAATTTCCCTGGATCTCGGACAGCAGGCGGACCAACCGTTGCCGGGCCGGGGATTCATCGTCAACGACAAGGATTTTCATTGCTGTTTCCAGGGGTAAGGGAACACCAGCCGGACCTGATAATCGCCGTCGATCCGCGAGATGATCACGCGCGCATCGCCGTCGAACAGACCCGCCATGCGTTGCTTTACGTTGTCGAGCGCCATGTGGTTGCCGCTGGTGTGGCGCTCACCCGTCTCGCTGTCCGCGGGCAGGGTGTTGCGCACGCTCAAATTCACCTGCGCCCGACGATAACGCCCGCTGATGCGGATCAGCCCGGGACGACGCGACGGCGCAATACCATGATAGACCGCGTTCTCGACCAGCGGTTGCAGGATCAGCGGGGGCAGCATAGCATCGCCTGGCAGATCCTCGACATCCCAGAGGACCTGCAGGCGCTCGCCGAGCCGCTGCTTCTCGATATTCAGATAGCGGTAGGCTAATTCCAACTCTTTGGACAGGGTGGAGGTCTCGTCCGGGTTCGCCAGGGTGGCGCGAAAGAGATCCGCCAAGTCCTGCACCACCTCCTCGGCCACCCGCGGGTTGGTTTGCGTCAGGTTGGCGATGGTGTTCATGCTGTTGAATAGGAAATGGGGCCGAATCCGGGCCTGGAGCTTCTGGAAACGGGCCTCGGCCTCGGCCTCCACCTGCAGCCGCCACATGTGGTGCAGATAGAGATAGCGCAGCAGCATACCGCCCAGGATGGCGCCGATCCCCAGGCTGCGGATCAGAATCCCGGGGAGTCCATCGCCCGGGAAGAGTTCGGCGTGGACCGCGTCCGGCGTCGCGCTGTAGGCCCCCCAGGTCACCAGTCCGGTGGTGGTGACCAGCAGTAGCCAGGCCAGCAGCGCGGCCGTCCGATCGCCGACCCGCAGCAGCGCCGGGCGCATGGCGCAGAGCACGGCGCTCGTGGTGAGCGAGATGGTCAGGACGAAAAAGGCCATGGGACCCAGATGCTCCCAGAACTCGGCGAGCGGGCGACGCGACGCCAGGGTGAGGCTGATCCCCAGCAGTTGGGCGGTCAGCACCACGCCCAGGATCATGGGCACGCGGCAGAAATTCGGCAGGAAGGCCTTGCGGCGCGGGGTCGGCTCCGGCACGTCCAGGAGATGTTGCATTGCTTCAGGTCCAACCCCGCTGGGGGCGCATGTAGAATGACCAATTTATCACCGGTCGGACCTCATGATGCACGAGCCTAGTCAAACCACGTTCACCGTCGTCGGCAAACCCTGGGCCGGTCGCTTCAGCGCCCCGACGGACGCCTTCGTCGAGGCCTTCACGGCCTCGGTGGACTTCGACCGCCGACTTTACCGCTACGACATCCAGGGTTCCATCGCCCATGCGACGATGCTCGCCCGCCAGGGCATCCTGAGTCAGGCCGAGGGCGAGCAGATCTGCGCCGGTCTCATGGCGGTGCGCGCCCGCATCGAGGCCGGCGACTTCGTGTGGTCCGTCCCGCTCGAAGACGTCCACATGAACGTCGAAACGGCGCTGACCGAGGCGATCGGGGAGGCCGGCAAGCGCCTGCATACCGGGCGCTCCCGCAACGACCAGGTGGCCACCGACGTGCGGCTGTGGCTGCGCGAGGAGATCGACACCATCCGCGGCGCGCTCGTCCACTTCCAGGACGCCCTGCTGGACCTCGCCGAACGCGAGGCCGACACCGTGATGCCCGGTTTCACCCACCTCCAGGTCGCGCAGCCGATCACCTTCGGCCACCACATGATGGCCTGGTTCGAGATGCTGGAGCGCGACCGGGCGCGCCTGGCCGATTGCCGCGGCCGCGTCAACGTGATGCCGCTGGGGGCCGCCGCCCTGGCCGGGACCACCTACCCCATCGACCGCGCCTTCACCGCCGACCTCCTGGGCTTCGCGCGGCCCGCGGAGAACTCCCTGGACGCGGTTTCCGATCGGGACTTCGCCATCGAGTTTACCGCCGCCGCGGCGATTCTGATGATGCACCTGTCACGCTTCTCCGAGGAGTTGATCCTGTGGTCATCGGCCCAGTTCGGCTTTGTGGAACTGTCCGACAGCTTCTGTACCGGGTCGTCCATCATGCCGCAAAAAAAGAACCCGGACGTGCCTGAACTGGTGCGCGGCAAGAGCGGGCGGATCTTTGGCCACCTGATGGGCCTCCTGACGCTCATGAAGGGCCAGCCGCTCGCCTACAACAAGGACAATCAGGAGGACAAGGAGCCGCTCTTCGACACCGTGGACAACGTCAAGGGCTGCCTCAAGGTCTATGCCGACATGATGGGGCATGTGACCTGCCGCCGCGAGCGGATGCGTGCCGCCGCCGCCCAGGGGTTCAGCACCGCCACGGACCTGGCGGACTATCTGGTGCGCAAGGGGATCGCCTTCCGCGACGCCCACGAGATCGTCGGCCAGGCGGTGGCCCTGGGGGTCCGGGAGGGACGTGACCTCGCGCAGTTGAGCATCGAGGAACTGCGCGGGTTCTCCGAGCGCATCGAGCCCGACGTCTACACCGTCCTCACCCTGGACGGCTCGGTGGCCGCCCGTGACCACCTGGGGGGCACGGCCCCGGCCCAGGTGCGCGCCGCCATCGCGCGGGCGCGGGCGCGGTCGCTGGCCTAAGGACCATGGACAGCCTGGACGACCTCAACACCCGCCTGATCCGCTTCGCCCGCGAGCGTGACTGGGAGCAGCTCCACTCACCCAAGAACCTGTCCATGGCCCTGGCCGGGGAGGTCGGCGAACTCCTGGAGCATTTCCAGTGGCTCACCGAGGCCCAGAGCCGGGACCTGACCCCGGAGAAGAAGGAGGCGGTCGCCCTGGAGTTGGCGGACTGCCTGATCTATCTCATCCGGCTTGCCGAGCGCTTAGGGATAGACCCCATCGCAGCCGCCTACCGCAAGATCGCCATCAATGAGGGGCGTTACCCGGTCGAGCGGGTGCGCGGCGACGCCCGACGGGCTGGGGAGTATGGGGACTCCGGGCCGTGATGGTTGAGGACGGGCATCGCTCTCGCTCTGCCCATCCTGCGGCCTGGGTCCTTGTTCCGGTTTGAGAGTAAAACGATGTCCAAAGACGAGTTGTTGGCGCGCATTTCGGTCGATCCGGGCGTCTGCTTCGGCAAGCCTTGTATCAGGGGGCACAGGATTTGGGTCTCCTTGGTCCTCGATCTGCTCGCCGCCGGTTGGAGTCATCGCGAAATCCTCGAGAATTACCCGGGTTTCGACGACGCGGATGTCCTCGCGTGCATCGCCTACGGCGCCGAGATGACCCATACCAGCCCGGGGCAGCGTCCCGGGGTCGCGTCGTTTCACCAGCCTGGCCCTGAAAGGGCGTGACATCTGGAACCCCGCCGCTATGTCACGCCCTTTCAGGGCTGTACCGATAAAACGCCCCTTTCCCAGGGCGTTGCCCTGGGCTGGTATGTCACGCCCCTTCGGGGCTTAGCTCGGCGAGTTCCGGTGAGCGTTTATACCGCTGGAAGCAGCACGAGCCGTTGGAGAATCTGTTCCAGGACGGACCTTAGTGGCTGGTGTGGTAATGTACAGCCGTCTTGTCCAACCCAATCCCGGAGCAGCCATGATGACCTTGCGACCGTCCAGCGAGCGCGGCCAGGCGCAGCTGACGTGGCTTGACAGCCGCCACAGTTTCTCCTTTGGCGACTACTATGACCCCCGCCACATGGGGGTCTCGAACCTGCGCGTGATCAATGACGACCGCATCGCCCCCGGCGGCGGCTTTCCCATGCACGGCCACCAGGACATGGAGATTGTCACCTATGTCCTGGCCGGCGCCTTGCAGCACCGCGACAGCATGGGCAACGGGTCGGTGATCCGCCCGGGGGAGGTCCAGCACATGAGCGCCGGCCGCGGGGTGCGCCACAGTGAGTACAACGCCGACGCCGCGGCGCCGGTGCATCTGCTGCAGATCTGGTTGACACCCAACCGCCGGGGGGGCGAGCCGGACTATCACCAACGCCAATTCTCCACGGACGAGCGGCGCAACCGTCTGGCCCTGTTGGTCTCTCCGGACGGGCGCGAGGGCTCGATCCCAACGCACCAGGACGCGCTGCTCTATGCGACCCTGCTGTGCGCCGGTTCGTCGGTCGCCCATCCCCTGATTGCGGGCCGTGAGGCCTATGTGCATCTGGCGACGGGGCGGGCGCTGGTGAACGCTCTGGAGTTGGAGGCGGGCGACGGGGTCCATCTGGTCGCGGAGGAGGCGGTCCGGATCAGCGGTAGCGGGCCGGACGAGGCGCAGGTGTTGCTGTTCGACCTCCCGGGTTCGCGGGCGCCTGGCGACGCCGCGCCGCGGGCTTGAATCCGCCGTCGGGGTAGGCATTTAGCGACAAGGCTTTCAACCATTCCCAGAGGTCAGGCAGATGAGCGACAAGCAGGTGGTCGAGTATCCCGGGGCCGAGATCGACGTCCAGTGGGACGGGCGGCTGTGTATCCATATCGGCGAGTGCGGCACCGCGGCCGGGGAACTGTTCGTCGGCGGCCGGGAGCCCTGGTGCGTCCCGGACGGTTGCAGCAAGGCCGAGGTGCGCGAGATCATCGAACGGTGCCCCAGCGGTGCCCTGACGTATCGGGACAAGGATGGCGGGCCGGAGGTCGCCCCGGCCGAGAATATCGTGACCCTGGCCTACAACGGCCCGCTGTTCGCGCACGGGGAGCTTGACATTGAAGGGGTGCCGGAGGACCTGCCGGGCGTCAGCCACCGGGCCGCGCTGTGCCGCTGCGGGGCGTCCGCCAACAAACCGTTTTGCGACAACAGCCACCTGGCCGCGGGGTTCGAGGATTTCGGGGCCGTCGGTGAGCGCGGGGCGCCGCTGCACGCGCTGGGCGGCCCCTTGGCCATCAAGCCCTTGGCGGACGGGCCGCTCCTGGTCAAGGGTAATTTGAGCATCCGCGCCGCCAGCGGGCGCCTTGCCTGGGAGGGCACCGAGACGGCGCTGTGCCGCTGCGGGGCCTCCCGGAACAAGCCCTTCTGCGACGGCAGCCACCGCGCGGCCGGGTTCAAGAGCGACTGAGCGCGACGGGCGCCGGCAGGGGTGCGATCAGAACTGATGTGTTAACGCACATCGCGTACCCGCCAAGCTGCGGCGACCGCCGGAGCCGGGTAGGCGATGCGCCTACAGCTACCGGACGTTCCCACGGACCGGGCGTCGTTGTCGTTGTCGTTGTCGTGGTCGGATTGTTCGATTACGAC
>NZ_CAIKKU010000080.1 GCF_903828115.1 uncultured Thiodictyon sp. | reverse complement strand
GTCGTAATCGAATAATCCGACTACGATTACGACAACGACAACGACAACGACAACCGTCCGTGAGAACGTCCGGTCGCTGTAGCCGCAGGGTATGTATCGCGTACCCAGCTCGGGCGGTCGTGGCAGCTTGGCGGGTACCCGAAGCGTACCCTACGACATGTGCGTTAACACATCAGTTATGATCGCACCCCCGCGGCGCGTGCTCCTGGCAGCCGGGCGCGGCTTGCTTTATCGTACGCGCTCGGACGAGGAGCCCCGAGGTGGCTCGCCGGTCCGTGGTCATGCGTTCTTAAAAATTGTTCAACTAATCAAGGGCTTGAGTGAATGCCTTCGTTTGACATCGTATCCGAGATCGACCTCCAGGAGGTCCGTAACGCGGTCGATCAAGCCAACCGGGAGATTGCGACCCGGTTCGACTTCAAGGGCGTCAAGGCGCATTTCGAGCTGGCCGACGAACAGATCATGATGACTGCCGAGCAGGAGTTCCAACTCCAGCAGATGATGGATATCCTGCGTCAGAAACTGGTCAAACGCGCGGTCGACCTCAAGGCCCTGGACCCCCAGGCCCCCGCCGTAACGCTCAGTACCGCGCGCCAGGAGGTCCGCCTCAAGCAGGGTGTGGACACGGAAACCGCCAAGTCGATGGTCAAGACTGTCAAGGGCAGCAAACTCAAGGTCCAGGCGCAGATCCAGGGGGACCAGGTCCGGATCACCGGAAAAAACCGCGATGACCTCCAGGAGGCCATCGCCCTGTTGCGCGCAGAGGACTGGGGGTTGCCGATAAAAGTCAGTAATTTTAGAGACTGAAGCGCATTCCCCACGGCGACCGGCGCGACGCGGCAGCGTCCCCGGAGCCTACCGATTTTGGAGACCCGAGGAACCACCATGCATAGCCCCCGTTTGATCGTCGCCGCCGTCCTGTGGCTTGCCGCCGGCAGCCTGCTCGCCGCGCCCGAGGACAGTATTCGCGCCGCCCTGACCAAGGTCATCCCCGGCATCAAGATCACGAGTATCGCGCCGTCACCGGTGAAGGGGCTCTTCGAGGTCCTGGTCGGAACCCAGATGATGTACGTCACGGCCGACGGCCGCTATTTCGTGGACGGGCGCATTGTCGACCTCACCAGCCGGGAGGACCTGACCGAGCCCCGCCTGTCCGGCGCGCGCAAGCAGTTGGTGGACGGCCTGGGCGAGTCCCAGATGGTGATCTTCGAGCCCGCGGCCGAGGCCAAGCACACGGTTACGGTCTTCACCGACATCGAGTGCGGCTACTGCCGCAAGCTCCACAGTCAGATCGCGGAGTACGGCAAGGAGGGTATCCGCGTGCGCTACGTCTTCTTCCCGCGCGCCGGCAAGGACAGCCCGGCCTACAAGGAGGCCGTCTCGGTGTGGTGTGCGGGTGATGCGGCGGCGCGCCGCACCGCCCTGACGGCCGCCAAGGCCGGCAAGAGCGTCGATGAAAAGACCTGTGACAACCCGGTGGATGCCCACATGGCGGCGGGCGAAGAACTCGGCCTGCGCGGCACCCCGGCCATCCTCACCGACACCGGCGAAATGATTCCGGGCTATGTGGAGCCTAAGCGGCTGGCGGCGCAGTTGGCTGCCGGGCCCGCGAGCGGCCCCGGCGCGGTAAGCGGCACCGTCCGCTGAGCGGGAACGGGGGCCTGGCCCACCGCACCCTGGTCTGAGGTCGACACGGAGGCGGTCGCGATGTGGGCCTACAAACTGGAATATGCCTGGCGTACCGACCGCGGGCGCGTGCGCACGCGCAACGAGGACGCGGTCACCGTTCACGCGGACATGGGTCTGGTGGTGGTCGCCGACGGGGTCGGCGGCGCCAGCGCCGGGGAGGTGGCGAGCCGACTCGCCGCCGACACGATCCGCGAGCGTTTCAAGCGTCAGACCCTGCCGCGGACCGACGTCGACAAGGCACGGTTGCTGACCGAGGCGGCGGTGGAGGAGGCCAATCGGGCCGTCTGGCAATTGTCCCAGACCAAGACCGATTGTGTCGGCATGGGAACTACCGTGGTCCTGGGCTTTGCCGGCGCGGACTGGCTGGCCTATGCCAACGTGGGCGATTCGCGCCTGTATCGCCTGCGTGGTGAACGCCTGGAACAACTCTCCCACGACCACTCGTTCATCCAGGAGGTGGTCGACCAAGGCTTCTTCCGCACCCTGGAGGACGCCCGGCACTACGGTATCGGGGACAACATCCTGACCCGCGCCCTGGGTTCGTCCGCCGAGGTGCGCGTCTACTCCGGCGTCACGGAGCTGCAGACCGGCGACATCTACCTCTTCTGCACCGACGGACTCACCGGCATGGTGCCGGTGGATTGGCTGCGGCAGATCCTGGTCGCCGCCGGCAAGAGCGAACTGGGTCCCGCCGCCGAGGCCCTGGTCCGACTCGCCAACGAGCGCGGCGGGACCGACAACATCACACTGGCCCTGCTGCGGGTCGGCGATCGGCCTGCTGAAGATGCGCCGGATGGCCCGGCACCGGTGGGGGCGCTTTAAAGTGCACCGTCGCGGCCTTGGGTGCTCAAGTCTGGGGCCATTGCAGCGGCGGCCTGCCTTCGGCTAATCTGGAGTTCACTCCCAGATTAGCCGAAGCCCATGTCGCCCTTCGTCGATCGCACCCTCGCCGCGACCATCCGCCAGGTCTCCAACAGCTTTCTGGTCGTGCTGCAGTTCCCAGGCCGGACCGTCGTGATCTCGTCCGCCGCGCCCCAGGTCTTCGTCGAATACCTGCACCAACTCATTCCGCGTTTCGCGGGCGCGCCCGTAGCGCCTTGATCATCACTCCGGCCTCTGG
>NZ_CAIKKU010000079.1 GCF_903828115.1 uncultured Thiodictyon sp. | reverse complement strand
CTGCTCGCCAGCGTGATTGAAACCTGTCGCCAGCGCGGCCAGGTGCCGTGGCCCTATCTGGCCGGCGTGATCGCTGAGCGCCGCGCCGGTCGCGCGGCCGCTCCGCTGCCGGCTCCAATGCCGGGTCTCTGAACGGCTACCGCCAAGGAAGGATGGACCGTCATCCGATATTCCTACGGTCAGGTGATGGAGACCACCGATGCGACGCTTCAAGAATTATACGGCTTCTTGCAAGACGAACCCCAGATGCGCGGCCTCTTGGCTATCGACAGCCCACCGGACAACCCGTATCTTCCCGGCTTCGAGCCATCCGAAACAGGGCAGAACCTCGTGCATCTGGTCAACGACTTCCACCGAGTACAGGACCACTTCACGGATCTGATGCTCAGGGAGATGCCCGAAAGCAGCCCGATCATTCTCTCGGATTGCTTCGGTCTGACGTTTCCCTTCGTGGCGATGGCTGTCAGCGCCCTGTTTGACTTTCTGACAGCGGTCGCTGAGGTCGTTGACATCGGCTTCGATCTACCAAGAGTCACCGTCCGCGGAGTCCGCCCCCCGCGCAATTGGGGCATCTGTCTGCATCCTTATGTCTCAGTGTTGGATGGCACCGACGCTGCCGGGGTGGCGCTTGATGGTCCGACCGTGCAGCGCTCCGCGCACAAGTTACCGGCCCCGCCGTCCACCGCGGGGCACATCAAGTTTCGAGCTAATCTTTCAGTCGACTACGATATTCACAAGCGGCTACTCTATTTCACAGATAACCTGTTTGGGTATCCAAACGGCACTCAGGATTTCCAAGATAGAGTGCTCCAGCGCGTTTTTAACGGCAGCGATGTATTAGGGATTGCGGCAACCGGCAGCGGAAAATCCTTTTGCTTCTGGCTTCCAGCATTACTGAAACCGGGTCTCACCCTTATCATTGCTCCATTGCGCTCGCTCATGCGCGACCAGCGTCTCACACTCCTGAATTACGGTATCGCCTCGGCGGAGTTTATCAATTCAGATATAAACGCAATGTCCCAGCGCCGGATTCTGGAAGAAATCAAGCTAGGCTACGTCCGACTTCTCTACGTTTCTCCCGAACGGCTTCGCATCAAGAAGTTTCTTGATGAACTCACCCGGCTACAGGAATTCGTGCCCATCAACTTCCTTGCAATCGATGAGGCACACTGTATTTCGGAATGGGGCCACGATTTCCGCCCTTCCTATCTTAAACTTCCTTACTTACACAAGACCCTCACCGCCAAACTCATCGCTCTGACTGCCACTGCGGGCCAACAAGTCGAAGCCGACATACTGGGGATCTTGAATTTGAGCAAGGACCAGTTGGAACGTGCTCGGCACCTTGACCGCGAGCGGTTCAGCTTTCAAGTCGCAGCCAAAGACGGCCCAACAAAAACGCAAGCATTTCACGAGATTCTTACTAAGGACTTACCGGTGGCACTTGGACATGGACAAGGACAGGAACGCTTGCGCGAGCTTCTGGCAAATAAAAACCGCCACGGGGAAAAAGCACTCGGTATCATCTTCTGCATTTATGCAGATCCACACGGGAAGCATTCAATATTGGATGGCACCGCGCACTATCTATTTGAAACGATGACAATCTTGGAACCAGGGGCACTATTTGAGGGGCGGGGCAAGAAGAAATTCCGCCTAGATGCCTTTTCAACCGGAAAGGTAAGGGCGTTTTCAAGCAAGCCGCCGACACTCTGCCACGAGTGTCACTCTTACGCTTACACAAGCAAGGCGGGTCTTGCGGCTGAGCCGGATGAGCTTTCTGATGACGACGGGGCGGACCCCGTGCGCTTTTCCAATCAAAGAAGCAAAGGCAAAGTCGCGGGGGTAAAGGTTTGCTCTCACTGCAAACGTGAGTTCGATGCCGAAAAAGCTATCACACCGCCGGGCTGGGAAGAATCGCTCAAGTCAAACCAGGTTGACTTCAAGAAAGGCGGGTTTGACATCTTGGTGGCGACCAAGGGATTCGGGATGGGTATTGACAAGGGCAGCGTCCGTTTCGTTGTCCATACCTCATTGTCTTCCGGCTTGGAATCCTGGTATCAGGAAGTTGGTCGCGCGGGCCGCGACAACGAACGTGCCCACATCGTCCTGCTGTGCGAACCACCCCACCCTGATTGCAGTAGGAAACTCTTTGACTTTGACCGTAAATCACAAAATGTCCCTCGACCCGATTGCAATTACAGAGCTGGATGCTCGTTTGGCAAACCCAACCTGTGCGACTACGGGAAGCAGCACATGTTCATCAGCAGTAGCTATCCCGGTGCGGAAGCTGATGCCATGAGTGCTCTAGGTGTACTTGACAAGCTTGTCGCTTCTTGGATAGACCGGCAGGAGGATTCTGTCGGCGTCTATGCGTCGCACGCGCATGTTTCGCGCAAAGAAATCGCATTGTATCGATTGATGGTTCTCGGACTCATAACCGACTACGTCATTACTTATGGGCGAACGCCAAGATTCGACGTTTCTCTTGTAGGTGCCGAACTGACCGATAAAGCTTCTCTTTCCAGGCTGGAAGGGAAGTTTTCGGCTCGGCTTGCCGACTACTTTGCCAATATTTCTGGCAGCCGCCAGGAATCGATGTCTCAGCGGATGGCGCGCTGTCGACAGGATTACCGGCCGCTGGAATCCTTCGCGCAAAAACTTGATGCATTTCAGGCATATGGCCAGGCGCCGGCTCTGTTCCATTCTGTTTATGAGCATCTGCTATTGCTTCTGGACCACACCTACAGCACAGTGCTCAAGATGCGTTACACCATGCTTCAGAACTTGTTGAGTGTTGTGGCGGATGGAAAATGCCGCCGAATAAATATGCTCTCGCATTTGGGCGACGAAAGTTTTCTTAAGCCTGCTGAGTCGTATCGGTGCGGCATGTGTGACATCTGCGCGCCAGACCTCGTATTTCCCGAACAGCGCATGGAGCCGGCTATATCTAGCCCCACGGAGAAGGACAGACAAATGGAAAATGCACTTGCCGAGGATATTTTTGACTTGGAGATGCTTCGCGGAATCGTCGATTGTTTCAGGGATTATCCAACTGCAACATATCGCCGGGCACGAAGTATTCTGGAAGGAAACCCGAACAATATGGTTGCGCTCTACCTATCTCGTGAATTCTCCCCGTCAGCGGAGTTAGTTGGCAATGCGAAGCGCTTATTGCTTTCGGCTAATCAGCGACGCTTACCTCTTCCCGACATCGCAGATCTTTATCATACCTCGCCCAAGAACTTGGAATCTGAACTCTTGCTTCTCCTGAATGACCCTGGCAGTGCATGTGACTCCATCGAGGGGTGGCGGTTTCTTGCCGACGAAGCCGCAAGACCAGAACACCGCCAAAGCGGGGAGGTGCGCATGATGGGTGAGTGCCTTGAGTTCTTTCATTTCGTCGAATCCGCCGCTGCGCAGGAGAGTTATTCTCTGAAGGATAAGGCGCGGCGCCTGGCGGAGGCATTCCGTGCCTGAGATTACAAGCGTTGATGCCATCCGCGCGAAACTGCGCGAGTTCGGTGAGCGCGTTGAGGGTGCGATCACGGCAGCCGACAGTATTGTTGGAGCTAGGTCGGATGCCGACAAGCTGCTCAAGCAACTCAAGAGCGATTGCACAAAGGGAAAGAAGTATCTGGGAGACCTGGAAAAGACCCGCCTTGCACTCCAGCAACTACAAGGCGACTGGAACGAACTGAAGAAGCAGATTGAGGACTCACAAGCTGAATCAGAGCGGAGTTGGGACCTTCTGCTGAGCGATATGGAATCCGCACTTCAGACGCTCGGCAAGAAACTGGCAGAGGCGGAGGCACGAATTCGCGGGGCTAGCGAGGCGGTAATTGCCGAACAAGCGGAGTTACTCAAGCGGCTTGCCGCTGAGACAGCCAGGAACGCTGACCGTGCGGAGCAAGCAAGGGCCAAAGCGGTCGAACGTGCCGAGAAACTGGAGCAACTTCTGGCGAGTGTTCGGGACGAGTTACGGAGCGAGATTCGCAACACTCTGTTGAATACGGAGAAAGCGCTTGGTGAGAAATTCCAGGCCGTTGCAAACGGCTTGAAAGAAGAGATGGCGCATGAACTGACCGAACACAGGCAAGGCGTTGACCGCCGACTCACCGATTTTCTCAACAAACAAAATGCCCTCGTTCAGAATCTCACCCAGCAAATCGACGGCTTCCAAAGGGCGTTCCAATCGCTCACCGACCAGTTCAAGCAAACGAAGGCTGAAGTCGATGCGGTTACTAAAGAACTTGAATCGTCAAAGCCTGAGCGGAGTCAAATACGGGCGCACTTGAAGGTGCTTAAACTCGACTTGGATGCCGAAGGGGTAGCCCGTGGGAGGCTTGGCGCAGCGCTGGACGCTATCACTGCGCGACTGGATGAAACGCGGAAAACATTAAAGCAAGTGCCGCTGGTGGGTAAGTGGTTGAAGAATTGGTGAGCCTAGGCTACCGAAATCGCGACCCTAATTGAAGGTCCGTTGCCCGTTCATGGGTCCAACCCTTTCCACCGATCATGATCTGTCTCAAGGAGGGCAACGATCCGCACCCAATGCTCCAGTTCGCGAAGGACATCAAGCTGCTGCTCGACCGCTTGGTGATTGGCGGAATCCGCGGGTTCGGGTGATCCACGACGGCAAATGCTGTCGCGAATGCTGACCGTCAGCTCTTCGATTTTGGCACGGGCTTGGCGGATAAGGTCCTCATGGTATGCAGCGCCTCGCATCAACTGCTCCAATGCCTCGGTGGCCGACACTGCATCGGCGCTCGATTCGAGCGCGTCTTGCTTTCTTGTCTGGGCGTTCACATACCGATCCAAGGTGTCGAATGCCTTCCCCATCCGCGTGGAGGAGAAAGTGTCGTCAAATGTCCGCCGGCTATGGGCGGTATCGGCCCAGATCTTGAACAAAAAGCCCTTTACGTCGTCCTCTTTGGCAATCTCCCGGAGACACGCAAATACCCCGAGAAAATAGGCGCGCTCCAACATGACAGATTTCGTAATCCACCGAATATCATCTTTAAGCGTCTTGCGTGCTGAAGCGATCAAGGCGTCCACTGCCTCTGTTGTAATCTTGCGTGGTCTCTTCTCAGCCATCGGTTGCTAGCGATCTCACTATAGTTTGCCCGCCTTTTTCAAGATATCTTCATAGTCGTTTCTGCCCAAAGGGCATTCAATCAATTTGAGAAATTGCGGGCGAGTCAGGGCGCACTGCTGAGCCATGCGCGCGAGCAAGGATTCGTCGATGTCGAAGCCGCGTCCGTGACTGGTCTTGGTCTTGGCCAAAGCCTTCTTGCCATCCTGCGCCACATAGACGAAATAATTGTGGTCGCCCCCTGGTGCTTTCTGGAAACCCTTGTTGAGCAATCCGGCTTCGACATCCCGCTTGTCTTTAGGCATTCGCCGTTTCCTCCCAATCGGCCAGAAGTTGCCGCTTGACCCGTTGCGCGGGTTCAGAAAGCGCGTCGTCCGGCTCGCGGGCGTATTCCAGCCACAACATAAGCATCTGTTCCTTCAGTTCCGTGAAGAGCTGGGCGCGGGTCGTGGCAAACACATCGAGACTCCAGGGCTTATGTTCCAGGCAAAGATGCTGCTCATCTTCGGTCAGTGACGGCAAGACGCTGAACGCGCCGCGGGGCCGCAGGCGAAAATCGTGGCCTTCGATCTCGCCCAACACGAAAGGCGATAGGTCAAGCTCTCGAATCTGTTCGACTTCATCGATCCGGTCGGGGTGACCATCATCACCCAGCAGCACGCGGCCAGCGACCTGGATCAAAGCCCGCCGATTCTCCAACAGCATGGGCTCGATGTCTTCGTCGTAATAGCACTTCAGCGCGCGGGTCTTGGGCCGGTAGATAATCGTCAGCATATGTTCGCCGAACGAAATGGCGTCCAGCCGCCCGGTGACGGTGCGGACTTCGGCGCGCTCTTCGGGCGTGGTCAGCCAATCGTCGATGCGGGCAGGCAGCGTTTCGACCAAGGACACGCCTGGTCCCGTGGCGGGGGCCAGTTCATACCGGTAGCCGCTGCCGGGCGGCGGGCAGAGTGCGGACAGGCAGGACAGCATCCGATGGCGCAGGTGGCTATCGGGCACCAGGGCGCGAATCTGGTCCTCCTGAGCCGCCACGACGGCATGGCAGAAAGAGTGCATTTGCCCCACGACGCGGCGGGCCTGTTCCGGCTCGAATAAATCGGTCCCCCGGCCCGCTACGCGCCCGGTTATCTCGAAGCTGCCGATCTTGGGGGGGCTGAGGTTCAGCGCATACTTGCGCTTAAGTTCCTCGGATAACCGCAGGCGTTGCCGCACCGTGCGCCCTTCCTCTTGCAGGGCAAATAGATGCACCAGTTCCTGTAGCTTGCTGAAGGCTTGCAGCAACAGGGAGACCGGGACTTCCGATCCTCCGCCGGCCGGATGAACCTTGAAGGCGATCTGGTCTAAGTCGGGCACATTCGACATGGGCGGTCTACCTTTTCCCGCGTGATGGGTGACGGCTCCTAACCGGGCGCGCCACGGTCGCTGAGCAATACGCCGATGATGATGCTCGTTTGCAGTATCCCCGCACCAATGACCCAGCGGGTCAGGTCCGCCTTTGCTTCGGCAATCCGGACCTCAAGGCGCAGTTCGGTTTCTCGTAAGGCGTGCTGTAAGTTGCTCTCATGTCCGGCAACTTCGGCGTTGGTTGCCGGGTCCGCTTCAACCTGGGCCGTCTTGAAGGCTTCGGCGATGGCCTCGGCCTAGGCTGTTCAATCTGAGCCACTTCATGCAGTTTTTCGTACCCTGTCTTCCGGTGGGCGCGAAGGAGCGTAACACATTGATTATAAATTGCGTTTATGCCCTCACGACACGACGGAAAACGCATGCGGTCGGTGCGGCTACAACCAGGCGAGCAAAAAACATTCCGGACGGGGCGAATGCCCCGTCCGGCATAAGCGCCCGTTCCTCTCCCGTCGTCCCGTGCCTGCTCAGTACATCCGGTATCCCCGACGCCTGATCGGTCACTGCCGACGGGTGGACGAGCGCAGCGCAGTCCACCAGCAGTGGTGCGGGATTCGGTGGACTGCGCTATCGCTTGTCCATCCTACACACGAATATGTTCAATGTTTAGCGGCGCACCCGCGAACCCTGAGGCACACAACACCGCCGCCGCGCCGCTAAACATTGAAGCGAAAGTGGATGATGTCTCCGTCCTTCACCACATACTCCTTGCCCTCGGAACGCAGTTTGCCGGCCTCCTTGGCCCCCTGCTCACCCTTGCAGGCGACGAAGTCGGCGTAGGCGATGACCTCGGCACGGATGAAGCCGCGCTCGAAGTCGGAGTGGATGACCCCGGCCGCCTGGGGCGCCCGCGAGCGGGCGGGGATGGTCCAGGCGCGGACCTCCTTGGGCCCGGCGGTGAAATAGGTCTCCAGCCCCAGCAGCTCGTAACCGGCCCGCACCACCCGGTTCAGGCCCGGCTCGTCCAGCCCCAGTTCGGCCAGGAACTCGCCGCGCTCATCGTCCGGCAGTTCCACGATCTCGGCCTCGATGGCGGCGCACACCGGGACCACCAGGGCGCCCTCCGCGCGCGCGTGCTCGCGCACGGCGTCCAGCAGGGGGTTGGCGGTGAAGCCGTCCTCGGCGACGTTGGCGATGTACATGGCGGGCTTGTTGGTCAGCAGGAAGAGGTCGCGCAGTTCGGCGCGCTCCTCGTCGCTCAGGGCCAGGGTGCGCACCGGGCGCGCCTGGTCGAGTTGCACGCGCACCCGCTCCAGCAGGTCGCGGCGCACCGCGGCCTTCTTGTCCCCGACCTTGGCGGCCCGGCCGGCGCGGTCCAGGGCCTTCTCCACCGATTCGAGGTCCGCCAGGGCCAGTTCGGTGTCGATGATCTCGATATCGCGCAGTGGGTCGACGCCGCCGGAGACGTGGATCACGTCGTCGTTCTCGAAGCAGCGCACCACATGCGCGATGGCGTCGGTCTCGCGGATGTTGGCGAGGAACTTGTTGCCCAGTCCCTCACCCTTGGAGGCCCCGGCCACCAGTCCGGCAATGTCCACGAATTGCATGGTGGTCGGGAGAATGGCCTGGGGCTTGGCGATGGCGGCGATGACGTCGAGCCGCGGGTCGGGCAGCAGGACGACCCCCACGTTGGGGTCGATGGTGCAGAAGGGGTAGTTCGCGGCCGCGATGGCGGCCTTGGTCAGGGCATTGAACAGCGTGGACTTGCCCACGTTGGGCAGGCCCACGATCCCGCATTTGAATCCCATGGTGAGGTCCCGGGGCGCAAAACCGTCCATGGTACAGCAGCGGCGCTCAACTGTCCTTGCTGCCCCGCGCGTAGACATCCTCGAAGCGGACGATGTCGTCCTCGCCCAGGTAGCTGCCGGACTGGACCTCGATGATCTCCAGCGGGATGGTCCCCGGGTTCTCCAGCCGGTGGGTACTGCCGACCGGGATGTAGGTCGACTGGTTCTCGGTGATCAGGAAGGACTTGTCGTCACAGGTCACGCGGGCGGTGCCGGAGACCACGACCCAGTGCTCGGCCCGATGGTGGTGCATCTGCAGCGACAGGGACTCACCGGGTTTCACGGACAGGCGTTTGACCTGATAGCGTCCGCCATGCCCGATGGACTCGTAGGCGCCCCAGGGGCGATGCACCCGCTGGTGGTGGCGGAACTCGTGGCGCCCCGCGTGCTCCAGGAATTGCGTGACGACTTTGACATCCTGGGCGCGGTCCTTTTTCACCACCAGCACCGCGTCCGGGGTCTCGACGACGATCAGATCGTCCACCCCCACCACGGCTACCATCCGATGGCGGGCGATCAGCAGGTTGTTGTTGGCGTCATGGACGAAGGCATCGCCGTCGAGCACGTTTCCGGAGGCGTCCTGCGCCCGGACCTCCCACAGGGCGGACCAGGCGCCCACGTCGGACCAGCCGGCGTCCAGGGGGATGACGATGGTCGGGGGGGCCTCGCTGCGGGCCTCGCCGGCGATATGTTCCATCACCGCATAGTCGATCGAGTCGCTGGGGCAAGCGGCGAAGGCGGCGGCATCGAGGCCGAAGAACTGCCCGGCCTCGCGCCCGGCCGTAAAGGCGTGGGTCGCGGCCTGGGCGATGTCGGGGCGCAGACGCTCGATCAGGCTCAGCCACAGGGACGCCTTGAGGACGAAGATGCCGCTGTTCCACAGATACCGGCCGTCGGCGAGATAGCCCTGGGCCGTTTCCAGATCGGGCTTCTCGACGAAGGCGCTGAGGCGGTAGGCGTGGCCGCCCAACCCCTCGATCGGACCCTCACCGCGGGCCTCGCCGGCATAGGGCTCGCCTTGACGGATGTACCCGTAGCCCACCTCGGGCTTGCTGGGGACTATTCCAAAGGTCACCACCGCGCCCTGGTCGGCCAGGGTGACGCCATCGGCCACGGCGGCGCGAAAGGCCGGTTCATTGCGGATCATATGGTCCGCCGGCATGACCAGCAGGACCGGGTCCAGGCCGCCCCGGAGCGCCGCCAGGGCCGCGACGGTAAGCGCCGGGGCGGTGTTGCGGCCCTTGGGCTCCAGGATGATGGCGCCCGGGTGGCGCCCCAGGACGCGGAACTGCTCGGCGACCAGAAACCGGTGGGCCTCGTTGCACACCACCAGCGGCTCAAGCAGGCCGATGGCATGGCGTGGGTGCTCCTGGTCCAGCCCGTCCAGGCGCCGGACCGTCTCCTGGAGCATGGTGTGCTCACTGGTCAGGGGCAGGAATTGCTTCGGATAGGCCTCCCGCGACAGGGGCCACAGGCGGGTGCCGGAACCGCCGGAGAGGATGACGGGTTGCAGGAGCATGGTCGCGATCTTCCTGGGCAGGTGCCCGCGGGACTGGGCCGCTGATTACAGCAACCGCGACCGCACCGCGTCAACCTCTGGTAGGATCGCAGCGCCGTGGGGATAATTGGCGCTTGCGCGTGCCGCCGGGGTGATCGGCCGCCCCGAGAACCGGCCAACCGCCGCGGCAGCAGGCCCCGCCAGGCCGCCCGGCCACACCCGCCGGCCCACCCGACCCGTCACACAAGAGGTACCCGCACCGATGGACCTATCCCCAGGCGATCAACCCCCGTCCATCCCCGGGATCGACAGTGCTGAACTCTTGGAGCGCGTCGGCGAAGACCTGGACCTGTTCTGGGAGGTCTTAAGCGAGTTCAGCGACTCCTACCGCGACACCCCGGCCCAGCTCGCCGCGGCCCTGGACCAAGACCCCGCCGCCGCCCGGCAGTTGGCCCACACCCTAAAAGGGGTCCTGGGTAACCTGGCGGCCACCGAGTTGTTCGTGGCCTGCGCCGCGCTGCACGAGGCGATCCGCGAGAACCACCCGGAACGTTACCCGGCTCTGCTCGCGACCCTGATCCAGGGCATCCCGGCCCTGTGCGATGCCATCGCCGGGGCCCGCACGGCCACGGCGCCGGACGCGCCCGACCCCGGGGCCGGCGTGGATCAGGACTGGCTGGAGGAACGCTACGCGGCGCTACGGCTCGCCCTTGAGGGGCACCGGGCGCGCGACTGCAAGACTCTGGCCGAGGAGCTGGCCGCCGCCGGCCTCCCCGCCGCGGACCGGCCCTTCTTCGATGAACTGCATGCCCTGATCCGCACCTATCGCTTCAAGGAGGCCCAGACCCTGCTCGAACACTACCTTGCTCAAAAGACAGCTTGATGCTTGACCCCAGACCCAAGGTCCTGGTGGTCGAAGACAGCAGGACCAACGTCGGCATCCTCGTGGGCCTGCTCCAGGACTATGACGTGATGGTCGCCCTGGACGGGTGGCGGACGCCCTGCGCGACCAGACCGACGGCCGCGACCTATGCGCGCGGGTCGGCGGCGAGGAGTTCGCCCTGTTGCTCGCCGTGGCCGACGACAGCCAGGGAGCGCCTGTGTCGATACCTGGCGGGCGTCGTCCTCGACACCCCGCGCGGCCCCCTGTCGGTTACCGTCAGCATCGGCGTATCCGCCCTGACGGCCGATTGCGACAGCCTGGACGCGCTGCTGGCCCAGGCCGATGACCGCCTCTACACCGCCAAACGCGGCGGGCGCAACCGGGTCTGTGTCGGCGCGTAAAGGAGCAGGGGCGTCCCGCCCCAGCGATCGTCGTTGTCGTTATCGTTGTCGTTGTCGTAATCGAAAAAGCGATACACTTTGGGATGCGAGAGAATCCGGGGCGCGACGATCGCCTCGATTACGACAACGACAACGCCGTTCCTAATCGCCTTTCAGTCGGCCTCTCGGACCCGGATTGGTTCTCGGGCTTGCTGCATGCGGCGGCCTTGATCGCCGTTCCGGCCACCGGAGGTCGAGGCTTTAGCCGGTCCGGCGTGCCGACACCACTGATTTCTCTTGGATATGTCAGCAGCCGCCACCGGCTAAAGCCTCGACCTCCGGTTGCGGACGGACCGCTGTTGGCCGCAACGATGATCAAGGCCCTTGCGGCAATGACGCCGGGGCGGGACGCCCCGGCTCCTCTAGCGCACCGGCGCCGGCGGCACCGGCTCCATGTGCCAGATGTCACGGTTGTACTCCCCAATGGTACGGTCGGAGGAGAAGTGCCCGCTATGGGCAGTGTTGAGGATACTCATGCGCAACCAGCGCTCGCGATTACGGTAGGCCGCCGCGGCGCGTTCCTGGGCATCGACATAGGCGCGGAAATCGGCCGCCGTCATCCAGGGGTCGTAGGGGTTGCGGATGCTGTTGATGACGGCGTCGAAGATCCCGCCCTCGAACTGATTGAAGTGGGCCGCATCCAGCAGGTTCATCACCTCCAGCAGCGCCGGGTCATGGGCGATGATGCTGTTGGGGTCATAGCCGTGCCGACGGTATTCCACCTCGGCCGCGGTGAGGCCGAACAGGAAGAAATTCTCATCGCCGACCTGTTCCCGGATCTCGATGTTGGCCCCATCCAGGGTGCCGATGGTGACGGCCCCGTTCATCATGAACTTCATGTTGCCGGTGCCGGACGCCTCCTTGCCGGCGGTGGAGATCTGCTCCGACAGATCCGTCCCGGGGGCGATCACCTCCATCAGTGAGACCCGATAGTCGGGGATGAAGGCGACCCGCAACTTCCCCTCGGTGGCCGGATCACGATTGACCACCGCGGCCACGTTGTTGATCAACTTGATGATCTGCTTGGCCATGTAATAGCCGGGGGCGGCCTTGCCGCCGAACAGCACGCACCGCGGGGTCCAGTTCTGCGTATCGCCGTGCTTGATGCGGTTATACAGGTGGATCACATGCAGGATATTCAGCAATTGGCGCTTGTACTCGTGGATGCGCTTGACCTGGACGTCGAACATCGCGTCCAGCGGAAAGTCCACATGGCACAGTTGCTCGACGGTCTGCGCCAGCCGCGCCTTGTTCGCCTGCTTGATCTCATGCCAGCGCGCCCGGAACGCGGCATTCTCGGCATAGGGGGCCAGCCCTCCCAGCCGGTCCAGGTCACGCACCCAGCCGTCATTGATGGTCTCGTCCAACAGCGCCCGCAACCCGGGGTTGCACAGCGCGAGCCAACGCCGCGGCGTGACCCCGTTGGTCTTGTTGTTGAACTTGCCGGGCCACAGCTCATAGAAGTCCTTGAACAGCCCCTCGACCAGGAGCCGGGAGTGCAGGGCCGCGACACCGTTGACCGAGATGCTGCCGACGATGGCCAGATACGCCATCCGCACCTGTTTGACATCGCCTTCCTCGATCAATGACATGCGCCGCTGGCGCTCGCTGTCGCCGGGCCAGCGGCTGGCCACCTCGGCGAGGAAGAGGGCATTGATCTTATAGATGATCTCCAGCGGCCGGGGCAGCAGTTGCTCGAACAACCAGACCGGCCAGCGCTCCAGGGCCTCGGGCAACAGGGTGTGATTGGTGTAGGCCATGGTCTTGCCGGTGATGGCCCAGGCGGCCTCCCAGTCCAGCCCGTGATCGTCCATCAGTTGGCGCATCAGCTCCGCCACCGAGACGGCCGGATGGGTGTCGTTCAACTGAAAACAGTTCTTCGCCGCGAACTCTTTGAAGTCTTTGCCGTTGAGCCGGACCCACTCGCGCAGCACGTCCTTGATGCTGGCGCTCGCCAGGAAAAACTGTTGCCGCAGGCGCAGTTCCTTACCGTTCTCGCTCGCGTCATTGGGGTAGAGCACCATGGTGATGTGCTCGGCCGCGTTCTTCTGGGCCACCGACTCGGGATAGCTGCCGGCATTGAATTCGCCCAGGTCGAACTCATCGGTGGCGGCCGCCTTCCACAGGCGCAAGGTATTGATGGTGTCGTTCTCATACCCCGGGATCGGGATGTCGTAGGGCACCGCCAGCACGTCGTGGGTATTCACCCAGCGCACCGCGGGGCGCCCGTCGTGATCCTTGTAGCGCTCGGTATGGCCGCCGAACTGGATACGCTGGGTATACTCGGGGCGGCGCAGCTCCCAGGGATTGTCGTCGCGCATCCAATGGTCCGGCTCCTCCAACTGGGCGCCGTCCTCGATCAACTGGCGGAACATGCCGTATTCATAGCGCAGGCCATAGCCCTTGACCGGCAGTTGCAGGGTGGCGCAGGAGTCCAGGAAGCAGGCGGCGAGCCGACCCAGGCCCCCGTTGCCGAGCCCGGCGTCCGGCTCGCAGGCGGCGAGTTCCTCCAGGTGCAGGCCCATCAGGCTGAGCCCCTCCTCGGTGACCGCGTCCACCCCGAGGTTCAAGAGCGCGTTGGACAGGGTGCGCCCCATCAGGAACTCCAGCGACAGGTAATGGGTGCGCTTGCAGTCCGCCTCGTCGTGGGCCTGGCGGGTGCGTTTCCAGCGCTCCATCAGACGATCGCGAAGCGTGTTCGCGAGCGCCTTGTAGGTGTAGTAGGCGGAGCGACAATCGCGGTCGCGGCCCAGGGTATGGGAGTAATAGCGGCGGAAATCCTCGGCGATCCCCGCGGTGTCCATCGCCAGGGGCGGGGTCGCGAAGAGTTGCTCGTTCGGCTCGCTGCGGCTCAGTTGGGTGTTGGCAGAGGTGGGCATCCGGTGATCCTGTGGTGGCCTTAAGACAAGGTGGAGTGGGTAAGTGGAAGCGAATTCTACAAGCAAATATTGCGCCGAGGTAAGGGGGCCTCGGCAGCGGCCAGGCCGCCAGGGCATTTCCGGTTGCCAAGGCATTTCCGGTTGCCAGGCCGCGCGACTGTGCAAGAATGGCGCGAAGTGTCCCCTCCCCCGCCCCCACAGGTAACACAGACGATGCAATGGGAAACCGTCATCGGTCTCGAGATCCACACCCAGCTCGCGACCCAGTCCAAGATCTTCTCGGGCTCGCCCACCCGCTTCGGGGCCGCGCCCAACACCCAGGCGTGCGCCGTCGACTTGGGCCTGCCCGGCGTGCTGCCGGTCGTCAACCGCGAGGCGGTGCGGCTCGCGGTACGCTTCGCCACCGCGATCGGCGCGGAACTGGCGCCGCGTTCCGTCTTCGCCCGCAAGAATTATTTCTATCCGGACCTGCCCAAGGGCTATCAGATCAGCCAGTACGAGGCCCCCATCGTCGGCGAGGGCCGGGTCGAGATCCTGCTCGCGGACGGCACGGTGCGCGAGATCGGGGTCACCCGGGCGCACCTGGAGGAGGACGCCGGCAAATCGCTGCACGAGGACTTCCACGGCTGCACCGGCATCGATCTCAACCGCGCCGGCACCCCGCTCCTGGAGATCGTCTCCGAGCCCGACCTGCGCTCCGCGGCCGAGGCCGTCGCCTACGCCAGGAAGATCCACCAGATCGTGCGCTGGAACGGGATCAGCGACGGCAACATGCAGGAGGGGTCCTTCCGGGTGGATGCCAATGTATCGGTGCGGCCAACTGGCCAGACCACCCTGGGCACCCGGGCCGAGATCAAGAACATCAACTCCTTCCGCTTCCTGGAGCGGGCGATCCAGTTCGAGGTGGAGCGCCAGATCGATCTTATCACGGCCGGCGGCCGGGTCATCCAGGAGACCCGCCTCTACGACCCCGACCGGGACGAGACCCGCACCATGCGCGTCAAGGAGGAGGCCAACGACTACCGCTACTTCCCGGACCCCGACCTGCTGCCGGTCCAACTCGACGACGCCTTCATCAAAGCCGCCACGGCCGACCTGCCCGAACAGCCGGACGCCATGCGCGAGCGCTTCCAGACGGACTATGGCCTCTGCGACTATGACGCCGACCTGCTGACCGCGGAGCGCGAACTGGCCGCCTACTTCGAGGCGGTGACCAGCGTGACCGGCGAGCCCAAACTCGCGGCCAACTGGATCGGCGGCGAACTGACCGCCGCGCTCAACAAATCCGGCCTGGAGATCGGCGCAAGCCCGTTATCGGCGCCCCAACTGGCCGGACTGATCCGCCGCATCCAGGACGGGACCATCTCCGGGAAGATCGCCAAACAGGTCTTCGAGGCCCTGTGGACCGGCGGCGGCGACGCCGACCAGGTGATTGCCGACCAGGGCCTCACCCAGATCACCGACAGCGGCGCCATCGCGTCACTGATCGACACCATCATCGCCGCCAACCCCGACCAGGTGGCCCAGTACCGCGCCGGCAAGGACAAGGTCTTCGGCTTCTTCGTCG
>NZ_CAIKKU010000078.1 GCF_903828115.1 uncultured Thiodictyon sp. | reverse complement strand
ATCGTAATCGGAGAAGCGATGCAATTTGGGGTCCAAGAGAATCCGAGGGTTACGATAACCTCGATTACGACAACGACAACGACAACGACAACGGTGCTAAGGGTATACTCCAATTGACTTGCTTAATTTATTAGTGAACCGTTCCTTACCACCAGGTCGCGCCGTTTTTGGTCTTGGTAGGTGTCTATCTGAAACTCGATACCTGAAAACAAGAAACCCGAAACGGCACCGCATCTGTCCACCAACCCGCGGACCTCATCATGAGACTCGTCATCGTCAGCGGCCTCTCCGGCTCCGGCAAGAGTGTGGCCTTGCGCACCCTGGAGGACCTGGGGTTCTACAGCATCGACAACCTGCCGCTGTTCCTGCTCAAGGACCTGGCCCTGGGGCTCAAGGACGCCGTCGACGAGGTCTTCAGCAACACCGCCGTCGGCGTGGACGCCCGCAGTAACCCCGGGGAGCTGAAAAATCTGCCTGACCTGATCCTTGCCGCCCAGGCCCGCGGCGTCGAGTGCCAGGTGGTCTTCCTCGATGCCCACACCGATACCCTGATCCGCCGCTTCAGCGAGACGCGCCGTCGCCACCCGCTGACCCGCCAGGAGCGACCACTCGCCGAGGCGATCAAACTGGAGCGGCAGTTGTTGGAGCCGATTCGCCGGGTCGCCGATATCCGCATCGATACCACCCTGACCAACGTCCATGAATTACGCGATCTGGTCCGGGTGCGCCTCGCCGGGGATGCCTCACCCAAGGCCTCGATCCTCCTGCAATCCTTCGGCTTCAAGCACGGTCTGCCCCAGGACACGGACTTCCTGTTCGACGTGCGCTGCCTGCCCAACCCCCATTGGCAACCGGAACTCAAGCCGCTGACCGGGCTCGCGCACCCGGTCGTGGAGTTCCTCGAGTCAAGCCCGGACGTGATCGCCATGCGCAACGACATCGCGGCCTATTTCGACCGCTGGATCCCGTTGTTCGAGACCGATGGCCGCTTCTACCTGACCATCGCCATCGGCTGCACCGGCGGCCAGCACCGCTCCGTCTATCTGGTGGAGGCCCTGCGCGGGCACTTCGAGCGCAGCGGACACAAGGTCATGGTCCGGCACCGGGAGCTGCCGTGAGCGTCGGGCTGCTGCTGATCACCCACCACCCCCTGGGTGCCGACCTGTTACGGGTCGCCACCGGAATCTTCGGCACCTGCCCGACGCGGGTGGAGGCCCTCGAGGTCGAGAACGACGCCCCCTGCGACCTGATGCTGGCGCAGGCCGAACAGATGGCCGGGCGGCTCGATGCCGGCGACGGGGTCCTGGTCCTCACCGATATCTACGGGGCCACCCCGGCGCGTCTCGCCGGCGCGCTGCTCGCGCGGCGGCCGCACCTGCGGGTGCTGGCCGGGGTCAATCTGCCCATGGTCGTGCGCGCCCTCAACTATGCCGCGCTGGAGCTGGACGTCGTGACCGAGAAGGCCCTGGCCGGGGGCCGCGACGGCGTCTGCATCTGCCCCGAACCGGACGTGGAGGAGTGACGCCGATGCTGCGCCGGGACCTTGAGATCATCAACAAACTCGGGCTGCACGCCCGGGCGGCGGCCAAGCTGGTCAACTGCGCCGCCCGCTTCGGGAGCTTCATCGAGGTCGAGCGCCGCGGCCAGCGCGTCAACTGCAAGAGCATCATGGGCATCATGATGCTCGCGGCGAGCCGCGGCACCTGGATCATCGTGGAGGCCAGCGGCGACGACGAGGCGGACGCGATGGCGGCGATCGAGGACCTGATCGGCAGCCGCTTCGGAGAGGACGAGTGACCATCGCCTTCCAAGGGATCGGGGTCGCGGCGAGCCAGTCGGTCGCCATCGGACCGGCCTACCTCACCGGCCATGGACTCACCAGTGTGGCCCAGACCCCGATCACGCCGGCGCAGGTGGCGGGAGAACTGGATCGACTCAATCAGGCAGTCGCCGCGGCCCGCCGGGCGCTCAAGACCATCCGCGCCCAGATCCCCCGCGCCACCCCGCTCAATATCGCCGAGTTCATCGACGCCCACCTGCTGATGCTGGAGGACGTGGCCCTGGTCGACGAGGTGCGCAAGATCATCCGTGACCAACTCTATTGCGCCGAATGGGCGCTGCAACAGCAGCGCGACACCCTGGTCGGCGTCTTCGACGCCATGGACGACCCCTATCTGCGCACCCGCCGTGACGATGTCGAGCACGTCGTCCACCAGATCATGACCTTCCTGCAAGGGGCCCAGTTGCCCTTCGACCCGCAGGCCCGGGACCTGGAGGGGTGTGTCGTGGTCGCCCGCGACCTGATGCCGGCCGACGCCATCGTCCTGCGCCATCGCGGCGCCGCCGCCTTCGTCACCGAGTTCGGCGGCCCCGTATCCCACACCGCGATTCTGGCCCGCAGCCTGTCGGTGCCCGCGGTCGTCGGGGTCCACAACATCACGCGCTATGTGCGCCCGGGTGAACCCCTGATCGTCGATGGGGAGACCGGCACCGTACTGGCCGATCCTGACCCCGGGACCCTCGCCTATTACCGCGAACGACTCGGCGCCATCGCGCTGCGTCGGCAACACCTGCGCACCCTGGTCGACCGGCCGGCGGTGACCCGCGACGGCACCGCCATCGGCCTGCTCGCCAACCTGGAGTTGCCCGAGGACGCCGCGACCGCACGCCTCAACGGCGCGGTCGGGGTCGGGCTCTACCGCACCGAATTCCTCTACATGAACCGGGATGAGCTCCCGGATGAAGAGGAACACCTCGCGACCTACACCACCATCGTCGCGGCCTTGGCGGGGCTGCCCCTGACCATCCGCACCCTGGATCTGGGTCTCGACAAGCGCAGCGAGGCACTTGGTACGCCGGGGCCCGGGGCCGGCAACCCGGCGCTCGGACTGCGCGGCATCCGCCTCTGTCTGAAGGAGCCCGCCCTCTTCCGGCCCCAATTGCGCGCGATCCTGCGTGCCAGCGCCCTGGGGCCGATCCGGCTGATGCTGCCCATGGTCACCAACGTGCAGGAGGTGGAGGCGGTGCTCGCCATCATCGCCCAACTCAAGGACGACCTGACCGGCGAGGGCCTGGCCTTCGACCCGCGCCTGCCCATCGGGGCCATGGTCGAGGTCCCGGCCGCCGCCCTGGCGGCGCGCTCCCTGGCCCGCCGCATGGATTTCCTGTCCATCGGCACCAACGACCTGATCCAGTACACGCTGGCCATCGACCGCCTGGACGACACCGTCAGCTACCTGTTCGACCCCACCCACCCGGCCATCCTGCAACTGATCCGCACCACCATCGCCGCCGGCCGCGACCTCGACACCCCGGTCGCCATGTGCGGCGAGATGGCCGGGGACCCGCGCTTCACCCGGCTCCTGCTCGGCCTGGGACTGCGCCACTTCAGCATGCAGCCGGGGGCCCTGCTCGGCATCAAGGAGATCATCCTCGACACCGACCTCCAGGCCCTGGAGGCCCGGACCGCCCACCTCTTCGCCCGGCTCGACGATGCCGAGCCGGGGGAATTGCTGGATGCGCTCAATCAGCTTTAGTAAGGAGTCACGAACAAGTCAAACACAATCGTTGTCGTTGTCGTTGTCGCTGTCGTTGTCGTTGTCGTTGTCGTTGTCGTAATCGTAATCGTAATCGGAGAAGCGAT
>NZ_CAIKKU010000077.1 GCF_903828115.1 uncultured Thiodictyon sp. | reverse complement strand
GTCGTAATCGTGGTCGGATTATTCGATTACGACAACGACAACGACAACGACAACGACAACGACAGCGTACCCGGGATCTCGGTCACCGCATCAGTTCTGATCGCACCCGCAGACCAATGAGGCCTTGAACATGTCTGAAGACGGCACGGCACGCATCCTGATCATCGACGATGAGCCCATGGGCATCGAGATCATCGCCCGGGCGCTCGCCCCGGACTATACCTGCGAGTTCGCCCTGTCCGGGCCCGAGGCCCTGGCGCGACTGGGAACGGGGGAACTGCCGGCCCTGATCCTGCTCGACGTCATGATGCCGGGCATGGACGGCTTCCAACTGTGCCGGTGGCTCAAGGCCGAGCCAGGCACCCGGGAGATTCCCGTGATCTTCATCACGGCGGCCCAGAACAGCGAGAGCGAGACCAGCGCCCTGCTGGCCGGCGCGGCGGACTTCATCAACAAGCCGGTCAATCCCCAGGTGCTGCGGCTGCGCGTCGGGATGCAGATCCTCCTGCGCGAGCGCGAACAGACCTTACGCGGGCTGAACGCTGGGCTGGAGCAACGCGTGAGCGAACGCACCCGGGCGCTGCGCGAGAGCCTGGCCCAGGTCGAGGCCGCCAATCGGGCCAAGGATCGGTTGCTGGCCAACATGAGTGTGGAGCTGCGGACCCCACTCAACGGCATCGTCGGCCTGCTCGGGCTCCTGCACCAGGAGGAAACCGATGCGGATAAGCAGGAGCGGCTCGCCGCCGTACTGGGTATCGCCGCGGCCCTGTCCCGGCTGTTCTGCGACATTCTGGAGCTCTCCTCCTTCGAGACCAACCAGGTGCTGCTCAATCCGCACGAATTCGCGCCGGACGACCTCTATCGCCGCCTCTACGCGGCCGTGGGTCCGCCGGCCGCGGCCAAGGGCCTCGACCTGCGGCTCGATCTGGCGGGCCTGCCGCCCTGCCTCTGGGGCGACCTGGAACGCCTGTCGCAACTGCTGATCCAGTTGCTGGGCAATGCGGTGAAGTTCACCGCGGCCGGTTCCGTCACCCTGCAGGTCCGGGTCGCGGGCGAGGCCGGCGAGCGACTCCGCCTCGCCTTCGAGGTCGCGGACACCGGTTGCGGCATCCCGAGCGAGGCCCGGGCGCGGGTCTTCCTGCCCTTCGAGCAGGGCGATCAGGCCGATCTTTCAGGCGCCGGCGGCCCCGGGCTCGGCCTGACCATCGCCCGGCACCTGGCGGGTCTGATGAACGGCGGACTGCGGCTGGCCGCGAGCGATGCGACGGGCAGTACCTTCGTCGCCGAGGTCTGGCTGGACCGCCTGGCCGAGTCGGCGGCGGACCTGAAACCGCGCGCGCACTGAAGGCCCACCCCGGACCCGGCCACCTCGCACCCATGAAACGTATCACCGCGATTGCCCTGGCCTATGCACTCTTGGGGGCCGCCGGCCTCACCCTGGCGATCCCGCCCGGTTACGCCAGCCCGGTGTTCCCGGCCGCCGGCCTGGCGCTCGCCTGCACGCTCTGGTTCGGGCGCGCGGCGCTGCCCGGCGTCTGGCTCGGCTCCGCGCTGCTCAATCTCGCGCAGACCTGGCTGGGCAGCACGCTCAACCCGACCACGGTCGGCGTGGCGCTGGTGATTGCCGGCGGCGCGACCCTGCAGGCCGAGGGCGGACGCTGGCTGGTGACCCGGTGGCAGGGGACCGCCTGGCGCGCCTTGGAGCGCGACCAGGACGCCTTCGCCTTTCTGCTGCTGGGGGGCGTGCTGGCCGCGGTGGTCTCGGCGTCCATCAGCGTCACCGCGCTCGCCGCGACCGGGGTGGTCGAGCGCGCCGAGGTGCCCTTCACCTGGTGGAACTGGTATGTCGGCGACTGCCTGGGCGTGCTGGTGTTTGCGCCGCTGGCGCTGTCCCTGCTCAACCGGCAGGACCCCCTGTGGCGGGAACGTCGCCGCCGCTTCCTGATCCCCATGCTGCTGACCCTGGGCCTGGCCGGGCTCGCCTTCTACGGCGCCGCGCGCTGGGAGCGGCTGTCGCAGGACGGCCAGTTGCAGGGCGATGGCGAGACCATCGCCAGGCGCATCAACGACCGCCTGATCACGCACCGGGAGGTGCTGTCCTCGCTACGCCATTTCATTGAGGCGACGCCGGACTTCAGCTTCGCTCAGTTCGAGCAGTTCACGCGCCTTACCCTGCACGACAACCCCGACCTCTTCGCACTCAGCTTCAATGACCTGGTCACGGATGCCGAGCGCCCGGCCTTTGAACGTCGGCTGAGCGCCGGGTCGGCGTTCGGCCCCTACCGGATCACCGAGCGCGACCGCGAGCGGCGCCTGGTCCCGGCCGCCGCCCGGCCCGAATACGTGGCGGTGCGCTATATCGTGCCCCTGGCCGACAACCGGCCGGCCCTGGGCTTTGACATCAATTCCGAACCGGTGCGCCGTGCGGCCATCGAGCGGGCGCGCGCCAGCCGTGCCATGGCCGTCACCGCGCCCATCCGTTTGGTCCAGGAGCAACAGCCCCGGGTGGGGGTACTGGAACTGCTGCCCGTCACTGAGACGCCCGCGCCGGGCGGCCCGCACGAGGGTCGCCTGAGCGGTTTTGCCGTCGGGGTGGTCAAGGTGGACGAACTGGTCGAGATCGCGACCCGGGGCCTGGTGCCGGCCGGGCTGGTGCTGCGCTTGACCGATCCCGCGGCGCCCGTGGCCCAAGCCCTGCTCTACCAGTCGCAGCCCGGGGACGCCGGGCCCCGCCCGCAAGCGGCGCTCCACTGGGGCACCGTGCTGCGCCTGGGGGATCGTGACTGGGACCTGTCGGTCACGCCCACCGCGGACTATTGGCAGCAACACCGGCCCTGGCTGGCCTGGGCCGTGGGCGTGGCGGGGCTCATGTTCGCCACCCTCCTGCAGGTGCTGATGCTCGGCATGACCGGACGCACCGCCGCGATCCAACGCTATCGCGACAACCTGGAGGAACTGGTCGAGGAGCGGACCGGACAACTGGCCGAGCGCACCCGACAGGCCGACGCGGCCAATCGGGCGAAAAGCGAATTCCTCTCCAACATGAGCCACGAGATCCGCACCCCGATGAATGCCATGCTCGGCCTGGCGCAGGTGCTGGAGCGCGACACGCTGTTACCCGAGCAGCGGCAGATGGTGCAGCGCATCCGCGCGGCCGGGCGGACACTGCTCGGCATCATCAACGACATCCTCGACCTCTCCAAGATCGAGGCGGGACAGATCCAGGTCGAGACGCACCCCTTCGAACTGCTGCCCATCCTGGGGCAGGTCGAGAGCCTCATGGGCCAGCTGGCCCGCACCAAGGGGCTCGGTTTGCGGATCGACGCGCCGCCGGGTCTCGCCAACTGGCTGCGCGGCGACCCGTTGCGCCTGGAGCAGGTCCTCGTCAATCTGGTCGGCAACGCGGTGAAATTCACCGAGCGGGGCCTGGTGCAGGTCCGCGTCCGGCAGCCCGATGCGGACGCGGACCGGGTGCGGCTGCGCTTCGAGGTGGCCGATACCGGCATCGGCATCGCACCCGAACACCTGGTTACCTTGGGCCGGCCCTTCACCCAGGCCGACGGCACCATCAGCCGCCGGTTCGGCGGCACCGGGCTGGGACTTGCGATCAGCAAGCACCTGGTCGAACTGATGGGCGGCACCTTCGGCTGCGACAGCGCCCTGGGGGTCGGCAGTACCTTCTGGTTCGAGTTGCCCTACGCGCGGGCCACCGCGGACGACGCCCTCCCGGCCCCGGTCCCGACACCGGCGCCGGGGCTCGGGCCGCGGCTGCGCGGGCGGCACTACCTGGTCGTGGATGACAGTCACATGAACCGGGACCTCCTGGAGCGCGCGCTCACCCGCGAAGGCGCCCGCGCGACCCTGGCCGCCGATGGCCGGCTGGCGCTGGACCTCCTGCGGGCGCAGCCGCAGGGCTTCGCCGCCGTCCTGATGGACATCCAGATGCCGGTGATGGATGGACTCGCCGCCACCCGCGCGATCCGCGACGAACTCAAGCTGGTCGCGCTGCCGGTGATCGCCTTCACTGCCGGGGTGCTGCTGGAGCAACGCCAAGCCGCGCGCGACGCCGGGGTCAACGATATCCTGAGCAAGCCGGTGGACCTGAATGAACTGGTAGCGGTGCTCCAGCGCTGGAGCGCGCCCGCCGCGGCCGAGGCCCCGGCGCCCACACCGGCACCGGCATGGGAGTCACCGGCGGAACATGACCTGGAGCCCCCGGCGGACTTTCCCGCCATCCCCGGCCTCGACACCCGCCGCGCGGCGCTCCAACTCGACCACGACTGGGACTTCTTCCTGGCATTGCTGCGCGATTTTGCCGCCGAGCACGCCGATGCGGCGCAACGGATTCGCCTCGACCTGGAGTGCGGCCGCCGGCCCGAGGCGGCGCGCGCCCTGCATACGCTGCGCGGCACCGCGGGAAATCTCGGCGCCCACGACCTGGTGCAGAGCGCGGCGGTCCTGGAGGCGGCGATCAGCGCCCGGCAACCGGATCTGACCCCCTTGCTCGAGGCCTTCGGCACCCAGTTCGCCGCGGTCCTGGCGGGCCTCGCCCCCTGGCTGGAGGAACCGGTCGCCGGCGTGCCGGACGCGGCCGGGGAGGCCCCGCTCGACGCGGCGCGGCTCGCCGCCCTGCGCGATGCCCTCGCCCACGATGACCTGGCGGCCCTGGACCTCTTGCGCACCTTGCAACCGGCCCTGGCCAAGGCCCAGGGTCAACCGGCGGTGCAGTCCCTGGCCGCGGCCATGCACCGCCTTGACTTCGACACGGCACTGGCCCTGCTCCAAGCACATTGGCCCGAGCCTGCGGACCCCGGACCCCCGGGGTCGGCATGACCCATGGGCGAATGCCGCCGGCAGGCCGTCCCGCGGCACGCGGCGAAACTCGACGTCAGACTGGAGGAACAGAACCCTTGAACACCCCGCACGACACCAAGGCACGGATCCTGATCATCGACGACAGCCCGGCCAACATCCACATCATGGCCCGCGCGTTCGCCCCCGAGTTCATTTGCGAATTCGCCCTCTCCGGGCCCAAGGCACTGGCCCGCCTGCACGGCGATGACCTGCCGGACCTGATCCTGCTCGACCTCATGATGCCGAGCATGGACGGCTATGAAGTGCTGCAGCACCTCAAAGGGGACCTGCGCACCCACCAGATTCCAGTGATCGTCATCACGGCCAGCAACGACCCGGAAAGCGAAACCCGCGCCCTGCTGGCCGGGGCCGCGGACTTCATTCAGAAACCCGCCAATCCCCATGTGCTGCGCCTGCGCGTCGGGACGCACATTCTGCTGCGGGAGCGCGAAGAGGCGCTGCGCCGGATCAACGAGGAGGTCAGGCAACTCGCCTTTTACGACCAACTGACCGGTCTGCCCAACCGGCGCCTGCTGCTGGACCGCCTCGAACAGCCCAGCCGCCGCCAGGATTTCGGCGCCCTGATGTTCATCGACCTGGACGACTTCAAGGCCCTCAACGACACCCTGGGCCACACCGCGGGCGACCTGCTGCTCCAGGAGGTCGCCCGGCGTCTGACCGGCTGCGTGCGCCGCAGCGACAGCGTCGCCCGTCTCGGGGGCGACGAGTTCGTGGTCGTACTGGCGAATCTGAGCCGGCCCCTGGAGGCCGGGGCGGCCCAGGCCGGACTGGTCGGCGGCAAGATCCTGGGCGCACTCCACCAGCCCTATCGCCTGGCCGACAGCGACCACGCGTGCACCGCGAGCATCGGGGTCGTCATGTTCGACCAGGATCAGGCCTCCGTGCAGCAGTTGCTGGAGCGCGCCGATATCGCGATGTATCGCGCCAAGGCGGCTGGCCGCAATACCCTGCGTTTCTTCGATCCGGCCCTGGAGGCGCGCTTCGCCGCCGTTGCGATCAGGACCTGATCGCGCAGAAGGCCCTGACCGCGGCCGGGACCCTCCCGCCGGTGCTGCCGGTGGTCCTCTACAACGGCGAGTCGCGCTGGACGGCGCCGACGGAACTGTCCGTCCTGATCGACCCGGCCCCGGGCGGACTGGCACACTATCGCCCCCACTGGTCCTACCTGCTGCTCGACGAAGCTTCATCCGCAAGAAGCGCCCCGGCATCCGTTTACCGGACATCAATGATTTTCAAGAGGTGCATGTCATGTTGCAACAACGGGTTGAAAGTGGAACGCGGAGATCCTGGAGCGGGGGCGCAAGGAGGGCCTTGCGCAGGCGCGCCGTGAAATGGCCGCGGCACTCCTTGAGCGCACCGCCCTGGACGACGCGGCCGTTGCCGATCTGACCGGGCTCTTCCACGACGCGATCCGGGCCCTGCGCACGACACCGACCGAACATTAGGGGGTCGAATGCGAGGGAGCGGCGGCGTTGGCTTCGGTGGACTGCGCTATCGCTTGTCCACCCTAAAGCCGGAACGATGATCATTTGGAGTCCAAGGCTTCAGCCTTGGCCGGCCGATCCAAGGCTGAAGCCTTCGACTCCTCCCGAAAACCCCGAGAGACCCCGAGATGTCGACACGCGGCTGGTACGACTATTACATCATCGCCCCCCACACGGGAACGCTGTCGCTCGCCATGCGATTCTACAAATGGGGCGATGCCACCCCCGAGAACGCACTCGACGAGTATCTGCTGTTCCGCGAGACCCTGAGCGCGCATGACGGGCGTCTGCCGGTCGAATGGCTCGACCGCCTGCTGCGCGATCAGTTGGGCGAGCTGCACCCGGAACTGCCGCCGCAGTTCGCCACCGGGGCCTTTCTGTTTCTGCTGCAACGCGCCGCGGAGTGGATCGAGCACAACCGCTGGC
>NZ_CAIKKU010000076.1 GCF_903828115.1 uncultured Thiodictyon sp. | reverse complement strand
GTCGTAATCGTGGTCGGATTATTCGATTACGACAACGACAACGACAACGATAGCGTACCCGAGATCTCGGTCACCACAGCAGTTCTGATCGCACCCCCCGGCCCGCCGGGTGTCCTGTCTGCCCCTGGTGTGAGACGATACACACATCTGTGCCGCAGCGGCTGGACCGCGGGCTCGGGCCTGGCCCGAGCGGATTCCCCAGTTACATCGGAGCACCACCGAGATGCGTTGGTTGTTGATCGTCCTGACGGTGTCCGCCTTCCTGGCGGGCTGCGACAAGCCCGCGGCCAAGCCCCAGGAGCGCCCGCCGGCGCAGGTGACGGTGCAGACCATAGTCCCGCGCGATATCCCGGTCAGCTTTACCTACGTGGGTCAGACGGAGAGTACCCACCAGGTGCAGATCCGCGCGCGGGTCGACGGATTCCTGGAGCAGCGGGTCTACACCGAGGGCAGCCTGGTCAAGGCCGGGGACGTGATGTTCAAGCAGGACCCCAAGCCCTTCCAGGCCTCGCTCGACGCGGCCAAGGGCGCGCTGGGCGAGCAGCAGGCCAGGCTTCAGGTCGCCACCGACAATCTCGCGCGGGTCAAGCCGCTGACCGCGCTCAAGGCCCTGAGCCAGAAGGACCTGGACGACGCCACCGGCTCGCAGCAGTCGGCCGCGGCGGCGGTGTACGCGGCCAAGGCCAACGTACAGCAGGCCCAACTCAACCTGGGCTACACCACCATCACCGCCCCGGTGACGGGGCTCTCAAGCTATGCCCAGGTCCAGGACGGGGCCTATGTCTCCGGGGCCAACAGCCTGCTGACCTATGTCGCCCAGATCGACAGCCTGTGGGTCAACTTCAGCGTGTCAGAGAATGAGATGCTCAGGTTCCGTACCCAGAAGGACGCGGGCGTCCTGAGCGTCCCCGACCAGAAGGACTTCGTGGTACAGGTCATCCTGTCGGACGGTTCCATCTTCCCGCACGAGGGCCGCATCACCTTTACCAATGCCGATTACAACGTCAAGACCGGGACCTTCCTGCTGCGCGCCACCGTGCCCAATCCCGATTACACCCTGCGCCCGGGGCAGTTCGTCCAGGTACGGCTCGCCGGGGCCGTGCGGCGCAACGCCATCCTGATCCCCCAGGAGGCCGTGCTGCAGGGTGCCAAGGGGCACTTCGTGATGCTGGTGGGCAAGGACGATACCGTCGCACCCCGCCCGGTGGAGGTCGGACCCTGGCAGGGCAATGACTGGTTCATCACCGGCGGGCTCGCCGCCGGCGATGTGGTGGTGACCGACGGGGTGTCACGCCTGGCCCCCGGGGCCAGGGTCAAGATCGTCGCGACCGCGCCGGCCGCCGCCGCGCCGACACCGGCGCCGACGGACGCCAAGCCCACCGCCCCGCGCCCGCCCCCGGGTGTGCTCCACGGACCGACCACGCCGGCCCCGGGCAGCGCCCCGGTCGCTTCGGCCGACGACGCCAAGAAGTAGCAGCGCAGGACCAGCCCATGTTCTCCCACTTCTTCATCGACCGGCCCATCTTCGCCGCCGTCATCGCCCTGATCATCTCCATCGCCGGCCTGGTGGCGATGGTGCAATTGCCCATCGCGCAATACCCGCAGGTGACCCCGATCCAGATCCAGGTCACCGCCACCTACCCGGGGGCCAACGGCACCCTGGTGGCCCAGAACGTCGGCGCCCCCATTGAGGAGCAGGTGAACGGCGCCAATAACATGATCTACATGTCGTCCGCCAGTTCGTCGACCGGCAACTATACGCTGACCGTCTATTTCACCATCGATACCAACCCCGAACTGGCCCAGGTGGACGTGCAGAACCGGGTGAGTCAGGCGATGGCCCAGTTGCCGCAGTCGGTGCAGGCGCAGGGCGTCGACGTGCAGCAGAAGACCAGCACCTTCCTGATGATACTGGCCTTCTTCTCGCCCGATGGCCGGCTCGACAACGACTCTATCTCGAACTATACCAATACCCAGATCCTGAGCAACATCAACCGCATCGACGGTGCCAACCAGGCGGCCATCTTCGGCGTCCCCGAGTATGCGATGCGTATCTGGCTCAAGCCCGACCGCATGGCCCAGCTCGGGGTGACCGCCACCCAGCTCGCGGACGTGGTCAAGCAGCAGAACCAGCAATTCGCGGTCGGGCGCATCGGCGACACGCCCACCCCCTATCCGGTACCCATGACCTTCCCGGTCACCACCGGCATCATCACCGAACCCTACCAGTTCGACAACATGATCGTGCGCGCCGAGAACAAGGACGCGGCCCTGGTGCGGGTCAAGGACGTGGGCTATGCGCAACTGGGCGCCCAGAGCTACACCCTCCAGACCGAATACCAGGGCCGGCCGGCGACCCTGATCGCCGTCTATCAGCAGCCCGGGGCCAACTCCATCCAGGTCTCCGAGGACGTGCGCGCCAACCTGGCGGAGTTGGCGAAGGGCTTTCCCAGCGGGCTCGACTATGCCGTGGCGCTGGATACCACCGCCTTCGTGCAGGCGTCCATCGACGAGGTGGTCAAGACCTTCTTCGAGGCCGTGGTGCTGGTGGTGCTGGTGGTCTTCATCTTTCTGCACAGCCTGCGCCTGACCATCATCCCGACGCTGGCGGTGCCGGTGTCGATCCTGGGCGCCCTGATCGGGATGCTGCTCCTGGGCTTTTCCATCAACATGCTGACCCTGTTCGGCATGATCCTCGCCATCGGGCTGGTGGTGGATGACGCCATCGTGGTGGTGGAGAACACCGAGCGCAATATGGAACAATACGGGCTGACCCCCAACGCGGCCGCGAAGAAGGCCATGGACGAGGTCAGCGGACCCGTGATCGCGGTGGTGCTGGTGTTGAACGCGGTCTTCGTCCCGGTCGCCTTCCTGGGCGGCATCACCGGCGCCCTGTACCAACAGTTCGCCGTGACCATTGCGATCTCGGTGGTGTTCTCCGGGTTCATCGCGCTCACCCTGTCCCCGGCCCTGGCGGCGATTCTCATCCAGGCCAGGAAGGGCGGGAAGAAGGGCTTCTTCGCGTCGTTTGACAAGGGCTTCGAGCGGATCACCAACGGCTATGTGCAGGGGGTCAAGACGGTCCTGGGGGCCTGGTTCCCGGGCTTTCTCGTCCTCGCGCTGGTGGTGGCCGCCTGCGTGTGGCTGTTCAAGGTCCTGCCGACGGCCTTCGTGCCCCAGGAAGACCAGGGCTATATCTTCGTGCCCTATTTCCTGCCGGACTCCGCCAGTCTGTCGCGCACCAACGCGGTCGGCAGCCAGGCCGCGGCCATCATGCGCGCTAACCCGGCGGTGGCCAATGTCACCCAGGTCGACGGCTACAGCCTCATCGACTCACAGATGAAGACCAACTTCGGCCTGCTGTTCGTGAGCTTGAAGGACTATGCGGAGCGCACCTCACCGGACCTGTCGGCGAACGCGGTCATCGCCGACGGCGTGCGCCAATTCCAGAGCATTCAGGGCGGCCTGGTGGTACCCATCAACCCGCCGGCCATCCCGGGACTGGGGATCACCGCCGGGTTCCAGATGTGGATCGAGCAGAAGGGCGCCGGGACCTTCGGACAACTCTACGACCTGGTCAATCAGATCATCGAAAAGGCCAAGACCCGGCCTGAACTCGCGGGCGTCTCAACCACCGTACGCGCCAATGGTCAGCAATTGCTCGCCGATGTGGATCGGGAAAAGGCGGAGATCCTGGGGGTGCCGATCCAGGAGGTCTACAACACCCTGCAGACCATGTTCGGGTCACTCTATGTGAGTCAGTTTCCCAAGGACTCACGCCTCTTCCAGGTCATCCTGCAGGCGGAGCCGAGCTATCGTATGACCCCGGAGGACATCGGCAAGTTCTATGTCAAGAGTAGGGATGACAAGATGATCCCGCTCTCGGCCCTGGTCAGCACCCGCTATGTGGTGGGGCCCGATATGGTGACCCGGTTCAACAACTACCCGGCCATCGCCATCAACGGCGCCCCGGCCCCCGGGGTGAGTTCCGGCACCGCCCTGGCGGCGATCCAGGAGGTCGCGGAAGGACTGATGCCCCAGGGCTATGGCTTCGAGTGGGCCGGCGAGGCGCGCGAGGAGGTCAGCTCCGGGTCCACCTCGACCATTGCCTTCAGTTTCGGCCTGATCTTCGTGTTCCTGATCCTCGCCGCCCAATACGAGAGTTGGTCCCTGCCGATCAGCGTCATGATGGCGATCCCCTTCGCGGTCCTGGGCGCCCTGATCGCCATTGCGCTGCGCGGTATCGACAACGACATCTATTTCCAGATCGGCCTGCTGACGCTGGTCGGGCTGGCGGCCAAGAACGCCATCCTGATCGTCGAATTCGCCGTGGAACTGCACCGCAAGGAAGGGATGTCGCTGTTCGACGCGGCGGCGGAGGCGGCGCGGCTGCGGCTGCGGCCCATCATCATGACGTCCTTCGCCTTCGTCCTGGGGACCCTGCCGCTCGCCATCGCCACCGGGGCCTCGGCCAACAGCCGGCACTCCATCGGCACCGGCGTCATCGGCGGTACCCTGGTCGCCACCCTGGTCGCCATCTTCTTCATCCCGATGTTCTACTGGCTGGTGGGGACCTTCAGCAAACGGTTCTTCGGCAGCGCCAAGAGCGATCTCTCGGCGTCCGTGGTGGCCAAGACTGCGGGGGCGGACGGCCCGGGGGCGACCGTCGGCGGCGGGGCAGTCGCGACTCAGGCGGAGCGCAAGGATGTCTGACCTGAAGCGACCCGCGATCTTGGATGCGGCCGCCGCGCCCTTTGCGGGGGCGTCGGTCCGCACAGCGGACCCTACGGGGG
>NZ_CAIKKU010000075.1 GCF_903828115.1 uncultured Thiodictyon sp. | reverse complement strand
GGGACGCCCATCGCTCCCACCCGGTGTTCACGGTTTGCCGCCCTGCAAGGGGCTGCCTGAGCGGACGGAGGGATTCGCCACCAGTGTCAACGTTCGGGACGGGGCGAATGAGACTGGGCAAGTATTCGAGCCTGTTTTATCAGTTATATAGCGCTTAATCGTGATGCGGTTTCGAGCCAAAAGCGCCGCAAATTGCTATTTTGTGCCGATTTCGCCCCGATTTCGCCTCGGCGCGCTGAGAAATATCTATTATTTACAATAGCATAATACTTTCACAGTCTCGAATGCCCCGTCCCGCCCGAGATATAGCCGTTCGGGACGAGGCGAAAGCGCCCTCCAGCCCGAGAAAGCCCCATCCTGATCACTGACCTCTGACCACTGATTTTGAGGAAGATGGCGGATCGCCCTCGCGGGCATCCGCCCTAAGGCCTGCCGGTCAGCACATAGCGCAAATCGAGCCGCTGCGGCAGGGCCGCGGTGAGGGCCGCCGGGGACCCGTCGAAGATGAGGCGCCCGCGCTCCAGCACCGCGACCTGGTCGCAGCCGTCGCCTAAGGCGTCCGCGCGGTTGTCGGTGGCGATCAGGGTCAGGGGGCGATTGCCCCGCTGCGCCCGCAGGACCTCCAGGGTGTCGCGCACGGCGGCCGGGTCCAGCCCGTCGCTCAGTCCATCCCACACCAGCAGATCCGGCCGGTGGATCAGGGCCCGGGCCAGTTCGACCTGGCGGCGTTGTCCCAATGAGAGTGAGCGGGGCGGGTGATTCTCCAGTCCGTCCAGGCGCAGCGTGGCGATGACCAGCCGGGCCGCCCGCGCCAGTTGCGCCCGCCCGCCGGGCCGGGCGCGCAGCGGCAGGACCAGGTTCTCGATGACGCTCAGCCCCTCCAGCAGCGCGCCGCCTTGCAGCACGGCACCCAGGCGCCCGCGCAGTGCCGCCAAGGCCCCCCGCGGCAGGTCCTGCAGGTCCTGGCCCAGGACGCGGACCCGGCCGGCGGACGGCGCGTCGAGCCCCAGGACGAGGCGCGTCAACAGGCTCTTGCCGGCCCCGTTGCGGCCGACGAGCAGCAGCCAGGACCCCTGCGGCACCGCCAGATCGATGGCCTCCAGGGCGCAGCGCCCCCCGACGTGCTGGAAGACCCCGGACAGTTCCAAGGCATTGGTCATGGTCACCGGCCCGTCAGCACAATGACCGCGAGATCCGCGAGCAGGATCGCGGCCACGGCCCCGATCATGGTGCGCGTGGCCGCCGCCCCGACCCCCTGCGGGTCACGCCCGGCGGCGGTGCCGTTGACCGTCGCGATCAGGCCGATCAAGAGCGCGAAGAGCAGCGGCTTGCCGATCGCCTGCAGCAGGTCCGCGGGCGCGATGACACTGGTGAAGGCGTCCAGGAACAGGGCCGGCGGCACCGTCGTCTCCAGCGACAGCCACAGGAAGGCGGCGGTGAAGGTCATGAGGCCCCCCCACACTGCAAAGGCGAAGCTCATGATCAGCATCGCCAGCAGCGTCGGACCCAGGGTGTAGGCGATGGGATCGATGCCGATGGCCAGGAGCCCGTCCACCTCGCCGCTGACCGACAGGTTCGCCTGCCGTACCGCGAGATCCACCCCGGCGCGCCCGGCCACCAGAATGCCGACGAGGAGCGGCACCAGTTCCATCACCACCGCATAGGTGGTGGACAGCAGCAGCAACTCCGGCACGTCGAAGCGCCGCAGGAAGGAGCCGGCCTGCTGACCCAGGATGGCACCCACCGCCAGCGTGACCAGGGTGATGGCGGGCAGGATCGACAGCCCCGATTGGCGCAACGCCGCGGCAAAGGCCGGCACGTCGAGCCGCGCCCGGCCGGCCAGGATGCGCAGATACAGCCCCAGCAGGCGCACCAGGGTGAGGGCCGCAAGTCCAAGCCCCTCGACGGCGCCGACGAGCCCGGTAAAGGGCCGCCGCGGCTGCGGCGCCGCGGCCAGCGGGCGGGGGTCGCTCACTGCAAGGACCGCCATGCGGCCAGCGCCAGGGCCGGTCGGCGGAAGGGCAGCGGCAGCCCGGGGGCGATCTCAATCCAAGGCATCAGGGTCTCCGTCTCGACGTTGGTTTGGCGCGATCTTACCAGCCGGGCGCGTGGTTCAGGCGACGCCGTACCGGGGGCCATTGCGCCTGCCTGATCCAGCCCGGGCCCGACTGGGGTTCCATAAGAAAATCAGCATATTTGGTTATTCATGGTGCGCCGGTGCCGGCGCCGCACCGAAAACGCCTGGACCCCTCACGTCACACCTGCACTGCCCGCGGATATCGGGTAACATCCGCCCGCCCCGCCACCGCGCGGGGGCCTCTCTTCCTCTTTTTAGCACTTGGGCATGACACAATGGCAGAACAAAAACTCGGTAACCCGGCGGTGGTTGGCCTCGCCGGCTTCGGTCTAACCACGCTGGTGCTGCAATTCCACAACGTGGGTTGGATGCCCAGCATCGGGCCGGTGGTCTGGCTTGGGCTGATCTTCGGCGGCCTGGCACAACTCATCGCCGGGCTTCAGGAGCAGAAGACCGGCAACAACTTCGGTTATTGCGCCTTCACCTCGTACGGCGCCTTCTGGATCGCGCTGGCACTGATGCTGATCGCGAACAAGTTCGATCTCTTCAAGGCGAGCACGGCGGACGTGGGCTGGTTCCTGGTCGCCTGGACCCTGTTCACCGCGATCCTCTGGGTCGGCTCGCTACGCATCCACGGCGCCATGGCCCTGACCTTTACCTTGCTGTTGGCCGGCTTCATCCTGCTCGACTTGGCGCACTTCGGCTATCCCGATATGACCGTGGTGGCGGGCTACACCCTGATCGCCTGCGCGCTGATGGCCTGGTACATGATGGCCCGCATTATCCTGAATGAGCTCTACGGGCGCGAACTCCTGCCCGCGGGCAAGCCCTGGGCCTGAGTCCGGCGTCGCGCCGCTCCCGCCTGCCGTAACCCCGATCAAGAACATTCGACTCGAGAGGACTAGACAATGGGAAAAACGCAGTTTGCCCTGGCCGGTTTGGTACTGACCCTGGGGGTCGCCCCCGCCGTCGGCTGGGCCCAAGACTCCTCCACCTCCACCTCCACCGCCGCCTCCGCCACGGAGGTCATGGCCAAGGTGCGCGAGGCCGCCCAGTACCTGAACGAAAAGGGCCTGGCCGGTTTTGCCGATTTCAACAACAACAAGGACGCCCGCTGGGTGTGGAAAGACAGCTATGTGTTCGTCTATAGCTGCCGCGACGACGTAATGATCGCCCATCCCCTGCGCCCCGACCTGGTGGGCAAGCCCATCCTGCAGATGCGCGACGACAAGGGGACGGCGCTGTTCCAGGAGATGTGCAAGGCGAGCGACAATCCGAATGGCGGCTGGGTTGAGTATTGGTGGCCCAAGCCGGGCGAGGCGAAGGCCTCACGCAAGATCTCCTACGTCCACAGCGCCCCGGTCTCGTTCAAATCGGACATCCAGGTCGGCGCCGGGATCTATGACGAGAAGCTGACCCCGGCCGATCTGAGCAAGATCGTCGAGGATACTGCCAAGCCGCAGAAGGCCGTGCCTTAGCGACTCGCCGCGCCGCCCCCCCGGGG
>NZ_CAIKKU010000074.1 GCF_903828115.1 uncultured Thiodictyon sp. | reverse complement strand
CGCCGCGAGTTCCGCGGTGTCTGCCTGTGGAGGGGAGGGCGCTGGCGCGGGCCGCAAGGTCCGCGTGAAACCGGCCCCCGTGAAGCAGGAAGTCAACTTTATTCATGTTTACGCATGAATTTGTAAGTTTGATAGAACGGCGCGTTTCCTCGACCTCAGCAGCGACCTCACCCTATCCCTGCAGGACGCGCAGGGGCGCTACCTGCGCAACCACCAGGCAGCCATGGACCGGCAGGTATGGGATGGGATCGTCGGCGTCCGCGGCCAGGTCCGATTCGCGGGCGGCCATTGGTTCGTACCCTATTACGCGGACGTCGGGGCCGGCACCTCGAACTGGACCTGGCAGGCCCTCCTGGGTCTGGGGTATCGCTTCGATTGGGGCGCCGTCACCCTGGCCTGGCGCGCCCTCGGGTATGACTTCACCGGCAATGACGCGAAGCTGACACTCTCCGGGCCGGGCCTGGGGGTCAGCATCCGTTGGTAATCGTCCACCACACGCAGGAGTCACTGATGAACCGATCGATTGCATCTACCGTGCTGGCCATTGGCTTCGTTTTCGCCGCCGCGCCCGCAAGCGCCGTCGTTTATTGTAAGACGGTAGGCGTCCCGAAGGGCTGTGTCGCACGCCCGGTCGCCAAGGCGCCGGTGGCACCAGCGGCACGCGCGGTTGCCGCACCAAAACCAGGAAATCTAAATGGCGGGGTGAACCGCGCCGGCTTGCGCCGCTGAACAGTTGTGGCGGCCCGCGCTCGCGGGTCACTTCAGCCGATGCTGGCGGACAGCCTCCAAGGCCAGGCGGACAAGCTGGCGAAAGAGGCCGCCGCGGCGCGGGCCAAGGCCAAAGCAGACCCCACCGCGGCCAATGAGCGTGCCGCCAAACTGAAGACTCAGGAGTCGGTCGACGCCGCCGCGGTCGCGGGCGGCATGGAAGGCAGAGCGGCGGCAGAGCAGAAGGCGGTCGAGGACTTGAAGAAATAGTCCGCCGCGCCGGGCGGGGCCTTTGCCCCGTCCGGCCAGTCTTTCGTAACTTATTGTCGTAGCGAGGTTTCTGAGATTACGGGAAGACGCTTACAGTACGTCTCCGTATGAACGGCAGAATGAAGCGCCGAAGTTGAAAACCACATCAATACGATCGGATTCGGAGGAGCTACCGATGCTGAAATACTTGAGAACAATCGTGCCTGCGGCAATCGCCATCGCGATGGTCGGCGTCGCGCCCGTCCATGCCCAGCAGGTCACCGGCACGCCGGGCTCGCCCGGTGCCACCACGACCATCCCCGGCAATCAACTGCCGCCGCCCGACCCCAAGTTCGGCGGCGTCATCAAGGACGACGCCCTGCAATCCAAGCCCTGGTGGGCGCCGCGCGTGGTGCCGCCCAAGGGCGCGCCCAACGTGCTCTTGATCATCACCGACGACGCCGGCTTCGGCGTGCCGGGCACCTTCGGCGGCGTCATCCCCACCCCCTCAATGGACCGCATCGCCAACGAGGGCCTGCGCTACAACCGCATCTTCTCGACTGCGCTCTGCTCGCCGACCCGGGCGGCGCTCATCACCGGACGTAACCACCACTCGGCCGGCTTCGGCGTCGTTTCGGAGCAGTCCACGGGATTTCCCGGCTACAACAGCATCATCGGCAAGGACAAGGCCACCATCGGGCGCATCCTGCTTGACAACGGCTATGCCACCTCCTGGTTCGGCAAGGATCACAATACCCCGGCCTTCGCCGCCAGCCAGGTCGGGCCCTTCGACCAGTGGCCGACCGGCATGGGCTTTGAATACTTCTACGGCTTCGTCGGCGGCGACTCCAACCAGTGGCAGCCGAACCTGTTCCGCAACACCACCCAGATCTACCCCTTCGAGGGCAAGGCGCCCGGCACCTGGAACCTGGTCACCGCGATGGCCGACGATGCGATCGACTACATGACGCGCATCCACCAGACCGACCCGAATCGACCGATCTTCATCAAGTACGCCCCCGGCGCCACCCACGCGCCGCACCACCCGATGAAGGAATGGGTGGACAAGGTCCACGCCATGCATCTCTTCGACGACGGCTACGAGAAGCTGCGCGAGCGCATCTTCGCCAACCAGAAGCGGCTTGGCGTGATCCCGCAGGATGCCCAGTTGACCCCCTGGCCCGCCGAGATCCTGAAACCCTGGGATAAACTCACCGCGGACGAGAAGAGGCTCTTTATCCGCCAGGTGGAGGTCTTCGCCGCCTTCGCCGCCTATAACGATCACGAGATCGGGCGGGTGATTCAGGCCTTTCAGGACTTAGGCAAGCTCGACAACACGCTCGTCATCTACATCAACGGCGACAACGGCACCAGCGCCGAAGGCGGGCCGCTCGGGACGCCCAACGAAGTCGCGTGGTTCAACGGCGTGAGTAACATGCCTGCTGAGATGCAACTCAAGTGGTATGACGTCTGGGGCACCGAGCAGACCTACAACCACATGTCCGCCGGCTGGTCCTGGGCCTTCGACACGCCGTTTGACTGGTTCAAGCAGAACGCCTCCCGACTCGGCGGCACCAATCAGAACATGGTCGTATCCTGGCCGGCCCGCATCAAGGACAAGGGGGCACTGCGCGAGCAGTTCGTCCATGTGATCGACGTGGTCCCCACCATCCTGGAGGCGGCCGGCCTCAGTGCGCCCGAGGTCGTCGATGGCATCAAGCAAGCGCCGATCGAGGGCACGAGCTTTGCCTACACCTTCGATGCGGCCAATGCCAAGGCGCCGTCGCGCCACAAGACCCAGTACTTTGAGATGATGGGCCAGTGGGCCCTGTACCATGACGGCTGGCTGCTCGGCACCAAGGTCAATCGCGCGCCCTGGGAGGCCTTCGGTCCGGCCAACCCGGATCCGTTGAACAACCAGGAGTTTCAACTCTACGACCTGAGCCGCGATTTCACCCAGAGCGAGGACCTCGCCGCAAAGCACCCGGAGAAGGTCAAGGACCTGAAGCAGATGTTCGTCGCGGAGGCGAAGAAGCACCAGGTCTTCCCGCTCGATGCCTCGGTGGCGGCCCGGATCGTGGCCCCGCGCCCGAACATCACCGCGGGACGCACCGAGTTTGTCTATACGCGGCCGATGACCGGCCTGCCCCAGGGCGACTCGCCGATGCTGCTCAACGCCTCTTACACCATTACCGCCGCAATCGAGGTTCCGCAAGGCGGTGCCGAGGGCATGATCCTGACCTCGGGCGGGCGCTTCGCCGGCTACGGCTTCTACCTGCTCGGGGGCAAGCCGGTCTTTCTGTGGAACCTGGTCGACCTGGAGCGTTTGAAATGGGAAGGTCCGGACGCGCTGACCCCCGGTCCCCACACCCTTGAATTCGACTTCCAATACGAGGGCCTGGGCGCCGGTACCTTGGCGCTCAACAACTTCAGCGGCGTCGGCCGGCCCGGTACCGGAACACTCAAGGTCGACGGCAAGGCGGTCGCTACCAAGCGGATGGAGAAGACGCTGCCGATGATCTTGCAATGGGACGAGTCATTCGACATCGGCTCCGATACCCTGACCGGCGTGAATGACGCGGACTACCGGCCGCCCTTCCCGCTGACCGCCAAGCTCGTGAAGCTGACGATCAAGGTCGATCGTCCGGAGCTCTCGCCCGCGGACATCAAGAAACTCGAAGAGGGCGTGGCGAAAGCCGCCGACGCGAAATAGGCCGTTCCCTAGCAACCGCGCAGGCCGTTGCGGGATGGCGGCAACGGCCTGCGCAATGTCGGCCTGATCACGTCAACGCCAATCAGATCGCTAAGGCCTTCAGCAAGGCATCGCGGGCGTCGAGGTAGTAGTGGATGGTAATCCTGGCCGCCAGCTCGTCGGGCAGGTCATTCAATTGCCGCCGGCTGTTGATCGGCATCAGGATGCTGCCGGCGCCCTTCTCGATGGCCGTTTCAACGACGGCCACGGGGTTGAAGAGGGTTTCGAGTGAGCCGCCCAGATTCAGGCCGCCGGTGACAGCGAATCCGCCCTTGATGCTTTTTTGGAGGAGCGACGAGCACAGTGCGAGCAGTACGCCGACGCCGACCGCGGAACCGCTCTTGGCGCTGTCGAATGCCCGCAGTTGAACCGTGAACTCGTGCTGACGAGGTTCGCGCTCACCAACGAGCTCCTTCGCCCGCGCGTAGAGGTTGTGCTCGGCGCACCGAACGCTCTCCTTGAACGGCGGCGGCGCCGGCTGGTTCAGAATCTTCACCCCGCTACCCGGGCCTTCGGCGATGTCAATTTGATACAAGCCGGGGTTTTCGTCGCCGCCACCGCCGGAAATCACCCAGACCTGTCCCGGCGGCAGCGGATCGCTACCGATACTGTTCTCGCTGTAAAGCTCGGGCGTCGCCACGAACTTCTCCACCCCGTCGTCACCGATCGTATAACTGAACTGGGTGTTGCGAAACTCGGCGGAGCCGATGCGCTTTTGTTGCTCCTTGACCCGCCGGCGGCACTCCAGCGCCAGGCGCAACGCCCATTCGAGCACCTCGTCGGAAACGGGGGTCTCGGGATTCGGCGATACCAACTTGATCAGGCCGCTGACGGTCTTCTGGACGCCGGTCGTGTCGCGTCCACTCAGGGCGCCCCCCAGGTGCAGGCGCCCCTGAAGGACACTCTGCCGGCTCTGGCGCCGCAACTGGTTCCAGCATTCGGACAGGAAGTCGCTGACCAGGCCGAAGTGATTGGTCAGCAGGTCGCGGTTGACCTTCGGCAGATCCCAGCCGGGCAGATAGGCGTGGATGCGGTCCATGAAGGCCGTGTCGTCACGCATCTCGGGCGGCAGGGGCCCGAACAGGTGGCCCACGCGCTGCTGATGCTGCACGTCCACCTCGAAGTTGCCCACCATCACCACGCCGCCATCGGCGCGGATGCTCTCCTTGCCGCGACTGAACTCGCCGGACTCCATGTAGCCCTTCATGATGTTCACGCCATCCTTCTGGTCGAAGGAGACGCCGGAGATCTCATCGAAGCAGACCACGTCGTACTGACAGACCAGCCCGCGCTGACCGTTCGCGTTATTCACAAACATGCGTGCGACCGTCGCCTTGCCGCCCGAGATCAGGTGGGCATAGGGCGAGACCTGCTGGAACAGGTGGCTCTTGCCGGTGCCGCGGGGCCCGAGTTCCACCAGATTGTAATTGCGCTCCACGAACGGCACCATCCGCAGCAGCATCAGGTCGCGGGCACGGGGGCTGAGCTGCTCCGGCTCCATGCCGATGCCGCGGATCAGGAAGTCCGTCCACTCCTGCGTGGCAAACGCCTCCCGGCCCCGATAGAGCGCGGGTAGCACGTCGCGCTTGGACAACTGTATCTCGCGCAGCGAGTCGATGCCGAACGGGCGCCCATTCTTCTCCTGGGCGATGGTCGGGTCGTAGGCGAGTTCGACCTCGGCATAGAAGCCCCCGGTCAACATGCGCTCGTTGGCGTGGACCATCGCCTCGCTGATGCGCACGTCCTTCAATTGCAGGCTCGGCAAGCTTGCCACGAATGAATCGGACCCGGCATCCAGCCGCGCGGTGATGATATCGATCAGCTTCACATGCCCCTTTTCCTTGGCGCGCGCCTTGAACAGCTCCTGTTCACCGGCGCGGACGGTCTTTTCGCCGAGCTGCCGTTCGACAATCCTGAGACCCTCGGCGATTTCCTCCTCGTCCACCGAGGCGCAATAGCGCCCCAGCAGAAACTCGGCCACGTAGGTGGGGACCGGGTATTGCCCCTTGAACTTGCGCACCAGGTCCTTGCGCACCACGTAGCCTTCAAAGGCGTTGGTGGCGATCCGATCGATGGCGTCCAGTGGTTGGCTCATGATATCGATGTCGATGTCGTTGTGGTTGTCGTTATCGTTGTGGCTGTCGTTGTCGTAATCGTAATCGTAATCGTAATCGGAGAATCGCTGCAATTTGGCATGCGAGGGAATCCGGGGCGCTCCGATAACCTCGATTACGACAACGACAACGACAACGGCGCAAAAAGCATTTCCTAATGGACCTGTTTAACTTATTAGTGAACCGTTCCCAAGCGTGGTGGGCAGGGAGTCGATCACCTGCCCGGAAGTATCCAACAGCACGATTTCGGCCAGCCTGCCGATGTCCGCATCGTCTTCGAGAAACACCGTCACCTTGCCGTCGGGCGTGGTCTCGCGCGCCTGCTTGTCCGTGAGCAGCGAGGTGTTGGCGTCGGATTGACTGGTACGGACATCCACCCGCACGCCGCTACAATCTCCGCCGACCAACAGGCGGCACTTGGCCCCGGTCCACTCGGCCTCCAGCAACCGTGCCGCAGCCCCCTCCGGTCGCGCGGCCGTCACGCGCAGCACCGGGGTCACCATTTCCTGGAGCGACACCCCGCCATGGGAATACTCGATGCCGGCGCGGAAGCTGCCGGCGCCCGGCGGGCTGGCCATCATGACCGCGGGGCTCCAGTGCCACTTGAACGCCAGCGTATCGGTCTGCGCCTGCGCCTTCAACGCGGCGCAACGACTCCAGCGGGTTTCCGTCAGAAAGGCCTTCAGTTCGACCTTCGGCAGGCCATTGGGCACCAGCAGCCAGCCGTGATCGGTCACCACCACCACCTCGGTCCAGCCCGCTTTGAGCAGTGCGCCGATCCGGCTGACCAGATCGCGGATTTCCGCTGCGACGCTGCGCGCCAGCTTCCAGCCCTCCGTGTGACCGCGCCGGTCGAGCGCGCCGGCCTCGGTCCAGGCCGAACCGGCAGGGTCCCCGGTTTCGTCCGACCCCAGGACCTGCCATCCGCGATCCTTCAGGGCGGCCACAAAACGCTCCTGCGTCAGGAGTTGCCCAGTGGAAACCAGCCGGGTGGCGAACTCATCGCTGGCGTCGCCGCCCTGAACCGCATCCGCGACGGGTGACGCCGCGGGCTTGGCGGTGGCCGTCACCGACGGGATGGCCGACCACTCCCAATCCAGCGTCGATGCGATCCCCGCCGCCGCCAGCTTCTCGGCCAACTGCCGGGCCACGTCCATCCGCAGCCCGTCGGCAAAGACCACGAGCCGCCCCGCCGCCGCTGCGATGGGTTCGGCCCGCTTGGATACCGCCTGTCCATGCGCGTGAATGAGCTGTTGCAGGTGGCGGGCGCAATGCTCAAGCCACGGCAGATAGATCGCGCGCAGGGTCCCCAGCACCGCACCATGCTGCTCTGGTGAGCCGCAGGCCGCCATGGTGGCCAGGGCGGCGGCGTCCACCCGCCAGCCGTCGCTGGCATAAGCCGCGGCATAGGCATCCGGGGTCGCGGCGCCGGGTGCACTCTGGCACAGCCCGGCCAGTTGCGCCAGCGGCCCCAGTGCCGTTGCCAGTGGGCTGAGCCCGAGTGCTTGCCACGGGTAAGCGCGCCGCTGCGCGTGCCGCGCCTCCAGTTCAGCCACCCGGCGGATCGCCTCATCCTGAGGCCGATCGACCAGCGACGCCAACGCCTGCTGCAACTTTCGCTCTTCGCTTTCATTGAGGGTCGGCCAGACCTCGGCGGAATCGAACAGGCCGGGGCTCTTCGGTGTGGCCCGCGTCAGCCACTGCGCGATGCCGGGCCAATTCGCCGGCGCCTCGGTGAAACGGTGCCACACCTTGCCCCAATAATTCATCCGCGCGGCGAGCAAGCCCGCCGCCTTCAGGGGGCCGTCCTTGACTGGATCAAAGCCGGCATCCGCCTTGCTCTGCTGGCAGAAGGCCTTCCATTCCGCATCCGAGCGGCGTTGTTTGAAGACCTCTGGATCGCTCAGCCAACGCAGCAGCAGCCCGGTCGCATCCGGTGCCACCAAGGCATTGAAAAACTCCGAATCCAGTCGCCGGCCCTGCAGCGCGGCAATCGGCTCCGTCATCAGGGCCGGGAGCGCGCCGGCCAGTGCATCGAGCGTCGCCTGATCCTTGGCCACATCGAGATCGAGCCCACCGTGTTTTGAAACCAAGAAGGCATAGGGAGTCCATTCCTTACCGTTCACATGCAGCCACATCGCCCCGCGATACTGCAACTCCACCAGGGCGGCCACGTCCTGGGGGCAGTCCTCCGCGGTGCGCAACTGGTCGCGGCTGATGCCCGGCAGGTACAGGATCGGCGTGGTCCCCGCCGGCGGGGCACCGTCAACCACGCGCGCCTCGATGCAGCGTAGCCATAGCGCTGGCCCGGTGCGCCTTGCCGGGGCATAAGCGCCGAGCAGAAACAGTTCCGGCAGCAGCGCAGAAAGCTCGGCCATCACCCCCTCCCACAAGCGCTCGGGATCGGTCCAGAGCACCGCGCAGGGCGCGACCTGATCGCCCGCAGCGTAGGACTGGGCGGTGGTCCGCAGGGCCGCCGCCAAGCGTTGGGCGAGTGTCTCACTCATGGCAACGGGTCCTCGATGGTTCCGGCGGGCATAGTTTGCAGCCGCAGCCGTGCCAGCCGGACCGCCTCGTGCAGCTTCTGTTCCAGTTGCTCTTTAGGCAGCAGTTGGGTGAGATAGGTGGCCAGATGAATGCCGCTTCGTTGCAGGTCCATCAGCTCCACATGCTCGTCGCTCTTGCCCGCGCAAAGGATCATGCCCAAGGGCTCTGCCTCGTCCGGCTCGCATTCGTAGCGTTTGAGCCAGCTCAGGTAAAGCTCCATCTGGCCCTTGTCCGCCGCCTCGAAGTTGCCGATCTTTAGATCAATCGCCACCAAGCGGCGCAGCTTGCGGTGGTAGAAAAGCAGGTCGAGGTAATAGTCGCGGCCATCGATCTGCATCCGTTTCTGCCGGGCGACGAAGCAAAAGCCGACGCCGAGTTCGAGGATGAATGACTCGATCTCGCGAAGGATCGCCGCCTCCAGATCCTTCTCGGCGTAGGTATCCTTCAGCCCCAGAAAGTCCAGCAGATAGGGGTCACGGAAAACCAGGTCCGGCGACAACTTGTCTTCCTCGCGCAGCTTCTTCAGCTCCGCCGCCATCAATTTTTCCGGCTTCTTCGACAACGCTGTTCGCTCAAAGAGCATCGACTGAATCTTCTGATTCAGGGTCCGCGTGCTCCACTGCTCCATGCGGCACATTTCGGCGTAGAAGTCGCGTTTGAGTGGATCGTCCATGGCGATGATGGCCTTGAAGTGAGTCCAACCCAATTGTCGCCGCAGTGCGGCGACAATGTTTTCGTCAGGAAAAACAGTCGCAAACTGAATCATCCGATGCAAGTTCTTCTCGCCGAAGCCCCGCCCGAAGTCCCGCTCCAATTGTCGCCCCAACGCGGCGACAATCTGCGCACCGTAGCCGGCCCGCTTGGATTGCAACACGTCCTGCCGAATCCGTCTGCCGATTTTCCAATAGAGCATGGTCAACGTTGAGTTGACTGCTTGCGCGACAGATTGGCGTGCCGACAGGATCAGCTCCCGCACCTCCGTCAGCAGAACGTCCGCCTCCCCAGCCGGCGGCACTGCATCGGCAGCGTTGGTGACCGCAGATTCTTGCGTCATGAGGCACTCCTCTCCTTCTGCTGTTTCGTCAGATGTACGTCGTTCACCCGGTTGCCGGTGAAAATACCGCCGTCATAGAACCACGGAAACTCGGCCTTCTCGCGCACGGGCTCCTTGCCGCGATCCTTTTCCCACTTGATGTTGGGCTTGGTGCGCAGGATGCCGGCGCCTTTCTTACCTACATCCGGGGCAAGCATGAAGGGACGGATGTTCATCCGCACGCCGTCGTTGAGGTCGGGCTGCCAGCCGATGGCCTGCTGCGACAGCGGCTTCCAGCGGACGAAGAGGTCGTAGGGCGGCGCGCCTTCCAGGATGAGCTTGAGCGTGGCCTGCAATTGTTTGGCGGCCTGCAATTTGGCGTCGCTGCCGGCTTCCCCCGCCTCCACGGCGGCTTGCTGGCGGCGAATCCAATCGCCAAGGTAGGAATAGGTCAGCTTTTCCAGATTGGCATGGGTGAGCTTGTGATAATTCACCAGCACGCTGAATCCGCTCTTATGGCCGTCCCAGAGGTGCCAGATGAAGGGGCGGTTGTGGAAGAGCCTGCAATGCTGCTCGAAGAAGCCGTTGCGCAGCCAGTCCTCCAGCGAGGCGCCGGCATAATCCACCTGGGCGAGCAATTCTTCCAGCCGGGCGGCGTTCCAATCCGCACCAAAGGCGCGGGCGAGGAGTTCGCGCAGGCGTTCGGCGGCGGGGCCTTCGCCTTTGGCGGGGCTGATGGGCACGATGCCGTCGGCATCCGCCAGCGTTTCCAGACCAT